>JAZRUU010000134.1:0-9263 GCA_045652725.1 Clostridia bacterium | reverse complement strand
CATCGGCCCGCGGGCGTGGAGTTTTTGGGTGCTGATGCCGATTTCGGCACCGTAACCAAACTCGTTGCCATCTGTAAAGCGGGTGGAGGCATTCACATAAACAGCGGCGGCATCAACCTCATCTAAAAAGCGGTTTGCCGCAGCGTAGTCAGCCGTTACAATGGCTTCTGAATGCTTGGTTCCGTGCTCGTTAATGTGGCTGATTGCCTGCGAAAGACCGGATACAACCTTAATAGACATAATAAAGTCATTATATTCGGTGTAAAAATCTTCGTCTGTGGCAGGTTTTGCCTCGGGAAGAATGCGGCAGGTCTTCTCACATCCCCTGAGTTCAACGCTGTAGGGGCGGAGTGCCTCGGCAATCACCGGCAACACCGTTTCTGCCACCGCTTCATCAATCAGTAGCGATTCTGCCGCGTTGCAAACAGCGGGGCGGCTGGTTTTGGCGTTAACAACAATGGCTTCTGCCATTTTGATGTCAGCCGTTTTTTCAATGTAAATGTGGCAGTTGCCTGTGCCCGTTTCAATCACGGGAACAGAGGCATTTTCTACAACGGTGGCAATTAAACCCTTGCCGCCACGGGGAATCAACACATCTAAGTAGTCTGATAACCGCATCAGTTCTCTGGCGGTTTCTCTTGAAGTGTCACGAACGAGTTGCAGGCTGCCTTGGGGGAAACCTGCGCCGGTTAAGGCTTCATTCATAATGTCAACCAACACGGTGTTTGAGAAAATGGCTTCACTACCGCCGCGCAGAATGCAGGCGTTTGAAGTTTTCAGGCACAAAACGGCCGCGTCAACAGTTACATTGGGGCGCGCTTCATAAATGATGCCGATAACGCCCAACGGAACACGCTTGGTTCCGATGACAAGACCGTTGGGGCGCTTGGTCATGCCCAGCACCTCGCCAACAGGGTCGGGCAGGGCGTTAACCTTTAAAACACCCTCGGCCATATCAAAAATACGCGCCTCTGTCAGCGTTAAACGGTCAACCAAAGCGGCAGAGCCACCTTTGGCGATGAACGCCTCAACATCTTTTTTATTGGCAGCAAGAATGGCCGCTACATTATCTTTCAGCGCTTTGGCAATGGCCGCAAGACCTGCAGACTTTGTTTCAGCGCTGATGTTCATTAGTGATAAAGAGGCAGTTTTTGCTCTCTTTCCCATTTCTTTCAGCATCCGGCATCCTCCTTGTTCTTACCCTTGAACAGGGTGCCCACCTGCTTGCCTTCTAAAATGTCATAAATCACAGCGGGCTGGCTGCCGTTTGTGATAACCATATTGATGCCGGCCTCCATTACGGTTCTGGCGGCAATTAACTTGGTGGCCATGCCGCCTGTGCCGCGGGCAGAACCGGCAGAACCGGCAATGTCAAACAGTTCGTCTGTTACTTCGTCAACTTCATCAAGTAAAACGGCATCTTCCGATTTTCTCGGGTCGGCGCTGTAGAGACCATCAATATCAGAGAGAATGATTAACAAATCTGCATCAATCAGCGTGGCAACCATAGCCGACAATGTGTCGTTATCGCCAAACTCAATTTCTTCAGTTGAAATGGCGTCATTTTCATTAACAATGGGAACAACGCCCCACTCAAGCAGGGTGTTAAAGGTTGTAATGGCGTTCTGTTTTCTCTGCTCATTTTCAATAACATTTTTTGTGAGCAGAACCTGCGCCACATCGCAGCCGTATTCACCAAACAGTTTGCCATAAATGCTCATCAGTTCGCTCTGGCCAATGGCAGATGTTGCCTGCTTTTCGCGGGTTGTTTTTGGTTTTTCGGCAAAACCCATTTTGCCCATGCCCACGCCGACAGCGCCGCTTGAAACCAAAACAATCTCGCGGCCCTCGTGGCATAAATCAGCCAGCGTTCTTGCCAAAAGGTCAATTTTGCGCAAGTGAATCCGCCCGGTTGAATAGGTGAGAGAAGAGGTTCCCACCTTGATGACGATTCGCTTTGCTTTTTTTAATTTTGCAATAGAAGTTTGCATGTTAATCACTCACCTGTTACTGTAATCACGGTTTCTAAAACCGGTGTTGTTTGAATTTTAAGTGTTTTGATTTTAATTTCGCTGCCGTAAACGAGTTGAATATTATCGGCGGTGAAAAAACCATCTTCCAGGCGCTTACCCGGCACGGCGACCTTAAGCAAAACATCAAAGCGTTGGGGCATTTCTGCCATTACGGGGTTGCCGTTTCTGTCAAAAATCAGGCGTTTGCTTGGCTCTGTTTCAATTGCCTTGATTTCACCCAGAAACTTGCCGGTGTCATCGAAAAACATCTCGTCGCCTTCGGCAAAAGCATCCACCGTCATCTGGCGGACTTCTTTCACACGCATGGTAACTTCAAGTGTGCCGGTGGCGTTTGTTTTGATTAAGCCTTTGTTTTCGGTTAAAACCTTGTTGCTGGCAATTTTCTGATAGGTCACAAAACCGCCGACCAGCATAGCCAGAACCAGAACAACCACTAAAATATCAACAATGCTTATTTTTCCAAATAATTTGCCTTTTTTATCAAGCATTAGCGCACCTCCTCAAGTTGTGCCGCATCATAGTCGATGTCCACAATATAGCCGTGCATCGCAAGGCTCTCAGAACGAAAGGCAACATCACTGCCAATTTTCAGTTCAATGTCAGAGGCGAGCAGGTCAGGGTAAGAAACCCCTGCCTCAACTTCAATCTGCACATAACCGTCAAAGCGGCCCTCGGGGTTTGTTGCCACGAGGCGGTTATCTGCCTGCGCTATAATGGTGGCCGGTTTTTTTTCAAAACCCTTGATTTTGCCCACATATACGCCTGTAACACCGTCTGTCACAGTTTCACCTAAAACAACATGAGAAAAATAGGCTTCATCTTTGTTTTGAATTTCTACAGTATAAGTTACGGGGAGTGTAGCGCCTGTTTTAGGGCCGCCTGCAAACAAAATGCAGGCAACAGCGATTGCTGCAATCATAATAACGGCCAGAATCAAATCGAGCAGATTCACTTTGCCGAACAGTTTGCCTTTTTCATCAATTATCATCGTAAAACCTCCTTGTAAACATCTTCAAGTCGGGTAATCATTTTTTCAATGGTATAGAACTGTGCATATTTTTGCCCGGCGGCCGTTCCGATGTTTTCAGTAAAATCGGGATTGCAAATCACGCGCAACATTGCAAGCGCAAGTGAGGCGCTGTCGCCATAGTTCACTAAAACACCGTCTTCGCCGTCTGCAATCAGTTCGCAGTTGCCGCCAACCCGTGTGGCAATGGTGGGTTTTGCAAGGCTCATGCCCTCTAATAGTGCGAGGCTCATAGCTTCAGATTCAGAGGTGTTCACATTCACATCCACGGCGTTGAGAAGTTCTGTAGTGTCATTTACAAAGCCGGTGAAAATGATGCTTTCTTCTAATCCGTAACGGGCAACGCGTTCTTTTAACTCTTTTTCAAGGCTGCCGTTACCCACAATTAAAAACTTGGCCTTAGGATATTCTTTCAGCACCTGACGCGCCGCTTTAATGAAATATTTATGCCCTTTAACAGGTTCTAACCTGCCGAAAATGCCAAATAGCGTATCATCATCAGCAACACCGTAGCGATGGCGGATGAAGTTGACCGCATCAGCCGAAGTTTTTCTAACCGGTGTAACGCCATTGGTAACGGCTTTGATTTTATAGGTTTTAATGCCCGAATCCATTAAATTTGTGACAACTGCACCTGAAACGGCTATGTAATAGTCACACAGGGCGTTGTTAACAAAACTGTAAGCCAGCGCCTTAACACCACGCTTTAATGGCTCAATGCAGTGGCGGGTGGCCACAATCACCGGCACCTTTGCAAGCTTGCCGGCAATGCGCGCCGAAAGGCAGGCGTGGGTGTGTAAAAGGTCGGGCTTGAGTTTTGTGAATAACTCTTTTAAATGACCGATTGCCTGCTTGTTATAAGACTGGTCGGCAATGTGCGGTGCTTCAATTAAGGTCACATCTTCAAATCCGCGAACAGCATCACAGAGCTTGCTGCGCTCCGGCAAAATCACGGTGACACGGTAGGTTAACCGGTCAAAGCAACTCAAATAGTTTAGCAAATATTTTCCTGCGCCGCCGATGGTGGAATCGGTCAACACCTGAACAATGTGTTTCATTTGCTTTCACCTCCGTCAAAATCCGGTGCTGCAGGAGAGGAGGCAAGCGCCAGAACAATCCAGAAAATCAACACCATTTTGTAGTTATACCAGACATTGTCCGTTAAACCCTGAAACAAAAAGCCGAGCAGACCGGCCGCAAGGGCAATGGTAACTGCACCCTTTAGCGAACTGCGGTTTTTATAAACAGACCGCGAAAAGGCGCGGCGGACAAAGGCAATAATCAGTGCAACAAAGGTCACAATGCCGCAAATGCCGGCTTCGACCATAATTTGCAGGAACAAATTGTGAGAATGCAAGGCAAAGTTAGCACCTGCCAAAGCATATTTGGGGTAAATCATTGAAAAAGCATCTGACCCCGCACCAATGCCACTCATCCAGAAGTCGCGAATCATGGTGAGCGATGCCTGCCAGATGGAAACGCGGTAGGCGGTTGATGTGTCTTTCGTGTTGCCAATGCTCAAAATGCGGTTGGCAATGGCAGAGTCAGAGCCGAGAAGCATGGGGAGCAACAAAATGCCGAAAACGGCGCAAAGCGCCCAACGCTTGTCTGCAATCAGCAGAAACAGGGCTGCTGCCAGAAGAACGCCCAGCCACGCGCCGCGTGACCAGGTGAACACCATGCAGGCAGCCAGCAACAGAAAAATGCCGGTGTAAATGAACTTTTGCCCGTCGGTTTTCGCCTTCCACAAAACGGCGAGCGAAAGGGGAATCATCATAACCAAAAATTCGCCCAACACATTGGGGTTACCGAAGGTGGAATAAACGCGCACCTTAATCTGCCGGAACATTTCCTGATCTACCCACGAGGCAGCACCGGAGATGCCTGCAAAGTTCTGGTAAACACCGTAGAGTGCTACAAAGGCTGAAACAGCAACGAATGAAACAATGGCACCCTTCCATTTTTTTTCACTGTCAAGCACCTGATAGGCCACAAAATAAAACAGCACAAAGGCCACATAAATCAAAAGAATGAAAAGGCTCTTTTTAAAAGTGAACGAGAGCAGGGTTGAAACCGCCATTGCCAGCATAAAAAACGCGATGTAACCACCCAGCGGCACGGGGCGCAAAACGGTGTGCTTTTTGGTGATGAGCCCCCAGAAGAAAGAGATAACACACAAAAGCGAAGCGCCTACCAAAGCCATGGTTGGCAAAAACGGCGATGCAATGATGACACAAAAAACACCAAACACGGTGCAGTGCATTGCAAAAAGAACAAAAAACAGGCCGCCAAAGAGCAAAACAAACACGGTCGGCGAAAGCAGGGTGGCCACAACCGCGAGGAACGCCCCTGCCAGAATGCTGTAAGCAGGGCGGCTTAAAAAGAACTCGGGGTCTTTTAAAAACAGTTTGCTGTCAGAATCGGGCTTGATTTCGCAGAATAATCCACCTAAGGCGGTTAAGAACCAACTGCCTTTAAACAAAGATTTCAGGCTGCGGTTTATTAAAATCATCAAAAGTGCAAAAAGAGCCAAAGCGCCAAGCACAATCCACTCTGCAAGCGCGGGAACAAAGAAAAAACCGCGAAGAACGCCAAAACAAAGTGAAAAACTCAGCAGAATAACACCATAGGTGCGAATGCTGATGTTGTGCCAATTGTCAAAAAACCAGAGGATGGAACTGTTTTTTTCAAGCACCTTCCACTTCTCGCCAATAGCGGCGGCTAAACGGCGGCAAACCGAAACCGGCAAAAGAAGTAGTTTGCAAAACAGACTTTCGCGAAACACGCTACCCTCGGCCGGGGTGAAAAAGCGCCCTAAAAGGCTGTGTGAAAAAGCGTTGCCCAGCGTTTTTGAAAGGCGGTTAAATGCGCGCCCTGTTACGCTGGCACAAAACCAAATGTTTAAAATGCGCAACATTCGACCGCAAAACTTTAAAATTGCACTTTGCATCAGTTCACCTTCTTTGCTTTTTGTTTTACCAAATCTTTCACATCTGCCGACTCTTCAGTTTTTAAGAGAAACAGGCAGGAAACATAAACCAAAACCCCGACGGCAGACGAAACTGCAAGGGTCAGAAATGTCATTAAAAAGTTACCGCCCTGCGGAAAAAAGTTTCTGACAGCGATAACACAAACGGCCATTACACATGAAGAAACGAGAAGTTTAGCGGTGTTTACAAGGTCACCGAGGCAGAACAGACGAAGCCTTTTGTTTAAAATGATGAGCAGCGCACCGCCAATGGCCGTGGCAGCGATAGATGCGGCCAGCGCCACACCCCAGAGGCCTGTACGCAAAAAGCGCACAAAGAGAAAACTCAAAGCAATGTTTAGCAGAATGCCGCCCATTGCCACCAGCATGGGTGTGCGACCGTCTTTTGTGGCATAAAACACTTTGTTTAAAATTTCTGTTACGGCAAAGCCTGCCATTCCCAATGAATAAAAGAGCAGGGCAGAGGCTGTCAGCCTTGTGCTTTGGGCGCCAAATTCACCACGCTCATAAACAAAACGGACCAAAGGCGTTCTGAGCAGTAAAAACAAAATCATAACCGGCAAAATAATGGCCAGAACGGTTCTGGCTGCTTTGCCTGCAAGTTTTGCAAGTTCTTCTGTTTTGTTGCCAGCCTCAAGGCGAGAAAGCGAGGGAAAGATTAAGTTTGAGATGGCATAAGTCAAAACGCCGACGAAGATGATGTAAAGTTTGTTGGCATAGTCAAGCGCGGCAACGGCCTGCCCCCCGTTTAAAAACGAGGCAAGATAAATGTTGACCATTGAGTTAATGGGCTGCACCCACGAACTGATTAAAATGGGCAGGGCTAAAAGCACGGTTTTTTTAATGCCCTCATCTTTTAAATCAAGCACGGGGCGATAGCGGAATGGTGTTTTTTTAAGCGCGGGCAGCTGAATCACAATCTGCAACCCCCACGAAATGAGCATTGCTACGGCAACGCCTTCAATGCCCAAATGGTCGCGCACAAACACGAGGTAAAGCACCATGGCACCGTTAGAGGCAAGGCTGATGGCGGCAGGAATGTTAAACTCATCAAACGACTGCAAAAGACCGGCCAGCGCAAAGGCCAGCGCAGAGAAGATCATTGTCGGGAACAAAATGACAACGAGTTTTGCAGCCAGCGCCTTTTCACCTGCTGCAAGCCCACCACCGATGAGGCCGGTAATCGGCCCTGAGAACACCATGCCGACGGCGCAGAAAATGCCGGTGATAAGCAAAATCAGGTTAATAAAAGTGTTTGCGTAGTGCAGGGCTTTTTCTTTTTTGCCTGTTTCAAGATATTCGTTGAAAACGGGGATGAAAGAAGAAGCAATGGCCGCCCCCAGCGTAATGTCAAAAAAAAGCAGGGGGATTCTTGAGGCGGTGAGAAAAGCAGTTGCCTGACCACCTGTTCCGTAAAGCGATGCAAACAACACATCACGCAACATGCCGGCAACTTTTGCCAGCAGGGTTAAAATAATCATAATTCCGGCTGTTTTAACAGCATTTATTTTATTTTTCATTAGTTTTTTCCTTAAAATAATATTTCACTCTTCATTATATCGCGAAATGAAAAAAAAGTCAATAAAAATAGCGTGTTTTCAAGGAAAAAACAAGAAAAAAAGAACCCCCTGCAAAATGAAAAAATTGCAGGGTGGCTCTTTTGTTATATTTGTGAAAAAACGGACATTTGCATTGGCTCGTCGCCGTTTAAAAACAGAACGGGAACCCCTGTTTTTTCGGCATAATTCACTGTGTATTTGGTGCCGCCGCGGTTGTGGTTTAAATAAGCCAGCACACAGGCCGAAGAATCAACCATGTGTCGGGTGCGTTTTTGCATGCAGCCGTTGTGATAACAATCATCGGTGTAAATAACCCTGTCGGCTTCTGAAATGAGCGCGCGGTAGGCCTCTTTTTGTGTTGGTTTCCAGAACGCGTCTTGGTCTTTGCAAGGCAAAACCATCACCAAATGCACACCGGGCATTTTTTGTTTGAGTTTTAAAACGGTTTTGGCGGCAAGTTGGTCAAACCCGAGTGCGCCGCCTGAACAAAAGTCAGTAAAGCCTTGTTTTGTCAGAGAAAAAAGCATTGTTTCAAGTTGTTTTTCAAGCACCAAGCACTGCTGTTTGCTAAGCCAGCGGTGGCCGGTGAAGGCGCAGGTTGTTTCACGGTTCATAATTTTCTCCGTTTCTTTGTGAGATAGGGTTAGAAAATGGATTGAATGGATTTAACAACTTTGCCGTGAATTTTAAACCCTTGTTCACGGGCGTTAATCATAAGCGGACGGTGCACGGGGTTGTTGCTTTCATAAAACAGGGTAATGTTTTCACCCATGCGATAAAAACGGCAGACAAAAATGGGGTTATCACCCAGCGAAACAGCCATAATTTCACCATCATCGGCAATGGATTGGCGACGAATGATGGCAATGCTGCCGTCAGGCAGGGCGGCGCGGTCCATTCTGTCACCCGAGATTTTGAGCCCGAAGAAAGACCCGTCACCCACAAAAGACACAGGGAATTTGAACTGGTGAATGGGAACAGCGTGCGGAACAGCATCAGACAGGGAGAGATAAACAGGAACAATTTTCTCGCCCGAAAGGTCGGTTGCCCCTTCTCTGAAAGTGTTTGATTCTTCTGGCGTTTCAATGATGTCAATATCGTCGGTTGTCAGTTCATCAAGAGAAACATTAAAAAACACAGAGAGTTGGAGAAGCATTGCGCTGGGAGGGGTGGTGTAGCCGGTTTCATAGTTTGAAACGGTGGTTTTGCCAACGCCTAAAATTTGCGCAAGTTCATCTTGGTTCAGGCCTTTTGCCTTTCTGAGTTTTTTTAATTTTAAACCTAAAATACTACTCACAGTATCGACTCCTTTTTATTTGGTTATGAACAGTATAACACACTTGAAATAAAAATTCAACAAAAAAATCAAATTTTTCAAAGCAAAATGACTTTGCTGATGCAAAAATACATTTATTTTATGAGTGTAGAGTGGATATTTTGGTAAAAACAGGCGAAATATTCAAATAAAAACAGAAAAGAAAGCAAGAAAAACAGCCGGATTCAGAAAATTTTTGTTAGAAAACTTTTTTATTCTAATAAAAATTGTTGATAAAATATAACAAAAAAAGCAACCCCGATTGAACTGCACCAATTTGTGCAGACAACACAAAAAAGCACTCTATGGTAAACAATATTAAATTTTAAGCAACATACTG
>JAZRUU010000133.1:0-1718 GCA_045652725.1 Clostridia bacterium | reverse complement strand
AAAGGATGCTGCCCGTGCCGATGCAAGAACGCTTTACTATGAAAGCACAAACAATTCTTCGGGCGTTGGCTACAGGCAACTTGTTAAAGAACTGCTTGATAAACCACAGTTTAACAACAATCCTTTCTTATATTTCATCAAACTTTCAGGTCATACAAATGCGTTACCTATCGGTGAAACAAAAAGGGCAGGCAACGGCGATTTCGGGCAAACATATACTCCTGCATCTTTTGATCGTTTGCCGGAGGCTGATGTTCCGCATTTTTGTTACACGCGCCTCAGTGAAAAATTAAAATCTGCTTACGATGTTCTTGTTGCGGCAATTTGTGAACATCAAGAATCTGTCACGGTTGATGGCTATACATTTGATGAACTGTGTCAGGTGTCACAATCAATTCGATTTGACAGACCTGAACTGTTTTGGTATAATGCTCTTTCGTTTGGTGGCAGCGAAGTAACCTTTCATTATGGTGCAACCAAAGAAGAATCAGAGGCTATTGCAAAACGCATTGAAGAAAATGTTCCGAAATATTTAGAGGGCATTGATGACTCAATGAGTGCTTATGATGTTGCGTTGCGCATACACGATAAACTGATGCAGTTTGTTGATTATGACACGGTTGCTTTAAATGCTGAAAAAGAAAGTGAAAATAACAAAGCCGAGATTGATTATTTAAGAACCATTTGCGGTGTTTTTCTTAACGGAAAAGCCGTTTGCGCCGGTTATGCGCGTGCAGCGCAGTATCTTCTGCGTATGTGTGGCATTGAGTGTGGCTATGTTTCGGGCCATGTTCGTAAAGACAGCGGAGAAGAGGATACACCGCATGCATGGAACATTCTTAAAATTGACGGTGAGTATTACTATATGGATGTAACCTGGGATGACCGATCCAATACCATTCAAACGGTGAAACGAACCGACACGGGTTTTGACTATTTTTGCATTACAACAGAAGAGATTGAAAGAACCAGAAACATTGATTTGTGTCCTGTTCAAATGCCGCTTTGCACTGCGGTTAAGGCAAATTATTTTAATCATAATCATTTGCTGATTGAAAGTTATGATCTTGATAAAATCACCGAAATTGCTAAAAAAGTGGCGCAGAATCAGGGGAAATGTTTCACTGTTAAATGCAAGACGCAAGAACTGTATGACTATGCTTTAGACCGTTTGATTCTATCGGGAAAAGATTGTTTTTCTGTGCTGAAATCTGCGGCTAAAGCCAATAAAAAAATTCTTGATTCAAAGTATTCTTATCTGTTTGATAGGCACATTCGCACCATTACGGTTACCTTTAAATACAAAAACCTCTAGGGTGCAAAAAAAGAAAAAGCCAATGCGATAAAAAACGAAAAAATGTGATTAGTTTTTAAAAGAGCAGAGGCAAATTCACATCGTAAAAAACAGGCAATTTTTCTGCTCAAAAAAAGCGGAATTTGCCTGTTTTCTTTTTTTGTTGTATAACGCTTTATTGTTGACATTTTCTGTGTAAAATGATACAATAACTATATGTCGAAAATTGCCGGAAAACCCAAAAAACACATAGGAGAGATGGCTTTGAAAAAGAAAATTATTTTTGCTTTTTGTTCCGTGTTGGTATGCCTGCTTTGTTTAACTGTTTTGCCCGCAACGGCTGCCATAAATGAACCGGAAACGCACCTGCCCACTCAAAGGGGAGAAATTATAACCCTGGAACCCGGAAAATATATTTTGCTTG
>JAZRUU010000132.1:0-8481 GCA_045652725.1 Clostridia bacterium | reverse complement strand
GGATTTAATTTGTCTTCCTAAGACCGCTTGGCCTCCGACTTGAAAGTTTTCAGTTTGACTTTGAAAAAGCGGGTTATGTCATTTGTCTGACCGATACCAAGGGCAGCCACGCGAATCTGACGGGTGATTATGTGGCAATTCGCTCAGAGATGGAGAGTGTGGCAAACGCGCTTGGTGGCGCAGTTTTGCGCGAGGTTGATGAAAGTGAGTTTTATGAAAAACTGCCCGGCCTTCGCAAAACCTGTTCAGACCGTGCAATTGTTCGCGCTATTCATTTTTTTGATGAAAATAAAAGAGCTGTTCTTGAGGCAAATGCCTTGAAAAACGGTGATGTTACAGGCTTTTTGGCCCTTGTTCGCGCCTCGGGTGATTCATCGGCAAGGCTGTTGCAAAATCTTTATACCTGCAGTCAGCCGGGCAATCAGGAGATTCCCCTTGCCCTTACCCTGAGTCAGCAGATTCTTGGAGATAAAGGTGCCGCCCGTGTTCACGGCGGCGGTTTTGCCGGTACAATTCAGGCGTTTGTTCCTGCTTCAATGCTGGCAGACTATGTGAGTGCTATGAATCGCATTTTTGGTGATGGTTCCTGTGTGCCTCTTAGAATCCGTCCCGTTGGCAGCACAGAAGTAACCGAGACATAATGACAAAATAAAAAACGGCTGCAGCAAACGCGTTTTGCTGTGGCTTTTTTGTGCATAAATAAAAATTTCGGTGTCATACTAACTTTAGCAATCAAAAATAAAGGAGAAAAAATATGACACAGAAAACAAATGAACCCTTATCCGGTGTATCGTGCACGGTAACCAACTGCATTTATAACGGCGGCAATTTAACCTGCGAGGCGACAGGGATTGAAGTTACAACCTGCGACCCCGTTCAGCAATGCGGCGTGCAATGCAAGACCTTTGAACCGAGAAGCGGCCGATGAGAAAGCAATTGCATTCTGCCCGTAACTGTGGTATACTATAAGCAGTAATGAGTGGGATGTGAAGTTATGGCAAGAAGCTGGACGCCCGCACAGCAAGAAGCAATTTCTGCCCGTGGCGCTGACCTTTTGGTGGCGGCGGCGGCAGGCAGCGGCAAAACAGCGGTGCTGGTTGAGCGCATTATAGAAAGAATAACAGACAAAGAACAGCCGGTCGATTTAGACCGGCTTTTAGTCGTTACCTTTACTAATGCGGCGGCGGCAGAAATGCGCGAGCGCATCGGTCTGGCTTTGGAGTCGCGTCTTGAAAATGACCCGCAAAACGAACTTCTGCTTCGGCAGTCGGCGCTTTTGCCGCGTGCCTCTATCACAACCATCCACGCGTTTTGCCACAAAATTCTGCGGGCAAACTTTCATCTTTTAGGGCTTGACCCCGGCTTTTCGCTTGCCGACCCGACAGAAAACGAGTTGATTCGCTTGGAAGCGCTTGATGAGGTGATTGAAGAACTTTATGAAGATCCGCTTTATGGCGAGGCATTTCTGCAATTGACAGAGGCTTATTTAGATATAAAAAATCCGGATGGATTTTATCGCCTGATTAACCACATCTATGATTTTGCCATGAGCCTGCCGAAGCCTGAACAATGGCTGCAAAACTCGGCAGAGAAGTTTTTGCCCGAAAATAATGAAGTTTTTGATGAGAGTGCATCTGCACAACTTTTGCTTTTGGCAGGGCAGGAGATTGTCAGAACCGTGATGCAAAAATATGAAAGAATGTTACGCCTTGCCGATGCTGATGATGGCGGTGCAAATTTATATTCGTTTCTGCTTGCTGAACAAGTGATGTTTGAAAATCTGCTTTTGGCGACAACCTACAGCGAATTTTATAACGCACTTGGCTCGGTTCATTTCCGTTCTGTCCCTTCTGTGCCCAAAAATGCACAACCGCGATACAGAGAAGAGATTCGCGCCTTGCGCGAAACGGTGAAGAAAAAAGAGGTAAAGCGACTGGTTGATGAACTTTTTGCCTTAAACGCTTCAGAACAAAAAGAAATGCTTGGGGCATTGCACCCCGTGATGCGATGTTTATCTGAAACCGTTATTCGCTTGATGCGGCGCTTTGATGAAAAGAAGAACGAAAAAAATCTGTTGAATTATAATGATCTGGAACACGGTTGTTACCACTTGTTTGTTGATGAAACAGGACAAAAAACAGACCTTGCAGAATCTGTAAAAGAACAGTTTGACGAAATTTTGATTGATGAATATCAAGACACAAGCGCCCTGCAAGAGGCCATTTTTAGTGCAATTAAAAAAGAGGGCGGTCTGTTTTTGGTGGGCGATGTGAAGCAGAGCATTTACCGTTTTCGCAACACCAATCCGCTCTTGTTTCGCGAGAAAAAAGAACGGTTCAGTGAAGAAAAAACAGCCAAGGAGAGAAAAATTATTCTTTCAAAAAATTTCCGCAGTCGCAAAAGCGTGCTTGATGCTGTTAACTTTATTTTTACGCGGCTTATGTCGCCGGGTGCGGGTGAGATTGATTATAACGAAGAAGAAATGCTTTATCCCGGCGCGGTTTATCCCGAAATGAGCCATCCGCTTTCTGAAAAAACAGAACTGCATCTGGTTGAAATGGGCGAGGGCGGTAAAACAGAAGATGAACTGGAAAAAGCCACCGCCGAAGCCATTGTGGCGGCGCAAAAAATCAGGGAGTTGTTAGATGGCGGCTATCAGGTGCTGGGGAAAGACGGTGTGAGAAACATTCGCTACCGCGATGTTTGCATTCTGTTGCGCTCAACAAAAAATATGGCGGTGTGTTTTGCCGAAACACTTGCAACCTTTGGCATTCCCTGTTACAGCGAGGCCGGATCTTCATTTTTGCAGAGTGAAGAAATTACCGTTATGCTCTCGCTGCTTAAAATTATTGACAATCCGCATCAAGACATTCCTCTGCTTGCGGTGCTTCGGTCACAACTGTTTGCACTCTCGCCCGATGACCTTGCGAGCATCCGTTTAAAAAACCGAAACGGCGATTTTTATGATGCAGTCAAAAAACGCGCCGCCGATGATGATATGCTGGGCAAAACGCTGGCAGATTTTCTTTTGTTGCTCAAAGACTTTCGCCTGAAAAACCGTGAACTAAGCACGGCTGAACTTGTGTGGTATGTCTATATGCAAACGGGTTTTTATGAGGCGCAGGCAACTTTGCCCGGTGGCTCACTCCGCAGACTGAATCTGCGACTTTTATATACCCGTGCGGCGGCTTTTGAAAAAACGGGGCTTAAAGGGCTTTACAGTTTCATTCGGTTTATTGATGAATATCAGGCCATTGGCGGAGACTATGATGCGGCGCGTAGCATTGGTGAAGAGCAGGATGTTGTGCGGATTATGAGCATACATAAAAGCAAGGGGCTTGAGTTTCCCGTGGTGATTTTAGCCGGCGTGGGTAAACAGTTCTACACCCGTGACCTGCAGGAGAAAGTTTTAATTCACAGCGAACTCGGCTATGGACCTTTATATATTGATACAGACCTTGGCATTGAGTATAACAACGGTGCGCGTGCGGCGGCAAAGCAGGCAATGCACAACGAACTGCTGTCAGAAGAAATGCGCATTTTATATGTGGCGATGACGCGTGCGAGAGAAAAACTGATTCTGCTCGGTTCGGGCAGAAAACTGGCCGACCAGGTGAAAAAATGTGCCATTGGCGGGGTAGACGGCCGCGTTTCTGCCGGCTTTGCGCTAACGGCAACCTCTTACCTTGACTGGCTTCTTATGGCGCTTTTGCCGCATCCTGATTTTGCCTTGCTCCGCACCCTTGCCGGTGCAGAAATTGCGGCGCCTGTTGATGCGGTGGGCGAATTTTTGTTAAAGATTATAGAAGTTGATTCACTCAGCCTGCCCGAAACCGAAGCGGTAACGGTAGAAGAAACAGAAAATGATGAGGTTCTGGCGCAACTTTTGCCTTTACTCAATCATACTTATGCCCACGAAAGTGAAACCGGCCTGCCTGCCAAGGTGACCGTAACTGAAGTGAAGCGCAAACTGACCGAAACAGAACCGGACAGCGTTTATCTGTATCCGCGCCCTGCTTTTTTGAAAAAACAATCTGGCAAACTTTCGCCTGCCGAGCAGGGCACAGCCTTGCATACGGTGCTGGAATATCTTGATTTTTGCGCGTGTGAAACACTTGAATCTGTTTGTGTGCAGATTGAAAAAATGCAGGCAGACGGACATTTGACAGAAGAAGAAAGTGCCTTTGTTTCTGCTGAAAAGGTTTATGCCTTTACACATTCAGACTTGGGCAGGCGCTTGCAAAAAGCCAATGATGTGCGCTGTGAGGTGTCGTTCAGCATAGCCGCTGACGGTGATGAACTTCTCGGCCGGCCGGGTAAAGTGATGTTGCAGGGTATGATTGACTGCGTGATGTTTGAAGATGACGGTATCACCGTTATTGACTATAAAACCGACCGTGAAGAAAGCGCCGAAGTCATTCGGTCGCGCTATGGCGTGCAGTTATCCTGCTATAAAAAAGCGGCAGAAACCATTTTTGCACAAAAGGTGAAAGGGTGTTATATCTATCTGTTTTCATCGGGCGAGATTGTAGAAGTATCTTGACGGTCTTTTGGTTTGATGATACAATACAAATAAATATTTAAAAAGGGGATATGATGATGAAATCTTACCGCAAGGAATTGTTTTTTCAGGCTTCAAACCGCCGCGAAATCATCCGCATTACCGATGATGTGCAAAAGGCTATTGATGAGTCCGGCGTGAAAGAGGGGTTTGTGCTGGTGAATGCAATGCATATCACCGCCAGCGTGTTTATTAACGATAACGAATCAGGTCTGCATCACGATTTTGAGGTGTGGCTCGAGGGTTTAGCGCCCGAAAAACCCTACGACAGATATTGGCACAACGGCTATGAAGATAATGCCGATGCACATTTAAAGAGAACCGTTATGGGGCGCGAGGTGGTTTGTGCCATAACAAACGGCAAACTCGATTTTGGCCCGTGGGAAGAAATTTTTTATTACGAACTCGATGGTAAGCGCAAAAAACGCGTGTTAATTAAAATTATTGGTGAATAAGAGCGAAAAAGTGCTGTGGTGAAGTGATTTTGCTTTGCTGCGGCACTTTTTTAAATTTTTTCAAAAATAACAGAACAAATGTTTGATTTTTTGGAAATTTTGTGATATAATTGATACATATTGAGTTTTTAATGAAAAATCGGGAGGTAATTTTTATGAATAAGTATATAGGGCATCCCCATCAGACCTTTGGGGTTGAAGAAATGAGACTTTCAGGCGGCAAGGCCGACGGTATGAGGATGCTGTATGTCAGAAACGGCAAAGGGCTTGAATTTTGGGTGTCGGTTGACAGATGTGCAGACATATCAAGACTCTCCTTTAAAGGGGATAATTATAGTTACATTTCACCCTGCGGGTATGTTTCTCCGCAGTATTATGATGCAAAGGGACTTGGATTTTTAAAATCCTTTACGGCAGGCTTTTGCACAACCTGCGGCCTGACAGGCGTTGGTTCTCCCTGCGTGGATGACGGTGAGGAAGTTCCGTTGCACGGCACCATTTCAAATACACCTTGCGAAAATATTGGGCATTGGATTGCTTCTGACGGCATCCACATTAAAGCGCAGATCAGAGACGCCAGAATTTTCTCCCATAAGTTGCTTTTAGAAAGAGAGTATATTGTTTCGTTGGAGAAAAATGAAATCGTTATGCATGACACGGTCACAAACATTGGTGATACCGTGAGCCCGCTGGAGGTAATGTATCACTGCAATATGGGGTATCCTCTCCTTGATGAGAATACGAAAATAACGATTCCCTCAACAAAGGTAGTGCGCAGAAGTGATGGGGCAGAAGTGGAACTTTCAGAAAGCCTTGCTGTTACAACGCCGCAAAACGGCATTGAAGAAGTGTGCTACTATCACACACTGAGCGGATTGGCAGAAGTTTCTATGTATAATCCCGGCATCAAAAAAGGCTTAAAAATGTCATATAATGCAGATGAGATCACATATTTCACCCAATGGAAGATGCTGGGTGAATATGACTATGTTATGGGTCTTGAGCCGGGCAACTGTAACCCTGACGGTCGTGATGTTATGCGCAAAAACGGAACACTTGAATTTTTAAAACCCGGTGAGAAAAGAGAATTTAAACTGAAATTTGAAGCTTACGAAGCGTAAAACAGGTAAATGATTGCTGATTTTAACCGGATGCTGTCAAAAACCGCCCTCGCCTAAAGGGTGGGGAACCGCCAAAGGCGGCTAAGGATATAAAAGAGGTTTTTTTGGCGAAAAATAATTCCTCGGTCAGCGCTGAAAGTTAGAGACGAGTCTATCCTATAATCCCTTTAAGAAAGGAAAAAGATTATGCCGAAACGCACAAATCGCGAACAGGAAATTTTAGATTTTATCAATATGCAAATTCAGAAAAAAGGCTATCCGCCATCGGTCAGAGAAATCTGTGCGGCGGTGGGGCTCAATTCGCCTTCAACGGTGCATACTTATTTGAAAAAGTTAGAGGCCAAGGGCCTGATTGTGAAAGACGGGTCTAAAAACCGCGCCCTGCGCCCGGTTGAAACCACGGCAGAACGCCTGGCAGAGCCGGTAGCGGAATATTTATCTGTGCCCGTGGTGGGCGAGGTGGCAGCAGGCACGCCGATTCTTGCCGAGCAGAATGTGACAGACACATTTCCCCTGCCGATGGCTTTTGCAAAAAACAAAGATGTTTTTATGCTTAAAGTCAGGGGTGACAGTATGATAAACGCCGGCATTTTCAGCGGTGACTATGTGGTTGTTACCCAGCAGGAGACAGCGCGCAACGGTGACATTGTTGTGGCGCTTTTAGATGATTCTGCAACCGTTAAAACATTTTATCAGGAGAACGGCTACATCCGTCTGCAACCCGAGAACGACGCGCTTTCGCCTATTTTGGTGCGAGAGGTCAGAATTGTTGGCAAGGTTTCGGGCGTTTTAAGAATTTACTAGGAGGCAACCGATGGAAGATATTAAGAACATTGTTGAGGAGATTTATGATGAGGTCGTCAGCATCAGACGGCATATTCATCAGCATCCCGAAATTGAAAATCATGAATTTGAAACAGCTGCATTTATTTGCGAAAAATTGGAGAAACTGGGCATTCCTTATGAAAAAAATGTGGCAACCACCGGTGTTGTGGGCTTGATTGATGCAGGCAAAGAAAAAACGCTTTTAATGCGCGCGGATATGGATGCCCTGCCTATGAAAGAAGAAACAGGTCTTTCGTTTGCTTCGGTGAATGAGGGCGTGATGCACGCTTGCGGTCACGATGCCCATGTGGCAATGCTATTGGGGTGTGCCACGGTTTTATCACGGCTAAAACATCGGCTTTCGTGTAACATTAAACTCGTGTTCCAGCCGGCAGAAGAAGATCTTGGTGGCGCGCTGCCTATGATTGAGGCAGGCGTGCTTGAAAATCCCCCTGTGGATGCCGCCATTGGTGCACATGTGAATAACGCCGTGCCGGTTGGCAGCGTGTTGGTGAAAGACGGGGAGTTTATGGCCTCACCGGATGATTTTGAACTCACCATTCACGGTCGTGGCGGCCACGGGGCCCTGCCACACAAGTGCATTGATCCCATTGCCATTGGTGTGCAGGTGGTGTTGGCGTGGAATGTGCTTTCGGCGCGTTACACAACACCGCTTGAAAAACATGTGATTTCAACCAATGTGTTTCAGGCGGGCACGACCTATAATGTGATTCCTGATGATGCTATAATTCGTGGCACAGTCAGAACCTTTAACAACGAGCTGCGTCACGCTTTAGCGCGTGAGATGGAAACGGTTGCGCAGCAGATTGCGGCAGCTTTTGGCGCAACTTGTGACTTTAACTTTACTTTTCGTTTTCCGCCCCTTTTAAATGATAAACAGATGAATGACCGCTTCAGAACGGTTATTATCGAAATTTTAGGGGCCAAGCACCTTGTTGAAGGTACAGAACCCTCAATGGGTGGCGAGGATTTTGCCTATTTTGCACAGCGCGTGCCTGCAAGCTTTGTTCATGTCGGCACAGGGAACGAGGCAGAGGGTCTCACCGCGCCGTGGCACAATTCTCATTTTAACATTGATGAAAACGGCATGAAAGCCGGTATTTGTGCAATGTGTCATTTTGCGCTTACCTTTGGCAGATAAGGGGTTTTGTATGAAAGAAAAGAGAAGCAAAGGGTTGATTCGCAGGTTTCTCCCTTACTTTAAAAAATACAAGTGGATATTGATTTTTGACTTGATTTGCGCCTCACTCACCACGGTTTGTGAGTTGGTGCTGCCTTTGATTGTCCGTTTTATTACAGACCGTGCATCAAATGCACCCCACACGCTGACTGTGAGAATCATTCTCTCGGTTGGTGCGTTTTACCTCATTCTGCGGATTATTGATAGTTTGGCGAGTTATTACATGGCCAATGCGGGGCATGTGATGGGCGTTAAAATTGAGAGTGATATGCGACGCGATATGTTTTCTCATCTATCAAACCTTTCGTTTTCATATTA
>JAZRUU010000131.1:0-4956 GCA_045652725.1 Clostridia bacterium | reverse complement strand
CATCCTGCAGAATTTGACCGTTATTATAACCTTTAATAAAACAAAAAAAGAGTGATGCCAAACCATTTGTTTTGCAACAGCCTTTTTTTGTTTTCGTTTATCGCAGATAAGAATTTGCAATTGCATTTTCAGAATCAAACTCTGACCAGAGGGTTGATGCTTCAGAAAAGAGAAGCGCCTCATACAGCATAAATTCGTCGTGATCTTCTGAACGGTCATAGAAGCGGCCGTTGGTATCAAGCCAGCGAATCAATCTACCGCCTTTAAAGTAAAAGCGCATTTCTTTGCCGGCGTTTTTAAGCCGCGCGAAATACATTTCTGCATCATCAAAATAATACTCGCGTTCAAACTCAATGTCACGCAGGCCATAGGTATCGTGGTCAATTTCAATTTTTCGCAGAGCCTGTGTTTCGCTGTAGCGGCGCACACCGTTAGAGTCGGTGCTTTCTTTGAGTGAACTTTTCGTGCGGTCAACCGTTTGCCATTTTGTTTTCAGTTCAGTGGCGATTTTGTTGATTTCCTGCGAGGTGTATTCTACATTTTCGTTGCCGACTGATTCTACAGGTGACTCGATTTCTTGCGCGGTGGCTTCTTGTGCTGCGATTGTCTCTTTGTCGTTTTCAAACACAGTTGCCTGACAGGCCGCAAGAGAAAGCGCCAGAACCGAAACCATAACTAAATATAAATATTTCTTCATTATATAAAACTCCTTGGTAATTACTGCATTGTATTATTCGTTTCTTAATATAACGCGCCCCAGCCGCTTGCTGTTATAAACCGCGTTTTCTACCACAACCTGACCGGCAAGCAGAACATAATTGAGCCCCTCGGCGCGGAGCGTGCAATCGGCAAAACTTGCTCTGTCAATGATGGTGTTTTCGTCAAAAATACAGATGTCGGCATCAAAGCCCTCGGTCAGAATGCCCTTGTGTTTTAAACCGTAAACCGCCGCCGGCATGGCTGTGATTTTGCGAATCATTTCAACAAGCGTGGTAACTTTTCTTTCTCTGACATATTTGCCCAGCACTCTGGGGAAGGTTGCGCGCAGGCGCGGGTGGTAGACCTTGTTGTTACCGGCCACGCCCGAGTCGGTGCAAATCATGGCGCGGGGGTGCGCCATAATGGTTTCAATATCTTCTTCACACATCGTGAAGTAACAAGCCGAGCAAATGCCACCACTGTCGCGGATGATGTCAAACATTGCATCATAACAATCGGTGCCGCGAAGGGCCGCAATCTGCGGAATGGTTTTGCCTTCATATTCGGGGTAAGCTTTGCAGATGGTAACCTGAATCCAGGCATAATCTTCACCATATGTTTCTTTTAAATAATCTTTAATTTCAAGGCGGATTTTTTCATCAGATAAAAACCGCGTGAGCCCTGCATCGCCCTCTGTGCGGTATTTTGCAGGCACAACCATAGCCGAAAGCCGTGTGTGAGATGCATTATAAGGGTAAACATCACAGTAAACATCGAGCCCTGCGGCATTTGCTTCGTCAATCATTCTGAGCGTGTGATTCACCTTGCCCCAATTTTCTTTATATTCGGCCTTGTGGTGAGACAACACACAACGCGCACCCGAGTATTTGGCCACTTCAATCATTTCTTCAACCGCTTTGTAGGCAAAATAGCCTTCGTTGCGGATGTGGGCAGAAATCATGCCGCCGTGTTCTGCCGCAACCTTGGCGAGGGCTTTCACCTCGTCGATTTCGGTGTAGCAACCGGGTGCATAAAATAAACCGAATGAAATGCCGACGGCGCCGTGTTCCATTGCATCAATCAACAGTTGTTTCATTTGCTCAAGTTCGTCGGCTGTGGGTTTTCGGTTTTCCATCGCCATAACGGCGCTGCGAATGGCACCGTGCCCCACATAAGTCAGTGTGTTCATGCCCTGCGGAACATCTTTTGCAATGTCTAAAAATGTACCCGCTGTTTTATACACTTCGTGGTTGGTGCCGAACTCACCCACGGGGACCGGTGCTTCTTTTAAGGTGTGTTTTCCGATGGGAAAGGCGGTGTCGCCACATTGACCGCCAATGCTGACGGTAATGCCTTGTTCGATTTTTTCAATCTGACCGGGAAAGGGTAAAATTGCATAGTCGCCGTGACCGTGAGAGTCAATGAATCCGGGGGTTACGGTGAGGCCTGTGGCATCAATCACCTCTTTGCCACCCTCTATGTTCTTGGCGATTCTGGCAATTTTGCCGCCTGAAATGGCAATGTCGGCAAAATAAGAGGGGCTGCCTGTGCCATCAATAATTTTACCGTTTTTAATTACAATGTCAAACATTTAAAGCCTCCGTAAAAATTATTCAAAGCAAGATTTGAAAAACTCTGCCAGCGGCTTGTCGCAAACCGCTTTTTACATCCGGTAATTACCTAACTGATTGCCGCAGAGATGGCTGATGTAAGTCTTGCCGTTCCACACAAACGGCGTCATCTCCCCGTTGGGACTGCAGGCACCGGGTTTTTAATTTTAGGATAATCACCCTTCATCAGTGTGTCTTTGGTATATAAAATTTCGATTATTGTTGTTATGTTGTTATTCTGCCGTGGCGGCAGATGAAAAATAATACCTTATTCATCAAAACGAATTTCTGTAGAGTAGGGGATTTTAAAATGTTCATAGGCCCGGGCGGTTGCCATTCTGCCGCGGGGGGTGCGGTTTAAAAAGCCGATTTGCAAAAGATAAGGCTCATACACATCTTCAATAGTGCCGGGGTCTTCGCCAATGGAGGCGGCCAGCGTTTCAAGCCCCACAGGCCCGCCTGAAAAGTTTTCAATGATGAAAAGAAGCATGCGGCGGTCAATGGCATCAAGACCAATGGGGTCAATTTCCATTGTTGTCAGCGCCAAGTCTGCAATTTCGCGGGTGATGACGCCGTCGCCTTTCACCTGTGCAAAGTCGCGCACGCGTTTTAAAAGGCGGTTGGCAATTCTGGGCGTTCCCCTTGAGCGTCTGCCGATTTCAAGCGAACCGGCGGCATCAATTTTGGTGCCTAAAATATCGGCCGAACGGCGTATGATTTCATCAAGTTCTTCGGGCGTGTAAAGTTCTAACCGGCTGATGACACCAAAACGGTCACGAAGCGGCGCACTCAAAAGCCCTGAACGGGTGGTTGCGCCGATGAGGGTGAAGCGCGGCAGGTCAAGGCGCACCGAATGTGCACCCGGGCCTTTGCCTAAAATAATATCCAGCGAATAATCTTCCATAGCGGGGTAGAGAATTTCTTCTACATGGCGGCTTAAGCGGTGAATTTCGTCAATGAACAAAATGTCGTGTTCCGAAAGGCCGGTGAGTATCGCCGCCAAATCGCCCGCACGCTCAATAGAAGGGCCGGAGGTAACGCGAATGTTAACCCCCATTTCGTTAGCAATGATGCCGGCGAGCGTGGTTTTGCCCAAACCCGGCGGGCCGTATAAAAGAACATGGTCAAGCGGGTCTTTTCTTTCTTTTGCCGCGCGGATAAAGATTTTCAAATTCTCTTTAACCTTGCTCTGGCCAATGTATTCTTCTAATCTGCGGGGGCGCAGGCTGTATTCTACATCTGCATCTTCTCCCAATGTGCGGGATGAAATAATTCTGTCTTCATGTGTTTCTTCAAAGGGCGTCATATAATGGCTCCTTTCTGCCTGAAAAGAATAGATTCGGATTCAAATGAGTGTTTAAATATTTTTAGCCAAAAATTTTAAAGCATTTGTGATGATTTCTGAAGTAGAAGCCCCGTCGACGCTTGTAACGGCGCGGGCTGCCTCCGTTTGCGTGTAACCCAATGCACAAAGCGCCTCAATAGCCTCGTTATCAATTGTAACAGGGGCCGAGGGAGCGGCGCTTGCTTCGCCGGGGGTTTTGATAAAGTCACTGTTATCTAACTTATCTTTCAGTTCGAGCACAATTTTCTGCGCAAGTTTCGGGCCAACGCCGGGCGCACGGGTAATGGCTTTAAAATCTCCCGTTACAACGGCCAGAGCAAATTCGTTGGGGCGCAGAACCGATAAAATGGCAAGACCTGCCTTGGGGCCCGCACCCGAAACAGAGATGATGCGGCGGAACATTGTGAGTTCTTCAGCCGTTAAAAAGCCGTATAAATCCATCACATCTTCTGCGACTTTTAAGTAGGTATGTATTTTGGTCTGGCTCCCTGCAGAAAGGGCCGAAAGGCCGTAAGGTGACATATACACCCGGTAGCCGATGCCGCCTGCATCAATGATGGCTGCATTTTCTTCTAAAGCACTGACCGTGCCGCTGACAAAAGCAATCACAAAATTTCCTCCTTTAAACCCCTTCTTGGTGTGTTAAGTTCTGGTAGCCGGAAGCGTAAGCGTGGCAGATGGCAATGGCAAGCGCGTCTGCCGTGTCATCCGGCTTGGGAACGGCCGAAAGCCCGAGAAGCGATTTAACCATTCGCTGCACCTGCGCCTTATCGGCACGGCCGTAGCCCGCAACACTCTGCTTAACCTGCAGGGGTGTGTATTCAAAAATAGGCACATTCTGCACAGAGGCGGCAAGCACAATTACGCCGCGCCCGTGCGCCACCGAGATGCCCGTTGTGATGTTGGTGTTGAAAAACAGTTCTTCAACCGCAAAAGCATCGGGATGGAAGCGCTCAATTAAAATGTTGATGTCTTCAAAAATGTTCCGCAGGCGGTCAGAGAGTTTCATACCCGCCTTGGTGGTGACGGCGCCATAGTCAATAACCGAAAAACGGCCGGCGCGGTAGTCAATCACCCCGTAGCCAATGGTGGCAATTCCGGGGTCGATTCCCATAATAATCATCTGTTTTACCTCAAATTGCATTAAAATTCACTTTTTTGCAAAAAAAATCAAAATTTTTGTTGAGATTTTCTAACTTCTAATGTATAATATAAAGCATACATATATTATTCTATCATAGTTTTGGAGGAAATGCAAATGGCAACGAAAGAAAAAGTTATTTTAGCTTATTCAGGTGGTCT
>JAZRUU010000130.1:0-1775 GCA_045652725.1 Clostridia bacterium | reverse complement strand
GCAATGTATCTGATGCGCGAATTTACCGGTCTTTCACTGCCGAAAATCGGCAAGGAGTTAGGCCGCAACCACGCAACCATTTTAAGCGGTATCAAGAAGATTGAAAGCGGTATGAAAAATAATGAAGATACCAAAAAGATTGTTGAAGAACTCATCACAAATCTTGAAAACAGACAGTAATTGAGGGCAGAGTATGAATATACGGATTGAAACAGAATACATAAAACTCGACCAGTTGTTGAAATTTGCAGGCATTGCCTATTCAGGCAGCGACGCAAAAGAGTTGATTCTGACCGGTGCTGTCAGCGTAAACGGTGAGGTTTGCCAAATGCGCGGCAAAAAAATCCGCACGGGTGATGTGGTGTTTTTGGAACTGGGAGACGAATATCTGGAAATTATGGTGGAGTAGCCTATGTATATCAAAAGCCTGACGCTGAAAAACTTTCGCAATTATGAAGAACAGAGCCTTTTGTTTGACGAAAAGACCAATATTTTTCTGGGCAACAATGCACAGGGAAAGACGAATCTTTTAGAGTCGCTTTACCTTTTCAGTATGGGGAAATCTTTCCGCACTAATCAGGATTTGGAACTGATTCGCTTCGGAGAAGAATATACCAAGGCAGAGCTTATTTTTTGTGACAGAAAAAGGGAGCATACCCTTGAAATTATCATCCTGCGGGATAAGAAAAAGCAGATTAAAATTAACGGCCTGACCATCAGCCGCCTGAGTGAACTAATGGGGCATTTGACTGTGGTTTTGTTCTATCCCGAGGAGTTGGGGCTTGTAAAAGAAGGTCCCTACATTCGCCGTCGGTTTATGGATGTGGCTATTTCACAACTCCGGCCGCAGTATTATCACATTCTGGGGCGCTATCACCGTGTGGTTGAGCAGCGGAACCGGCTGATAAAAAAAATAAGGCAGAACGGCTCAGGTGAGTTGTTAGACACGGTGTCTGTATGGAACGAGCAACTTGCCACCTTGGGGTGCGAACTGATGCAGGACCGTGAAGAATTTATGGCGCGGCTCAATGCCTTGGCGCAAAAAACACATTTTGATGCCTCAGGCGAGAAACTCTCGGTAGTTTATAAACCCCGTTTTGAAAGCAAAGAGGCATTTTTAGAAAAATTAAAAACGAGTTTTGACCGCGAACTGGAGCAGGGTTACACCTTATATGGCCCGCACCGTGAAGATTTTGAGATTTATATTAACGATAAAGAGGCCAAGGTGTTTGGCTCACAGGGACAGCAGAGAAGCGCGGTGCTTTCATTAAAACTCGCGCAGGCAGACCTTTTGTTTGAAGAATATGGCGAATATCCGGTGCTTTTATTAGATGATATTATGAGCGAACTTGACGCACAGCGGCGTTCGTATCTTGTTGGCAAAATTCCTGATAAACAGGTGTTTATTACCTGCACAGAGGTAGATGCCATTTTGCGCGGTAAGGTTTTTGCCGTTTCAAAAGGCAAAGCCGAACTTCAGTAAAAATGAGGGAAAAGTATGTTTTTGCATTTAGGTTCTGATGTGGTTGTGAATATGGCCGACATCATAGCAATTTTAGATTTGGATGTAACCAGCACCTCGAAAATCACCCGTGAGTTTTTGGCCGTGGCTGAAGATGAGGGCTTTGTTGTGAATGTTTCAGATGATTTGCCGAAATCATTTGTGATTACCGAAATTGATAAAAAAAGCCGCGTATTCGTTTCGCCTATTTCAACGGCAACCCTGTTAAAACGAGCTAAAAGTAACGGCGGCATTGTGTAGAGAGAATAAAAAA
>JAZRUU010000129.1:0-7241 GCA_045652725.1 Clostridia bacterium | reverse complement strand
CTTTGGCGGGCTTTTGTTATATCGGCATCGGTTGTTTAAAAATAACTGAAAAAGAGAAAACTAAATGCAAGTATATAGAGAATTGAGGTGGTTTTATGGCAGAGAAAAGCATTGATGTATCATCTGTTGATTTAGGCAGTTTATTCGGCGAGTTTGATTGCCACATAAAGCAGGTGGAAAAGGAACTGGGTGTAACCGTTTCCTGCCGTGATTCCGTTTTGAAAATTTTGGGCGGCGAGGCAGAAACCGATACGGCGCACCGCACCCTTTTGGCAATGATTGAATCGGTTATGCGCGGTGACCGTTTAAACGAGCAGAGCATTACCTACACCATTATGATGTCAAAAGCCGGTGAAGAAACGGCCCTGCGCGATTTGGGGCAGGACTGCATCTGTATCACCGCAAAGGGCAAGCCCATTAAAAGCAAAACGCTGGGGCAGAAGGAATATATCCGCGCTATGCGCGATAACACAGTGGTTTTCGGCATTGGCCCTGCCGGAACGGGCAAGACCTATCTGGCTGTGGCAAAGGCGGTTACGGCCTTTCGCAAAAAAGAAGTCAGCCGCATTATCATTACCCGCCCTGCTGTTGAAGCCGGTGAAAAACTTGGCTTTTTGCCGGGTGATTTGCAAAATAAAGTTGACCCCTATCTGCGCCCGTTGCATGATGCTTTGTTTGAAATGATTGGTACCGAAAGTTATAACAATTATGTAGAAAAAGGCGTGATTGAAGTGGCGCCGCTTGCCTATATGCGCGGTCGCACGCTTGATAATTCTTACATTATTTTAGACGAGGCACAAAACACAACCCCCGAGCAAATGAAAATGTTTTTAACCCGCATTGGCTTTGGTTCAAAGGCCATTGTCACCGGCGATATTACGCAGATTGACCTGCCCGAGGGCAAGCGGAGCGGCTTAAAAGAAGCAATTAAAATTCTCTCTGATGTTGAAGATTTGGCTTTTTGCTATTTTACGCATAAAGATGTTGTGCGGCATCCCTTGGTGCAGCGCATCATTCAGGCCTATGAAAAATATGATGCTCGTCGCAATAAAAATGAACGGGGTGATAAGCGTGATTCGTCTCGAACTGAATGAAGAAGCAGAACGATTGGAAGAAGAGGTGAAAACCACCCTGATGCGGTGCATAGAACAAACCCTTTTAATGGAGGAGTTCCCGTTTAATGCTGAAATTTCACTTTCTGTTACCGATAACGAGGGCATTCGCCTTCTGAACCATGAACAGCGGGGCATTGATAAGGAAACCGATGTGCTCTCTTTTCCGATGCTCGCAGTAGAAGACGGGGCGCTGATTGTGGAGGATAGTGACATAATTGAGGGCTGTGTCTTTTTGGGCGATATCGTTATCTCTCTGCCCAAAGCGCAGGAGCAGGCCGAAGCATACGGTCACTCTTTTTTACGCGAAATGGGCTTTTTAACGGTTCATTCTATGCTTCATCTTCTTGGTTATGACCACGAACTCGGCGAGGCCGAAGAGAAAGAAATGTTCGAAAAGCAGGAGGCGGTTTTAACCGCCCTCTCGCTGACACGATAAGGAGGAAAATATAGTGAAAAACCGTAAAAAAACATCACTGATGTTGTTTGTTGATTATCTTATCTGTCTGCTTTTGCAGGTGCTTTGCATGATGGCGTTTGCAATGATTTTAAAATATAATTGGGGTAATGCCATCTACAGCATTTTCTTCATATTTATCAATTTCGGCATGCTTTACGCAAGAACGCATCGCGCCGCCAAGACAGACAGATTGCAAAAATCACAGCGCACCCATTTTGAAGGGGTGTATATGGCGCTGCCGCTTGCAATTGTTAACTTTGTTTTTGCCCTGGGATTTTTTCTCATTCAGTCAAATGTGATTCCCGTTCGTGACCTTGTGGTTAACACGGTTTACGGTTTCCCTGAGAATGAGCCCCGTGTTATGACAGAAATTTTGCTGATTGATTACATCACGCCCGTCGTCCGCCTCTGGTTCAGCGCGTTTATGGGCTTTATGCAGGGCAAAACACCGGCAGGTCTTTTGTTCTTAATGCCGCTCATTAACCTGGTAGCCGGCGGCGCGGGTTATGTGGCAGGGGAGAAGAAGTTCTTCTTAAGTGAACACATTTTTGTGGCAAAAGAAAAAGTAAAAGAAAAATTTAACGAATAGAGGCAAGAGATGAATCTGTTCAATTTGTCCGATGTCGGCATGGAGTTCGGCGAGCGGATACTGTTTCAGGATGTTTCGTTCACCATTGGCGAAACAGATAAAATTGGTTTAATCGGCGGAAACGGAACGGGTAAAACCACCCTGTTTAAAATTCTGCTGGAGAAACTGAGGGCCACCTCGGGTGAGGTGTTTAAAAATAAACAAACGGTGATTGGCTACTTAGAGCAGCACACAAACCTGACCTCTGATAAAACAGTTTTAGATGAGGTTTTAACGGTGTATGAAGATGTGCTTGCTATGGAGACCGAACTTGCAGAAATTGCCCGGAAAATTGAAGCCAAAGAGGGCGACCTTGCGGCGCTCACAGAGCGGCAACACCGCCTTTCGGAGCGTTTTTCACAGCGAGACGGATACACATATAAAAGCCGTGCCCGTTCGGCACTTTCAGGCCTTGGTTTTTCTGAGGCCGAACTTTCTGCACCCTTTTCGCAACTTTCGGGCGGTCAGCAAACAAGAGTTTCACTTTGCAAACTCCTGCTTTCGGGTGCTAACCTCTTGCTGCTTGACGAGCCGACAAACCATTTGGATTTAGCAGCGGTAGAGTGGCTGGAAGGGTTTTTAAAAGACTATCGCGGGGCATTTTGTGTTATTTCGCACGACCGTTATTTTTTAGATAAAATCGCCAACCGCATTTTTGCGCTCGAATATGGCAGGATCACGGTTTATGAGGGCAACTACACCCGTTATCTTTCACTCAAAGCAGAACGCGAAAAATCAGTGCAACGGCAATATGATAATACCCAGCGTGAAATCAAGCGGCTTGAGGGCGTTGTCCGTCAGCAACGGCAATGGAACCGCGAGCGCAACATCCGCACGGCTGAAAGCAAGTTAAAGGCCATTGCGCGGCTGGAAGAGGGGCTCATCACACCTGACAGCGAGGCGCCCACCATTCACTTTACTTTAAAGGCAAAACCGGGCGGTGGTCAGGATGTTTTGATTTTAGACAAGGTTTCAATGGCATTTGAAGAAAAACATCTGTTTTCTGATGCAAGTCTCACCGTTCGCAAAGGCAACAAAATGTTTCTGCTGGGTGCTAACGGTTGCGGCAAAACAACGCTGTTCCGCCTGATTGTCGGTAAACTTGCGCCTAAAAGCGGCACTTTGCGGTTAGGGAGCAACATTGCCGTGGGGTGGTATGACCAGACGCAGTCTGATTTGTCGCTTAACAAAACGGTGTTTGAAGAAATTGCGGATAGCCACCCGCACCTGACACAGACCGAGGTGCGTAATGCGCTGGCGGCGTTTTTGTTCCGCGGGGAGGATGTGTTTGCCCCCATCAACGAACTTTCGGGTGGAGAGCGTGCACGCGTTTCGCTTGTGAAACTGATGCTTTCAGATGTGAATTTTCTGTTGCTTGATGAGCCGACAAACCATTTAGACATTGCCTCGCGCGAGGCGCTTGAGGCTGCGCTTTCAGAGTATGACGGAACCTGCCTGATTGTATCGCACGACCGTTATTTTATCAACCGTTTAGCGCACTCGGTTTGCCATATGGAGCAAAGCGGCTTAACGCTTTATCACGGTGATTATGACTATTTTCTTGAAAAAAAGGCCGAAACAAAGGTAGAAAACGCCAAAGAGGCGCCTGCGGCCGGCAAGGAGTCATACCTTTTGCAAAAGCAGGAGGCGGCGCAGGCGAGAAAGCGCGAATCTGACCTTAAAAAGGTTGAAAAAGAGATTGCCGAATGTGAACAAAAGGCAGAAGAACTGCAGGCGGAACTGAATGCCGTCGGCGCTGATTTTATGCGCGCGCAGGAACTTTCGGAGTCACTTGACGCCGTGAACGAAAAACTTCTGGAATTATATGAAAAATGGGACGAATTGTCGTCATAAAAGAGAAAGGACTGTGGGGGGAGCCACAGTCCTTTTTTGGGGGGTATTATGAAAACCAGAGACGGAAATCTCTGCCGGATTTTATCCGGTAATTTTATTATACGCCGTAATTGTTGCAGGAATGTGAACTGTTTTTAAATATTTTAAGAAATCATAGTTTTTTACGAAAAAAATTGGCAAAAAACACCCCGAAATTGCCTTTGGTATAAAATGACCAAAGAAAATGGAAAATAAAATGATGAAATTAACAAAAAATTATCAAACTATGACTTGAAACTTTTGGTAAAATCAAGTATAATAATAGAGTATATATTAAGGAGAGGTGAATTTTATGTTATTAAAGACAGTTGAAGACATTGCCGTTAAAGGCAAAAAGGTTCTGGTGCGTTGCGATTTTAATGTGCCGATGAACGATGAAGGCGTTATCACAAACGATAACCGTATTGTTGGTGCTCTGCCCACCATTAAGTATTTAGTGGGTGAGGGTGCAAAGGTTATTCTGTGCTCTCATATGGGTCGCCCGAAGGGTGAGTTCAATATGAAATACAGCCTGGCTCCCGTTGCTGCCCGTTTGTCTGAATATTTAGGTCAGACCGTTAAAATGGCAGAAGATGTTGTTGGTGACAGCGCAAAGGCTTTAACCGCAGCTAGGGGTGACGGTGAAGTAGTTCTGCTGGAAAATGTTCGTTTCCACGCTGAAGAAACCAAGAATGTTCCCGAGTTCTCTGAAAAACTCGCAGCTCTGGCTGAAATTTTTGTTAACGATGCTTTCGGTACTGCTCACAGAGCACATTCTTCTACCGCAGGTGTTGCTGATTATCTGCCCGCTGTTTCAGGCTACCTGATTCAGAAAGAAATTGAAGTTATGGGCGGCGCGCTTGAAAATCCCCAGCGTCCCTTTGTTGCTATTTTGGGCGGCGCTAAAGTTAAAGACAAAATCGGTGTTATCAATAACCTCTTAAATAAGGTTGATACCATTATCATCGGCGGCGGCATGGCTTATACCTTCTGCAAGGCTATGGGCGGCAGCATTGGTGATTCTTTAGTTGATGAAGAAAGACTCGACTATGCACGCGAAGTGCTGGAACTTGCTAAAACCAAGGGCGTTAACATTATGCTCCCGACAGATAATGTTGCAGCAGATGCGTTTGCTGATGATGCAAATCAGAAAGTTTGCAACTCTAAAGAGATTCCCGATGGCTGGCAGGGTCTTGACATTGGTCCTGAAACCATTAAGGCTTTCTCTGATGTGATTAAGAATGCAAAAACCGTTATCTGGAACGGCCCCATGGGCGTTTTTGAATTCCCCAACTTTGCAAAGGGTACTATTGCAGTAGCTGAAGCAGTTGCAGAGGCTGATGCCACCACAATCATCGGCGGCGGCGACAGCGCAGCAGCCGTAACAAACCTTGGCTTTGCTGATAAGATGACCCACATCTCCACCGGTGGCGGCGCAAGCCTTGAATTTTTAGAAGGTATTGAACTGCCCGGCATCGCTTGCCTCGGTAAAAAAAAAGCTCGTAAGACAGTTGCCGCCGGCAACTGGAAGATGAACAAAACCCCGTCTGAAACCAAAGCGCTGATTGCCGAACTGGCTCCGCTCGTGGCAGACGCTGAAAATACCGTGATTGTTTGCCCCACCGCCGTATGTCTGCCTGCTGCCGTTGAGGCTGCAAAGGGCACCAACATCTGCGTTGGCGCACAGAATATGTATTTTGAAGATAAGGGTGCTTTCACTGGCGAAATCAGCGCTGATATGCTGCTTGACCTTGGCATTAAATATGTTATTTTAGGTCACTCTGAACGCAGACAGTATTTTGCTGAAACCGACGAAACAGTTAACAAAAAAGTGTTAAAGGCTTTTGAAAAGGGTCTTATCCCCATTATCTGCGTGGGTGAAAGTTTAGAACAGCGCGAGCAGGGCATTACAGCTGACCTCGTTCGTATGCAGGTTAAAATTGCTCTGCAGGGCGTTACCGGTGAGCAGGCAAAAAAAGCCATCATCGCTTATGAACCCATTTGGGCAATCGGCACTGGCAAAACCGCTACCACCGAGCAGGCGCAGGAAGTTTGCGGCACCATTCGTGCTTGCATCTGCGAACTCTACGGTGCAGGTGTGGCAGAAGCCATCACCATTCAGTATGGCGGCAGCGTGAATGCCGGCAACAGCGCAGAACTGTTTGCACAGCCTGATATTGATGGCGGTCTGGTTGGCGGCGCCAGCCTGAAAGCGGCAGACTTTTCTGTTATTGCTCATTCCTAAAATTTGAATTGGAGTTTACACAATGAAAAAACCTTTGTTGCTTTGTATTTTAGACGGTTACGGTTACAATCCCGCAACCGAGGGGAATGCCATTTATGCGGCAAAAACCCCTTATATGGATAAACTCCTGGCGCAAAACCCCAACACCCTGTTAGATGCTTCAGGCATGGCTGTTGGCCTGCCTGAAGGTCAGATGGGTAACTCTGAAGTTGGTCACACCAACATCGGTGCAGGGCGCATTGTGTATCAGGAACTGACCCGCATCACCAAGTCAATCTCTGACGGTGACTTTTTTGCAAACGAGGCGCTTTTGGCTGCCGTTCAAAACTGCAAAGAAAAGAATTCGGCTCTGCATATTATGGGTCTTTTATCTGATGGTGGCGTGCACAGCCACAACACCCATATTTATGCTTTGGTGAAACTTGCCAAAGAGGCCGGCCTTTCAAAAGTTTATCTCCATTGCTTTTTAGATGGCCGTGATGTTCCGCCTTCATCCGGTAAGGATTTTGTTGCGGCGCTCTCGGATGAACTTTCTGCTATCGGTTGCGGCAAAATTGCCACAGTGATGGGTCGCTATTATGCAATGGACCGTGACAACCGCTGGGAGCGTGTTGTTAAGGCCTATGAGGCAATGGCGCTTGGCATTGGTGAGCGTTTTGGTGATGCAGTCAGCGCGGTTGCCGCTTCTTATGCCAAAGAAGTGACTGACGAGTTTGTTCTGCCCGTTGTTGTGACCGAGAATGATGCGCCTGTGGGCGTTATCACCGAGGGTGACAGCGTGGTGTTTGCAAACTTCCGTCCTGACCGCGCGCGCGAAATTACCCGTGTGTTTGTTGATCCCGAGTTCTCGGGCTTTGCAAGAGAATATCAGAAACTGCACTATGTTTGCATGACGCAGTATGACAAAACCATGCCGAATGTAGA
>JAZRUU010000128.1:0-12453 GCA_045652725.1 Clostridia bacterium | reverse complement strand
AAAAAAAAAAGGACCCCAAAAAAAGCCAAACATTTTTTTGTCGGCTCTTTTGATACCTTTTTATTTCTTCAAATCTTTTCTGTTTTCGCGAATGGTTTCAACCGTTGCAATTAACTGTTCTTCAATTGCACGCAGAATGTTATCGGCATACTGATTGGCACCCAGTCTGATCTCGCGGGAATGATCCTGCGCGCTTTCAACGATCTGGTTTGCATTTTCGTAAGCCTGCTTGGTTACTTCGTGCTCATTGATCATAGCAGCAATTTTTTCTTCGGTACTCTTGATGATGGCGGCCGCTTCTTTCTGTGCATCGGCAATGATGCGCTGACGCTCATCTTTCACCCATTTGGCCTGCTTCATTTCTTCAGGATATTTCACTCTGGCTTCCTGCAGGAGGTCTAAGAGTGCATCCTTATCAATGATGCCGCGACCAATAAAAGGAATTGTGAAGCTATGTTCGATTTTATCTTCCAACGCCTCAATGATTTCTAAAATTTCCATTATTAACGCCCCTTCTTAATCTTTTGTCTGACATCTTCATAAATTTCTTTGGGAACCAAATCAGAAAAGTCACCGCCGAGCGAAGCAACTTCTTTCACAACGCTGGAACTGACATAAGAGTAATTTGCATTGGTAACCATAAATAAGGTTTCAATGTCAGAGTTTAATTTTTTATTTAAAAGTGCCATTTGAAATTCATATTCAAAATCAGAAATCTGCCTGAGCCCTTTGATGAGCGTGGTCGCACCCTGCTGTTTTGCAAAGTCAACGAGCAACCCGTCAAAATGCATTACCTTGCAATTGGGGAGGTTGGCAGTTGATTTTTCAATCAAATTCACGCGTTCGCTGACCGAAAAAAGCGGCTGTTTTGCCGAATTGTTCAAAACGGCAACAATCACCGTTTCAAACTGGTTGCAGGAACGCTTAATAATATCTAAATGGCCGCTTGTGACCGGGTCAAAGCTGCCGGGATAAATTGCTATGCTCATAAGTTACAACTCTTTCAGAAGCAGAACGCGGGCTCTGCCATATTTCTTATCACGAAGCACCTGAAACAGACGGGCGGCTTCTTCCGGAGGGTCACCCTCGGTTTCGCAATAGAGAAACCCGTCAGGCTTTAAGAGTTTTCGGCTCGCAATGAGGGTGAGTGCATTTTTTAAAAAGTCACCCTGATAGGGCGGGTCTAGAAAAATCAAGTCAAATGGCTCTTGTGCGCTCTCTAAAAACAGTTTGTAATCACTTTTAATGAGGCGCGCGTTTGCCAGAAGACGCGTTTTTTCAAGGTTGGCTCTGGCGGCAGAAAGAGAAGCCTGCGAAGCATCAACCAAAACGGCGCTTTGCGCACCACGGCTGAGTGCTTCAATCGCCAATGCGCCTGTGCCGGTAAACAAATCGAGAACGCTTGCGCCGGTTGTGTGACCGGTCAACATGCTGAAAACCGCTTCTTTTACACGGTCGTGAGTGGGTCGAACAGACAAACCATCAGGACAAAAAAGTTTTGTGCCTCTGGCCGAACCTGCAATGACTCTCACGAAATATCAACCCCGATTCTGTTTTTCGACAGTAAAATACTATTATACATATATTATTTTTACATAATTTTATAAAATTGTCAAGTATTTTTTAAAAAATCAGTTAAAAGAAACACGGTCACGAAACAGCGCGTTCATTTTAGCCGTGATTTGATTTTTTTCGTCTTCAGAGCAGGGGATGTGACCTGCAAGAAAGTTCTGCGCTGCCTCTGTTGTTTGTGAAAGCAGGGCCATATCTGAAAAAAGGTTGGCAACGCGAAACGGCGGCAGACCGTGTTGGCGCGTGCCGAAAAATTCACCGGGGCCGCGCTGCTTTAAATCTTCTTCGGCAATTTTAAAACCGTCACTTTCTTTTTTCATAACCGTAAGGCGCGCGGTGGCTGTTTCCTGTCGGCTTTGTGACATTAAAATGCAGTATGATTTATGTTTACCGCGCCCTACGCGGCCGCGGAGCTGGTGGAGTTGCGAAAGACCGAAGCGTTCGGCATTTTCAATGAGCATCACCGTTGCATTGGGCACATCGACCCCCACTTCAATGACCGTGGTGGCGACCAAAAGGGACAGCCGCCCCTCTTTAAAAGTGGCCATTACGGCATCTTTTTCCGCCGTTTTTAACTTGCCGTGCAAAATGCCGATAGAATCTGGCGCAAAGCCGCTTTGCTCCAGTTTTTTTATGTAGGCGCTGACAGATTGCAGTTCGCTCTGCTCTGATTCTTCAACAAGCGGGCAGACAATGTAAGCCTGACGGCCTGCAGCAATTTCTTTCTTCAAAAAGTCGTTAATTCGCTTGCGGTATGATTCATCCACCGCGAATGTGTCAATCTTCTGCCTGCCGGGTGGCAACTCATCAATAACGGAAACATCTAAATCGCCATAAATAATCAGCGCCAGAGTGCGGGGGATAGGCGTGGCACTCATAACCAAAATATGCGGATTTTCACCCTTGGCGGTGAGCAGATGGCGCTGGTCAACACCAAAGCGGTGTTGTTCATCGGTTACGGCGAGACCGAGGTTGGCAAAATGCACATCGTCTGAAAGCAGGGCGTGCGTGCCCACGATTACCTGTGTTTCTCCTGCTTTGAGCCGGGCAAGGGTTTCGCGTTTTTGCTTTGCTGGCAAAGAGCCCGAAAGCAGTTCAACCGTTATGCCGCTGGTGGCAAAAAATGACTGCAAACTTTTAAAATGCTGGGCGGCTAAAATTTCGGTAGGTGCCATAAATGCCGCCTGAAAGCCGCTTTTTACCGCACAGTAGATGGCTGCGGCGGCAACGGCGGTTTTACCCGAACCAACATCACCGCACACAAGGCGGTTCATCACCTTGTGAGATGATAAATCTTTTGTCACTTCACGAATTACTCGGTTTTGTGCGCCCGTGGGCGTAAAGGGCAGAGAGGACAGAAACGGTTCAACCGAAGCCGCCATTTGCGGTGCTAAAGCGCTTTGTTGACGCTTTTTGAGCGAAAACAGAGCCGTTTGGAAAAAGAACAGTTCTTCAAACGCCAGACGCCGCCGCGCGGAGCGGTATGCCTCAGCGTTGGCCGGAAAGTGGATGTTCTCTACGGCGTAGTTAATTTCACAAAGTTGGTGGCGCGTGCGCAGGGCGGCGGGCAGGCATTCTTTAAATTGCCCGCGGCAGGCCGCAAGCGCCTGTGCAACACAGTCTGAAACAAAGTTTTCGGTTAATCCTTCGGTTAAAGGGTAGACCGGCATAATTTTGCCGAGTTGTTTTTGCTCTTCGGGGCGCTCGAAAATGGGCGTGTGCATTTGCTTTTTCGGAGCAAGTTGCACCTTGCCGTAAAACACATAGGTTTCACCTTTTTTCAGGCGACCGGAAATGAAACGGTTATTGAACCAAACCATTTCCAAAAAGCCTGTGCCGTCTGAAACGGTAGCGGTATGTATCTGCAGGTTTTTTCGGATTAAATGCGTCTTAACAGAAGAAGAAACGACCCCGCGAATGCAGACCGTTTCTTCGTGTGAAAGTTCTATAATTTTTTTACAAACACCCCTGTTTTCATAAACACGGGGATAGTGTGCGAGCAAATCTTCAAGCGTGAAAATGCCCAGCTTATGAAAAGCGGCGGCGCGTTTTTCGCCGACACCGGAGAGCGCTGTTATGCTGCTGTGTAATCCAAGGTTTTTCATAGCAACGGCCCTCCTTTAAGGTTTAAAACAGTTTATTCAACCGAAACGATGTAATAGTAAAGCGGCTGTTTGCCGTTGTGCACCAAAACATCACAATCGGCATAGGTTTCTTCTAAATAAGCCTGCAGAGCGGCAGCATCTTCTTCTGTTACATCTTCGCCGTAGAACACATTGATGATGGCGCTGTCTTCATCCACCATGCCGCTAAGCAGTTCTTTTGCCACGGCCGCAGGGTCATCTCCTGCAGAAAGAATGCTTTTACCCGTCAGGCCGATAATTTTGCCCTTGGGCATTGTTTCACCGTTTAACTCAAAATCTCTGACCGCATAGGTTACATTGCCGGTTTTAACTAAAGATGCAGCTTCTGTCATCGCTTCTTTATTTTCATCGGCAGTGGCTTCGGGCATAAAGGAAAGCATAGCCGAAATGCCCTCGGGAATGGAGCGTGTGGGCACAACCACAACCGTTTTTTCGGTCAGGGCATCTACCTGCTCGGCGGCCATAATAATGTTTTTGTTATTGGGGAGCACAAAAACGGTTTCGGCGTTGATTTTTTCAACCGCCGCCAGAATATCCTCTGTGCTGGGGTTCATCGTCTGCCCGCCGAGAATCACCTCATTTGCGCCCATATCGCGGAATAAATCCTCCATACCTTCACCGGCGGCCACAGCGGCAAAACCGTAAGGAGCAGGGGGTTCAGCAGGCGCTTTGGGTGCTTCGGCTGCTGCGAGCTCGTTATGCTGATAGCGCATATTGTCAATTTTAATATTGATTAAAGCACCGAGTTTTAACGCCTCTTCAATCACATAACCGGGGTTGTTGGTGTGAATATGCACCTTAACGATGGAATCATCATCAACCACCACCATAGAGTCGCCTTTTGTCTCAATGTTTTTGGCAAACAGCTTGCTGGATGCACCGCTGTTGTTCTTTTCAATGATAAACTCAGTACAGTAACCGAATTTAATGTCGGCATCAGAAATCTGCACGGAACTTGCTTTCGGTGCGGGGAGCGCCTCACCGTCTTTCCGTTCAATCACTTTGCCGGTTTCAAGATAAGTAAGAGCACCTTCTAAAAGATATAAAATTCCCTGACCGCCGGAGTCAACAACCCCTGCCGCTTTTAAGGCCGGCAGAATTTCAGGCGTCATATCGAGGCTCTTTTGTGCGGCGGCAATCACCGCAGATAAAAGGGAAATAATTTCGTTGTTATCAGCAAGATATTCTTTGCCGCCTTCAGCGCCGTCACGCGAGACGGAGAGCATAGTGCCTTCAACCGGCTTCATAACAGCACGGTAAGCGGTGGCAACGCCTTCGCTGAAAGCTTCGCCAATGTCAGTCGCATCGGCCAGCTTACAGTCTTTTAACCGTTTTGACATACCGCGGAAAAGCTGCGAGAGAATAACACCCGAGTTGCCGCGTGCACCACGCAAAGATGCGCTTGCAATGAGGTTCATCACCTCGCCAACGGTTTCAAAACTTTTGCCGGAGAGTTCGGCAACGGCAGCGGTCACCGTCATAGACATATTAGAACCCGTGTCACCATCGGGAACGGGAAATACATTTAAATCATTTAAAATTGTTTTGTTGTTAACCAGTTTATTTGCCGCAGAAATAAAAGCCTCGCTGAGACTTGCGGCATCTAATGTATAAATCAACTTATGCACCTCCGGTTAGTCTACGCGGATTCCGTCAACATTCACAGTAACGCGACCGACACGGAAACCGGTCATGCTCTCAACATTGTAGCGAACATTACTGATGATGCTGTCTGAAATCACTTTGATATTGACACCATATTCAACGATGATATGCAAATCAATGCAAATTTTATCCTCTTCGGTTGTAACCTTAATGCCCTTTGTGATGGTATCCCACTTCAGCAGGCTGGCAAAGGTATCACCGGTGCTTTTATAGGCCATGCCCACAACGCCGTAGCAACCGGTGGCAACCATGCCTGCAATGTGTGCAATGACAGTGTTGCTCATAACAATTGCGCCGCGTTCGTTTTCTGTTTTAACAGCCATAGGACAACCTCCTTTAAATCAATGGTTTTTGATGCGCATTAAAATGCGCGGTTAGTCATATTATATCATACTTTTTTGGAAATTACTAGATTTATTTGAAAAATAATTTAAAAAATAATTTTTTTACAGCGGCCAAAAAGGTTGCCATTTTAATAAAGATATGATATAATTATCTTTATCTATATAAAAATTAAGGAAAGGAAGTGGAAAAATGAAGTTTGTTCATTGTGCCGACCTCCATCTGGATACGGCTTTTTCCGGTCTGGGTGACGGGAAAAGTGTGGCTGTCAGGCAGGCGGAGCTCAGGCGCACTTTTCTTTCTATAATTGACCTTGCAAAAGAGGCCGATGCGCTCTTTATTGCCGGTGATTTGTTTGATCAGGACTCGGTTGAGGCCGAAACGGTTCACACCTTATGCCGCGGCTTTGCCTCGCTGGGTGATACACCCGTCTTTATTGCCGCGGGGAACCACGACCCTCTCACCGAGCAATCGTATTATAAACTGATGTCTCTGCCGCCGAATGTTCACCTGTTTGGCACAGAGATTGAGTGCTGCACCGTGGCAGGTTGTGATGTTTACGGCATTTCGTTTTCTTCTGCTGTGCAGTCAGAATTTTTACTGCCTGACTTCCGCCACACGGGTGAGCGCCCTGCGGTGATGGTGATGCACGGCGATCTGGGCGGTGCTGACTATAACCCGGTTGACAAAAACTGGGCATCAGGCTCGGGCCTTTCGTATCTTGCGCTCGGCCATGTTCACAGTTATGAAGAAATAAAGGCCGGCAACACCCTTTGTGTGTATCCCGGTTGCCCCGAAGGGCGCGGGTTTGATGAATTGGGTGAAAAAGGGGTTGTTTGCGGCGAGATTACCGAAAACGGTGTAACAACGCGTTTTGTGCCGCTTTGCCTGCGGCAATACCGTGAAATTTCTGCCGATGTCAGCGGTCTTTTGACCCACGATGAAATCATTCGCACCCTGCGGCTTGATGTTACATCAAAAGTAGATTTATATAAAGTGATTCTGACCGGCGAAACAGAACTTGTGCCGGATGCCGAAGTGATTGCCGAGGCTTTTTCAGACTGTTTCTTTTTAAAAGTTTATGACAGAACGACGCGCCCGCTTGATTTGGCTAAATTGCAGAATGATCCGGGCATTAAAGGCAGGTTTGCAGAAAAAATGCTTGCAGAAAAAGCACAGCACCCCGACCGTGAGGCGTTGTATCTGCGTGCTTTAGAGTGTGGCCTTGCCGCTCTTTCGGGAGAGAAGGTGAGAACCCGATGAAAATTCAAAAAATTGAAATTGAACAGTTTGGCGGTTTAAAAGGGTTCACGCTGGAACTCTCCGGGGGAGCGCAATATATCTACGGCGTAAATGAAGCGGGCAAAAGCACCCTGTGTGCCTTTATTGCCGCGATGTTTTACGGCATGCCCCAAAAGGTTCGCGGCGGCGGGCTCCGTGGCGATGTACGCAGTTTGTATATGCCGTGGGGTGAAAAATATATGGCCGGCGCGCTGCATTTCGAGGCCGAAGGCATCGAATATGTACTTACGCGGCGCTTTGGTCAAACAGCCCGTGGCGATAAAACAAGCCTCAGAACCGGGCACGATTGGCAGGAGGTTTCCATAAATCCGGATGAAATCGGCCTGCGGTTTTTGGGCGTGGGTGAAGATGCATTTTACAAAACGCTGTTTATCGGCCAGCTCGGTGCCGCCTTTGAAAAAGGGAAAGAAGATGAACTGTTAACGCGCCTTGCAAACCTCGAAAAAACAGGGGACGAAGATGCCTCTGTGCAAAAAGCGCTTACCGAGCTGGAAAAGGCGCAATATGAACTTGTGACCAAAACCGGTCGCGGCGGCAGTTTGGTTCAGCTCGAAAGTGAAATGGAAGCGCTTCGGGCAGAATTGTTTGCCGCAAAACAAAAACATGCAGAATTTAAAACCCTGCTCTCTGACATCCGGCGGATGACGGCAGAAAAAGAAGCCGATGAGGCGACGCTTCTCCGCCTTGCAGAGCAGAAAAAACAAGCGGCGGCTTTTTCAGAATATCAAATCTATCGCGAGGCTGTTCTGAAAAAAGAAACGCTGCTTGCAAAGTTAAAACAAGAAAAAGAGACACTTGCCGCGCTCGAGCAACGGCTTGCAGAACTTGCATCTGAAAACGAGCAGTTCTCGGCGGTGCTTTCGCTTGATGCATCGGTGATTACAGACCTTGCAGAAAAAGAGGCAACCGCCAAAGTGCTTGCGGGGCAGATAGCCGAGCAAACAGAACTTGAGCAAGAGATTGCCGCTTTAAAAGAGACATTAAAGACCGAAAAAGCAAAACAGGGCAAACGCAAAAAACTCCTTTTTGGTGCATTTTTGCTGGTTGCCGTTATTGTGGCCGCGCTTGGTTTTTTGGTGCCTGTTTTGTTTGCTGTATCGCTTGTGTTTGCGATTGCGGCGGTTGTGAGCCTTCTGCTTCAAAACAGCAAAGAACTCATTGCTTTAGAAACCCGCCTTTTAGAAAAAGAGGCCGCCCTTGGTCGCCACAGGCAGGATGGTGCCGCCGGCAGATTGACGGCGCTCAGGGCAGAAATTTCTGCCGTGTTTAAAATCACACAGACAGAGAATCTTGGCGAGTTGAATGAAAAATCAGAAGCCGGCAAAGCGCTTCTGTATCAAATTCGTGAAACCGAGCAGGAAAAGGCCCGGATTAAAGAAAGCATTGCCGACACCGAAACGGCACTCGCGGCGCTGCCTGAGGTTAGCGAAAAAGAAGCAGTTGAATATGCCGGTGAATCAGTCGGGGAACTTGAAAAACGCCGCGAGGCCCTGCAACAAACCCAAATTCAGCGCGAGCGTGAACTGGCGCAGATGCAGGCACGGGCAGAAAACGGCTTTTCGGGCACGCGGAGCCTTGCTGAAATTGAAAGCAGTTTAGAAGATGCCGAGGAACAATGCCGCCGCATGCGCGAGACTTATGAAACCATTACCCTGGCCAAAACTGTGATGGAGGCGTGTGCTGACGAACTCAAAAACACCTTTGCCCCTGTTTTAAACCAGAAATCGGGAGAACTGATTGCGGCCCTGACCGACGGCCGCTACCGTGAGGTTAAGGTGACCGACAGTTATAAAATGACGCTGAAACGGCCTGATGGGAGTGTGGAACTGATTCCGGCAGAATTTGTCAGCGCCGGCACATATGACCTGCTTTATTTTGCTTTGCGTATGGCGGTGCTTCTTACTCTGCAGGATGAAATTCCCCTGCTGATTTTAGATGACACCTTTATGCAATTAGACGAAGAGCGTCAGAAAAAAGCGTTTGGCTGGCTATGTGAAAATCATGGACAGATTGTATATTTTTCCTGCCATCGTCCGCCTGAATCGTGGACAGGGCAGGTTATAACCCTTTAAAAGTTACATAGAAATCAGGAGGAAGTTACGATGAAAAATTATAAACCCGAAACCATTTGCATTCAGGGCGGTTATGAGCCTGCAAACGGCGAACCCCGTGTTCTGCCTATTTACCAGAGCACGACCTATAAATATGACTCGGCAGAGCATTTGGGCAAACTGTTTGACCTTGCCGTTCCCGGCCATATGTATACCCGCATTTCAAACCCCACAGTTGACGCGGTTGAAAAGAAAATTGCACAACTTGAAGGCGGTGTTGGTGCGCTGTTTTTATCTTCGGGTCAGGCGGCCAATCTGTTTTCAATTTTAAACATAGCAAGATGCGGTGATAACTTCATCAGCGTTTCTGCCATCTATGGCGGTACGGTGAACCTGTTTGCTGTAACGATGGAAAAGATGGGCATTGAGGTGCGGTTCATCCGCCCCGGTGCAACCGATGAAGAAATTGACGCAATGTTTGACGAGAGAACCCGTGCGGTGTTCGGTGAAACCATTGCCAACCCCGCGCTTGATATTTTAGACATCCGTCGCTATGCTGACATTGCACACCGCCACGGTGTGCCTCTGATTGTTGACAACACTTTCCCCACGCCGATTTTGTGCCGTCCGTTTGAATTCGGGGCGGACATTGTGACTCATTCCACCACGAAATATATGGATGGTCACGCGCAGGTGGTTGGCGGCGTGATTGTTGACAGCGGTAAATTTGACTGGGAAAAAGGCGGCAAATATCATGAACTGACCGAGCCGGACGAATCATATCACGGCGTGGTATATACCCGTGATTTTGGTGAGGCGGCCTATATTACCAAAGCAAGAACACAGCTGTTGCGTGATGTGGGTGCTTCTCCCAGCCCGTTGAGTGCCTACCTTTTAAATCTTGGTCTTGAAACCCTGCACCTGAGAATGGAACGCCATTGCGAAAATGCAATGAAAGTGGCAGAATATTTAGAAAAGCACGAAAAGGTAAGCTGGGTGAACTACCCAATGCTTAAGTCTAACAGCCAATATGAACTGGCGCAGACTTATCTCCCCAAGGGTGCTTGCGGCGTTATATCCTTTGGTGTTGCCGGCGGCAGAGAGGCGGCTGTTCGCTTTATGGACAGTTTAAAACTCGCGGCAATTGTTGTGCATGTTGCCGATGCCAGAACCAGCGTGCTGCATCCGGCCAGCACAACCCACCGCCAACTCACCGAACAGCAACTCATTGATGCCGGTATTGGCAGCGACTTAATCAGAATGAGCGTGGGCATTGAAAACGCCGAGGATATTATTGCCGACATTGAGCAGGCACTTGCCAAGGCATAACAAAAAGATAACCGAACGGATTCGGAGGAACCTATGAATCAGATTATTATTAAAAAAACGGCAAGTTTGCCGATGATTGTGACGCGTGGGCTTGTGATTTTCCCCAAAATGCTGACACATTTTGATGTGGCGCGAAAAAAATCGCTCAAGGCGCTTGAAAAGGCGATGCTTGAAAATCAGCTTGCGTTTTTAGCAATGCAGAAAGACATTGTGGTTGAAGACCCGAAACTTGACGAAATTGAAACCGTGGGAACCGTTTGCCGCATTAAGCAGATTGTGAAAATGCCGAACAACACGATGCGCGTTTTGGTTGAGGGGCTCTACCGTGCAGAAATTTGCCATGTGATCAGCGAACGCCCCTTTTTAACCGTGTTGGTTGAGGAGGTGGGCCCGCTGGAAGATGGCCTGCCGGAGGCGCGCTTTGAGGCGCTTCGCCGTCGGCTGATTGAAGAATTCAGACGCTATTTGCAAGCCGGTCATAAACAGAATCCTGAATTGCTTGCTTCGCTTGAAAACATTAAAAGCGCAGAAGAATTGGTTGACACCGTTGCCGGCAATGTGCAACTTGAACTTGCCGATAAGCAAATGCTGCTTGAAACCGTTAGTCTTGACGAGAGGATGGAAGATTTAATTGCCATCTTAATCCGTGAAACCGAAATTTTAGAACTTGATAATGCTATCACCCAAAAAGTGAAACAGCAGATGGATGAAAACCAAAAAGAATATTTTCTCCGCGAGCAGATGAAGGTTATTCAGGATGAACTTGGTGATAAAGACGGCATTGGTCAGGAAATCAGCGAATTTCGCCGTAAACTTTTGTTAGCCGCTGTGCCCGATTCTGTTTATGAAAAATGTGAAAAAGAGCTGAATCGCTTATCTAAAATGCAATTCGGTAATCCCGAGGGCACCGTTATCAGAACCTATCTTGACTGGATTTGTGACCTGCCGTGGAACCGCAAAACCGAGGAGAATCTGGACCTAGACCGTGCCTCTGCCATTTTAGACCGTGACCATTACGGTTTAACAAAGGTGAAAGAAAGAATTTTAGAATATCTGGCGGTGAAAAAGGTAACCAGCTCCATGGCCGGGCCGATTTTGTGTCTTGTGGGTCCGCCGGGTGTCGGCAAAACATCCATTGCCAGAAGCATTGCCGAGAGTTTAGGCAAAAACTATGTGAGAATTTCGCTGGGCGGCATTCGTGATGAGGCCGACATTCGCGGTCACAGAAAAACCTACATTGGCTCAATGCCGGGCAGAATTGTGCAGGCAATGAAACAGGCAGAAAGCGAAAATCCGCTCATGCTCTTTGACGAGATTGATAAAATGGCATCTGACTACCGCGGTGACCCTGCAGCGGCGCTGCTTGAGGTGCTTGACAGTGAGCAGAACAGCCGTTTTCGTGACCACTTTTTAGAGGTGGATTTTGACCTTTCAAAGGTTTTGTTTGTGGCAACGGCCAACACACTTGACACCGTGCCGAGACCTCTTTTAGACCGTATGGAAGTTATTGAACTTGGCGGCTACACAACTGAAGAAAAGTTTCAGATAGCCAAACGCCACCTGCTCCCCAAACAAAGAAAACTCCATGGCCTTTCTGCCAAGAATTTTAAACTGACCGACAAGGCCCTGCGTAATGTGATTGAGTTTTACACCAAAGAATCCGGTGTGAGAAATTTAGAGCGTACCATTGCCACCTTGTGCCGCAAGGCAGACTTGGTGCTGGCAAAAGATGCTGACGCCGTTGTGCGCGTTTCAGATAAAAATCTGCAGGAGTTTTTGGGCAAAAAGAAATTTTTATTTGAAAGCGTTGGCCACTGCGACGAGGTGGGTGTTGTTACCGGCCTTGCGTGGACACAGGTCGGCGGTGATACCTTGTCGGTAGAAGTGGGCGTTATGCCCGGCACCGGCAAAACCGAACTCACCGGCCAACTCGGTGATGTGATGCAGGAATCGGCCAAGGCGGCCATCAGTTTTGTTCGTGCAAACTGTGAAAAGCTGGGTATTGCCACCGATTTTTATAAAGAAAAAGATATTCACATTCATGTTCC
>JAZRUU010000127.1:0-4407 GCA_045652725.1 Clostridia bacterium | reverse complement strand
ATTTCTACAACAATGAAAGAATACAACTCAAAACAAAACTGACACCACAAGAAATGCGATGTCAGTATGCTGCTTAAAATTTAATATTATCTACCACAGGGGTATTTTTGTATTGTCTGCACAAACTGGTGCTGTTCATGGTTTGACAGCGGGGTTTTTATTTGGTGTTCAATCTGCGGAAAAATTCTTCAGTCGGGCAAAAGCGATAACACGGCTTGAAAAAGAAAGAAAAAAGTGATACAATAAAGGCAGAAAAAGTTCTGAAGGAGAAAGTTATGTTTAAAGAGCGTGTTTCAAAACTGCTTAAGGCGACTTTGGCCGAGGCGGTTTATATTACATCGGCAGAAAATTTAATGTATTACAGCGGTTTTTCAGGCGGTGAGGGTGCGCTTGTCTTAAACCGTGACGGGCTTTGGCTGTTTACCGATTCGCGCTATCTGGTTCAGGCGAAAGAAGAATCGCCCGATTTTGAAATTGTGGATGTGGCGCGCCTTACGGCAGAAGCCTTTTTAGAAGAAAAATGCCTGAAAGCGGTGGGGTTTGAAGAAAACCACCTGACCGCTGCGGCCTATGATAAACTGCAAAAGTCAATGCCCGGTTGTGAGTTCCTCCCTTTGGGTGAAACCATTTTATTGCAACGGGCAGTTAAAGATGCGCGCGAGATTGAACTCACGCGGCAGGCAGAACAATTGGCCGTTTGCGCCTTTAACCATGTGTTGCCGCAAATCCGCCCCGGGGCAAGAGAGTGCGACATTGCGCTTGAACTTGAGTGGTATATGCGAAAGAACGGTGCTTCGGCGCCGTCATTTCCTATCATTTGTGCTTCAGGCGCGCGCTCGGCGATGCCCCACGGTGTTGCCAGCGAAAAGGTGCTTGAGACGGGCGATTTTGTGACGATGGATTTCGGCTGTTTTTTAAACGGCTATGCAAGCGATATGACGCGCACCGTTGTTTTGGGGCGCGCCACCGATGAACAAAAAACGATATATCAAACAGTTCTTTCTGCCCAGATGGCGGCGGTTGCTGCCGTGAAAAGTGGTGCGCCGGGTAGCGAGATTGATGCCGTTGCCCGAAAGATTATAACCGAGGCCGGTTACGGTGACTGTTTCGGCCACGCGCTGGGTCACGGTACGGGCCTTGAAATTCACGAAAAGCCGGTGCTTTCGCCGCGCTCAATATCGGTTTTAGAACCCGGGATGCTGGTAACGGTTGAGCCGGGGATTTATATTGAAGGGTTTGGCGGCGTGAGAATTGAAGATTTGTTGCTCGTGACCGAAACCGGCTACGAAAACCTGACAGATGCCACCAAAGAACTGCTGGAGGTCTGAAACGAAAGGAACGACAGATTATGATTGCTAAGGTAAAAAGTTGCGGACTTTTGGGCATTGACGGATATGTGGTTGAGGTAGAAACCGACATTGCCAACGGCATGCCCGTGTTTGATGTGGTTGGCCTGCCCGATGCCGCCGTAAAAGAATCGAAAGAGCGTGTGCGCGCCGCAATGAAAAACTCTGAACTTGAATTTCCGCAACGCCGCATTACGGTGAATCTGGCTCCTGCAAACATCCGCAAAGAGGGGCCTTTTTACGATTTGCCCATTTGCATTGGTCTTTTAAAAAGTTCGGGGCAACTTGCAGGTGATGAAACCGACGAGTATCTGTTTTTGGGCGAACTTTCATTAAACGGCACCCTGCGACCGGTTACGGGCGCGCTGCCGATGGTGCTCTGCGCTGTGAAAAACGGCATTCGAAAAATCATTCTCCCCCGCGAGAATGCGGCCGAGGCGGCAGTGGTTACCGAGGCTGAGGTGTATCCTGCCGGCACGCTCTCTGAAATTATGGCTCACTTTTTACATATTCAGCCGCTTGCACGCGTGGGCGTGGATGTGGATGCATTGTTTTCAAAAGAAAATCTTGCCTGCCCCGATTTTTCAGAAGTGAAAGGGCAGGAGAGCGTGAAACGCGCGCTTGAGGTTGCCGCGGCAGGCGGACATAATGTGTTGCTAATCGGCTCGCCGGGCTCAGGCAAAACCATGCTTGCCCAGAGATTGCCGGGCATTTTACCGCGCCCCACAATAGAGGAGGCGCTTGAGATAACAAAAATCCACAGCATAGCGGGCATTTTGCCTTCTGATGTGCCGCTTGTGACAGAGAGACCTTTCCGCAGTCCGCACCACACCATTTCAGCGGTTGGTTTTTCGGGTGGCGGTCGCATTCCGCGCCCCGGTGAGGTCAGCCTTTCGCATAATGGCGTGTTGTTTTTAGATGAACTGCCCGAATTCAGCAAAACGGCACTTGAGGTGCTCCGACAGCCGCTGGAAGATGGTGTTGTAACCATTTCGCGTGCCAATGCAACGCTGACCTACCCCTGCAACACAATGCTTGTGGCGGCTATGAACCCCTGCCGTTGCGGCTATCACGGCGACCCGACCCGTGAATGCACCTGCACGGATGCACAGGTTCACCAATATCTCTCGCGCATCAGCGGCCCGCTGCTTGACCGGATTGATTTGCATATTGAAGTGCCTGCGGTGTCTTACAGCGATTTAGAGCAGAAAAAGAAGGGCGAAACATCGGCACAAATCCGTGAACGCGTCAATGTTGCAAGGGCCGTTCAAACAGAGCGTTTTCGCAATGTGCCCGGGGTGTTTTCAAACTCACAGATGACCTCATCAATGACGGAGGAGTTCTGTGCCCTGGGTGAAACAGAAAAAAATCTGCTTCAATCTGCCTTTGAGCGTCTTGGCCTTTCGGCCCGTGCACACAACCGCATTTTAAAGGTTGCCCGCACCATTGCCGATTTAGAGGGCAGCGCAAACATTGGTGTGCAGCACCTTGCCGAGGCCATTCAATATCGCAGTCTCGACAGAAAATATTGGTAATTTACCAAAATTTTACGATAATTTATTGTAAACCCTTGACCAAAGCGCAGATAAAGGGTATAATAAAAAGACATAATGCGTCAAGATAAGCAAAAACCAGGAGGAAAAAGAATGATAAATGTCGCAATATTAGGTTACGGAGTGGTTGGCTCCGGCGTGTATGAAATCATCCACAAGAATGAAAAAAGCATTTCAAGAAAAACAGGCGGCAAAACACTTTCTGTTAAATATATTCTGGATTTGCGTGATTTTCCTGATCACGAGAATCCGTCCCTGTTTACCAAGAATTTTGATGACATTCTCTATGACCCCGAAGTGAGCATTGTTGTTGAAGTTATGGGCGGTTTAAAGCCTGCTTATGATTATTCAAAAGCGGCGCTGCTCGCCGGTAAAAATGTGATTACTTCTAACAAAGAACTCGTGGCAGAACACGGCACAGAACTCATGGCCATTGCCAAAGAGCACGATGTTAACTATTTGTTTGAAGCTTCTGTTGGCGGCGGTATTCCCATCATTCGCCCGCTGAACCAGTGTCTGGCGGCTAATGAGATTGAAGAAATTTATGGCATTTTAAATGGCACAACCAACTACATTTTAACAAAAATGGCGACAGAGGGTGCCGGTTTTGAAGATGCTCTTTCTGAAGCGCAGCGCCTTGGCTATGCTGAAAGAAATCCCGAGGCTGATGTTGAGGGTTATGATGCCTGCCGCAAAATTGCCATTTTGGCTTCGCTTGCGCGTGGCAAATATGTGAACTGGCGCGATGTTCCCACCGAGGGCATTACCAAAATCACCAGAAGTGATGTGGCCTATGCTGAAAAGTTCGGTGCGGTTATTAAACTGATTGGAACCGCAAAAATTATTGATGGTCAGGTTTATTGCCGCGTGAGCCCGATGGTGATTCCCGTGGGGCATCAACTTTCTGAAGTTAATGATGTGTTTAACGCCATTTTAATTAAGGGTGACTCTATTGGTGATGTTATGTTCTACGGTCGCGGGGCCGGCAAATTGCCCACGGCAAGCGCAGTTGTTGCCGATGTGATTGATGCGGCAAAACACATTCATGTTAACAAGTTCATCACCTGGAAAGAGCCGAAAGAAGGCATGATGATTGACCCTGAAACGGTGACAAATCGTTACTTTGTTCGTGCTAATGCTGAAAATGTGATTGCATCTTTTGCCGGTGCTGAAAATCTGGGCGGCGAAAGCGGCGAGTGGTTCTTTGTGACCGATGAAATGACCGAGGCAGACTTTGTTAAGACTTTAGACGGTCGTGGCGCGTTTATCCGCGTGCTGGAAGCGTAAATTACATAAAAATATTATAAAAAAAGAGTTATGCGGCCGCATAACTCTTTTTTTGTGTATAACGAAAACCACGCTAAGTCTGAAGTAGTAAAATGAAAGTAGACACATGGAAAACCACCATGTATCTACTTTTTTCTTTTTTGTGTTAAAATAATTATGGAGGTGTTTGAGTTGAAAAAAGGACAAAGAAAACGAATATGGACAAAGGAACAAAAATTAGC
>JAZRUU010000126.1:0-15769 GCA_045652725.1 Clostridia bacterium | reverse complement strand
TGCGGATTTTTACTTATTACACCGGAAAAGAACTATGAGGTGACCACAATGGCAGAAATCATGGATCTATATACTGCAGACCGCCAGAAAACCGGCCGCACCCACATCCGCGGCAGAAAAATGCCGCCCGGCTTCTACAGCCTTGTGGTGCATGTTTGCATTTTCAATAACAAAAACCAAATGCTGATTCAGCAAAAGTCTGACGCTAAAAACAAAAACAACATTTGGGATTTTTCTGCCGGCGGTTGCTCTTGTGCCGGTGAAAACAGCCGGTTGGCCATTGCGCGTGAACTTTATGAAGAGCTTGGCATCAGATATGATTTTGCGGACGAATCACCCTACCTCACAACTTATTACAAAGAATGCTTTGACGATGTTTACATTCTCCGTAATTTTGACATTGATTTAAAAACCCTTTCTCTGCAGGAAGCTGAGGTAAAAGATGTCACCTGGGCAAGCAAGGATGATATTTTGCGCCTCATTGACGAGGGAATGTTTCTGCCTTTTACAAAAGATTACATAGAACTTTTGTTTTTTCTAAATCAAAACGGAAAAGGTTTTGTTGTAAATCAATAAATAACAAAAAACGGAGCGCAATGCTTATTGCGCTCCGTTTTCTTTTAAACTGCTGAATAATTATTGATTCTTTTCAAAAAAGTCTTCTAAAATGCTCACAACAATATTATTAAAACTCGTTTCGTGTTCCTTGGCAAGTTCGTTGATTTTCTGAACCAACTCATCTGTAATATACAGTGTTTTATACCCTGATTTAACCTTCCCCTTGGTTGCTTTCGGCTTAAATGACATACAAATCATCCTTATAATTTTTCTTGATAATATTATACCTTAAAACATATTTTTATAATATATTAGTTTTTTCTGTTGTATTTTTCTAATATATATGATAAGATAAATCAAAAAGGAGATTTTACTATGGATATAAAACTCGAACTGTTTGCCGGCGTGATTGCCGATGCCATTTGCGACAACATTGAATATATGTATGTAAACACAGACGAAGTAAACGGCCGCGCCTGTATAATTTTGGCAGAAATCCAACGCGCCATTCAAAACGAAGAAATTGAAGACGATTTTTATGTTGTTGAAGAAATTGTGCGCATTTTTGAAAAATATAACATTGATGCCGGTTTCCGACATGACTTTTAAATTTCTTCTTTAAAAAGCCATTGACAAAATTCGATGGATGTGATACAATGTGAAAAAAGCAATGAACGGAAACAAGTAAGTCTGAGGATAAGGCACAGAGAAACGGCGTTTGGTGCGAGCCGGGGCTTTGAGACAGACCGAATACAGTCCGGGAGCCGCAGGGAAGAAACTAAGTAAGTCCTGACGGGTGTGCCCGTTACAGCACAGAGTAATCAAAGGCGCCATTTCCTTTCGTTACTCGTTGAGGCAGAACGCTGTGAGGCTTCTGCGAACTGAGGTGGTATCACGGATCTTTCCGTCCTCTGGTTAATAGAGGGCGGTTTTTTTATTGCCCTCGCGTCTTTCAATTTTTTAAAAGGAAGGATGGTTAAAATGGCAATCAAAATTATTTTACTTGTAGTATTTTTCGGCACACTTCTTTCTGTCGGCTTTTACTGCAAAAAACACACAACTGATGTTTCGGGCTTTGTTTTGGGCGGCAGAAATGTTGGCCCGTGGCTGACGGCATTCTCTTACGGCACTTCTTATTTTTCTGCTGTTATCTTTGTTGGTTACGCCGGTCAGTTCGGCTGGAAGTTTGGCATTGCCTCAACCTGGATTGGCCTTGGCAACGCCTTTATCGGTTCGCTTTTGGCATGGGTAATTTTAGGCCGAAGAACCCGCCTGATGACCCAACACCTAAAAACAGCAACCATGCCTGAATTTTTCAGCAAACGCTTTGATAGCAGTGCTTTAAAAATTGTTGCCTCGCTGATTGTGTTTATCTTTTTAATTCCTTACACAGCCTCTTTATATAACGGCCTTTCCCGTTTGTTTGAAATGGCCTTTCCCGGTGTTTCTTATAATGTGTGCGTTATCATTATGGCTGTATTCACCGGCATTTATGTGATTGCCGGCGGCTATATGGCCACCGCAATTAACGACTTTATTCAGGGGCTTATTATGATTGGCGGCATTGTTGCCGTGATAGTGACTGTTTTATCGGGCCATGGCGGATTCACCGCGGCTCTTACCGAACTTGCCAAGATTGAACACACCATTCCCGGGGCTTATGCCTCTTTCTTCGGGCCGGACCCGTTTAACCTTTTCTGCGTGGTTGTTTTAACCTCGCTTGGCACTTGGGGTCTGCCCCAAATGGTGCAGAAGTTCTACGCCATTAAAAGCGAAAAGAACATTGCAAAAGGCACCATCATCTCTACCGTTTTTGCGGTGATTGTTGCCGGCGGCTGTTACTTTTTGGGTGGTTTCGGCAGAATCTCTGGTGTGCCCGTTGAAGCCGGCATGCCCGTTGGCGGGTTTGATGCCATCATCCCCGCTATGCTAAAAGGCTTGCCCGATATTTTAATCGGCATTGTAATTGTGCTTGTTCTTTCGGCATCTATGTCTACCCTTTCCTCTTTGGTGCTGACCTCAAGTTCAACCCTCTCGCTGGATATGATTAAAGGGCACATCATTAAAAACATGAGTGACAAAAAGCAGATTTTTGTGTTGCGCTTTTTCATTGTTGTTTTCATTGTGATTTCGGCTTTCATTGCCATTAACAAAGATAAACTCGGCTACATTGCCGATATGATGGGCATCTCCTGGGGGGCTCTGGCCGGTGCGTTTTTAGCACCCTTCCTCTACGGTCTCTACAGTAAAAGGGTAACCAAACCTGCCGTTTGGGCAAGTTTTGTGTTCGGCAGCGGCATTATGATTCTTAATATGCTGATGCGCCCCTGCTTCCCCGCGGTTCTGCAATCGCCCGTTAACTGTGGTGCACTTGCAATGATTGGCGGTCTGGTGATTGTTCCGCTTGTGAGTCTCATCACCAAAAAGCCCGATGCCGCAAAGGTTAATGCTATGTTCGCCTGCTATGACAGTCAGGTGGTTGTTTCTGCAAAAAAATCTTTGAGTGAGTAACTCTCACCAAAAGAAAGTGTGATAAAATGCCTATTACAGATTTTCTCGAAAGAAATTCAAGACTCTACCCCAACGAGGTCAGCCTCGTTGAAGTGAACCCTGCCAACCAGCCTGACCACAGTGTTTCATGGCGGGAATACAGTTTAATAGAATCTTCCGGCTCAGAAACCTATAGAAGGGAACTGACTTGGAGGCAGTTTGATGTTGCCGCAAACCGTTTTGCAAACCTGCTGCTCACCCGAGGCGTGAAAAAGGGTGACAAGGTTGCCATTTTAATGATGAACTGCATCGACTGGTTGCCAATCTATTTCGGCATTTTAAAGGCGGGTGCACTTGCTGTGCCTATGAACTTCCGCTTTTCGGCTGAAGAGATTGAATATTGTGCCGACCTTGCAGATATTTCGGTGCTCGTTTTTGGGCCCGAGTTTATTGAGCGCCTTGAAAATGTGCGCCCTAAACTTCACATTCGTGATTATTTCTTTGTGGGCACCCGCGCTGAAACACCTGCTTTTGCCGATAACTATAAAGAAATGATTACCTACTGTTCTTCCGGCGTTCCCGCGGTGGAAATTACGGATGAAGATGACGGCGCCATTTACTTTTCATCCGGCACAACCGGTTTCCCCAAGGCTATTTTGCACCGCCACAAGGCACTCGTTATGGCCTGCCGTGTGGAACAAAATCACCACTCGCAAAACCGAGACGATGTGTTTCTCTGCATTCCACCCCTGTATCACACAGGCGCTAAAATGCATTGGTTCGGTTCTCTGCTCTCCGGTTCAAAGGCGGTTATTTTAAAAGGCATTAAACCCGAATGGATTCTGCAAACCGTCTCTGACGAAAAGGCCACCATTGTGTGGCTTCTCGTGCCCTGGGCGCAGGATATTTTAGATGCTATCGAGCGTGGCGAAATTGACCTTTCAAAATATAATCTTGACCAGTGGCGGCTGATGCACATTGGTGCGCAGCCCGTTCCGCCCTCACTAATTAAAAGGTGGAAAGAAGTCTTTCCGCACCACGAATATGACACAAACTACGGTCTCTCTGAGTCCATTGGTCCCGGCGCTGTGCATCTGGGTGTTGAAAACATTCATAAGGTAGGGGCTATCGGCATTCCCGGTTACAATTGGGAGATTAAGATTGTTGATGAACAGGGCAACAGCGTTACCCCCGGTGAAGTGGGAGAACTCTGCTTAAAGGGTGACGGCGTGATGAAGTGTTATTATAAAAATGACACAGCAACCCGCGAAGTGTTAACGCCTGACGGCTGGCTTCTCACCGGCGATATGGCCAAGCAGGATGAAGACGGCTTTATCTATCTGGTTGACCGCAAAAAAGATGTTATTATCACCGGCGGTGAAAACATTTATCCCGTGCAGATTGAAGATTTCATTCGTACCCACGAAAAAGTAAGCGATGTTGGCGTTATCGGCCTGCCCGATGAGCGTTTGGGTGAAATTACCGCCGCCATCATTCAACTCAAAGAGGGTGCAAGTGCAACGGTAGAAGAAATGAATGAATTCTGTATGGCTCTGCCCCGCTATAAGCGTCCCAAAAAGATTTTTCTTGCCGAAATTCCCCGTAATGCAACAGGCAAAATTCAAAAGAACGCTCTGCGCGAGCAATATGGCGCATCACGGCTTGTTGAGGCGGCTACTAAACAGTAAAAAAACAGAGGAATTTGCACGCGCAGATTCCTCTGTTTCAGTAAGGGAGACTCTTATGATTAACACTGTGTTTTTAGATATTGACAACACTCTGCTCGATTTTGACGAATGTGCACGGCAGGCAACCATAAAGTCATTTCACGATATGGGGCTTACCTACCGCGACGAATACTTTCCTGTTTTCATTGAAGAAAATGACAAACTGTGGGTGGAGATTGAAAACGGAACGCTCACCCGGGCAGAACTCCACCGCATACGCTGGCAACGCATTTTAGACCGCGTTGGCGTAGAAGCAAACGGCACTATGGTAGAAGAACTGTTTCTCCGCTACATTGAAGACCCGCCGGCTATGATACCCGGGGCGCTTGAATTGCTTTCTTACCTTTCGCCCAAATACACGCTCTGCCTTGCCAGCAATGCCTCACAAAGAAGGCAGGAAAAGCGCCTCGCCGGCACCGGCATTTTGCCCTTTGTAGATGAAATTTTTCTGTCAGAAACAATGGGTGTTCCCAAACCCGAAAAAGGCTTTTTTGATGCCTGTTTTGCGCGCCTTTCCGGTGCTTCGCCTGAAAGTTCCATCATCATTGGCGATTCGCTGACGGCTGACATTGCAGGCGGTATAGCCTACGGCATGAAAACCTGTTGGTTTAACTTAAAACATCAACCCGCTCCGGCAGATATGCCCATTGACTACATTGTGCATTCTCTTGACGAAATCAAGGCCTTTCTCTAGGCTTCAAAACCGATAAGCAGTCCGCCTTTTTCTGCATAAAAACTGCATAATCCCCGTGTTCTCTGCACCAAAACTGAGGCGCGGGGATATTTTTTTAAAACAAGGGCAGAAAGTTGCTCGGCTGCCTCTATATTATGGCAATGATGAATCCGCACTCTGCCGCCGGCATAGCCCGTTTTCTCCATCAACTGCCAGAGAGCAAAAATCGTTTTTTTGCTGCCTTTTGCCTTGCCGCTAACAGAGAGCGTGCCTTCTTCACTTGCCTTGCCAATAACGCGAATGCCCAAAAGACCGGCAAATTTTGCAACAGCACCGTTCACACGGCCGTTGTTTGCCAGATTCCGCAGAGATTCTAAGGCAAACAGCAAATGCGTTTGCTCCTGATAGGCTGTTATCTTTTTTACAACCGTGTCAAACGCCGTTTCTTTTTGCACCAACTCCACAAGTTTCTCAACAACAAGCGCAACCTCAGGGCCTGCAGAGAGTGTGTCAATCACAAACCCCTTTCTTTCGGGATGTTCATATAAATATTCATCCAGAGCAATCTTGGCTGCATTAAAACTGCCCGAAAGATTGCTTGTAATGGTGACACAAAACACACAGTCATAATCTTCAAAAGCCTGCTTCCACTCGGCAGCATTCGGACACGAAGACCCCGAGGGACCCGAAAGGCGTAACAGGTCATCTATCATCTCATCAACATTGAGCGCATCATTATCAATATATTCTTTTTCATCCGTTACAATTTTTAAAGGCACGCTTGCAAACGGCACACCCTGAACTGTGAGTAAATCGGCTGAAGAATCGGCAATAATTTTACAATTTAACACAAAAACAGCCTCCTTTTAGATTTGAAAATTCTTTCATCGGTTTTTCAAAAACCGATGAAAGAATTATATCAGTTTTAGATAACTTTGTCAACGGTTTTTCAAAAACTTATTGACTTTTCCGGCAAGAGACTATATAATAAAGATATGAAATATGATATGAATGCTCTGTTCGCAGAAAAGGTCAGGGATTTCCGTTTGCCCCGATATCACGAACTGCCGAACATGGGGCTATATTTAGAACAAATAACTAAATATATAAACGGACTCATCACACCGCTCGGCTGCCCTGAAATCACCTCGTCTATGGTGAGCAACTATGTGAAAAAGGGTGTTATTGCACCGCCGAAAAAGAAACAGTATGACAGAGAGCAGATTGCATATCTGATTGTTATCAGTTTTTTAAAGAGCGTTTTGTCGTTAGAAAACATCAGCCAGCTCTTTACAATGCAGAAACTGACATATAAATCAGAAACCGCATTTGACTATTTTTGCTTAGAGCTTGAGAATATGCTGTTTTTCATCACCGGTTTAAAAGACACGGTTGACACCATTGGCGAAACAAATTCAGAGGTTAAAACCATGCTTCGCGGTGCAACCACCGCCGTGGCGCACATTCTCTTCATTGAAAACTGCTTCACCGTTTTAGGTGATGATGCTTCCGGAATTGCTGAATAATAAAAAACCCGCCGCTTACGAGTTTTCTCATAAGCGGCGGGTTTTATTTTTTACAGGGTTACAATGCCAAAGCCACGCTCATCTATCGTAATTGTTGTTCCAAAAGCCTTTGACATTTCAGCATATCTTTCAATAATGCCGTGTTCTGCGCTAAAACGGGGATTTCCCTTTTGCCAAACTTCTTTTTTATCAAAGTTCAGTTCTACGGGCATCAGTTCTAAATAAGTCAGTTCTCCGTTTTCCATCTCAAAATAAGGAATTACCGTTTCAAGCATTCGGCGGTCACGCATCAGCCCACGGGTGTAGCCTGCCGAACGGTCATAAAACAGGTCGCGCATTGTGGCATCGCTCGTTAAGTTCTGCTTGGCAAACATCTCCTCCGGCGCGTAGGGTATGCATTCATTGTGAATCACAAAGTCACCCAGCGAATAGAAAATCGGGCGGTTTTTATAAATCTCAAGCGGACGCAAAAGATGAGGACCGTGACCAATTACAGCGTGTGCGCCGGCATCAATACACCGGTGGGCAAACTCCTGCAAAAAGTCTGACGGGTTCTCTTTCTTATCACCCGAAAGTTCGTGAGAGTGAATGCTGATGATAATGTAATCGGCCTGCATTTGCGCATCATAAATGGCTTTTTCTATCCGTGCCATATCTTCTTTGTTCGGGTGGGTTACAAACTTTGTTTCGTTGCCCTCAAAGAACTGCAAATCACCCAGAACCGCAACGCCCTCAGGCAAAGCAGGATGATACCCCTCGGCACGCTCAATTTCTGTCTGCGCGTTGATTTTGCTCTGTGCGCTGATTGCACAAATGGTGCTAAACTGCTCGGGTGTGACCTGCAAATGTTTATCAATCCTGAGCCCGTTCAGACCGGGGCGCCCCGGATACCGTCGAGACTGCCGACCGGCCATTGCCGCATCGTTATTTAAGGTCGAAACGGTGGAAATAAGTGCCACACGGCCGTTTTTCGTGTCAAGATAGGCCGGTGCGGCCGCTTCATCTAAATTAGCACCTGCGCCCGAGTTGGGGAATTCTGCCGCATCAACCGCTGCTTTAGTTGCCATCAGACCGCCGTGAGAAAAATCCATTGAGTGGTTGTTGGCAAAGGTCAGCATATTAAAGCCAAAATGGCGGGCATCGTCAAGCACTTTGGGGTTTGCGCGCAGGTGGCTGCCCCCATAGAACTGGTTGCCGAAATGCTCCCCGTTGTGCAGGGTTGTTTCTAAATTAAAGAAGCGCGCATCACCCTTTTTAATTTGTGCTATCACCTCATCAATGCCTTCATAATCTGCCGGAATCCGGCGCTGAATCAACATATCGCCGGCCGCTGTAAATTTCATTTTCAATGTTAGCCCTCCCTATTTTTCAATGCAGAACGCCGCCAACAGTTTGGCACGCCGCGAGATGGAACTGATGTAAGTAAACTCTTTATCTGTGTGGTAAAAACCGCCAATGCTACCCATTTGACAAATGCTGGGCACACCTGCCATTTGTGTATAAACCGAGTCAGAACCGCCGCCTGCCTCAATGGCAGATAAATCTCCCAAATCATATTTACGACTGAGCGCTTTTAAACTTTCAAAAAGCGCCATGGTTTCTTCGTTCTTAATCATGGGCGGACGGCTGCTGACGGTTGTAATCGTTGCCTTTGTGCCCGCCACATAACTCGTTCCGGCCACTGTTTCAACCAGTTCTCTCGCCTTTTCCATATCTTCGTGGCTCACCGCACGGATGTCAACGGTAAACTTACAATAATCAGGGATAATGTTCCCCACGCTGCCACCGTTGATAATGCTGCAGTTATAAGTGTTGCCGCCGCGCTCACTGTGTTTTTCAAGTTCCACAATTTTATGCGCCGCCTCAAGCACCGCGCTTGCGCTGTCAAAATAGGCACCGCCCGAATGGCCGCTTTTGCCGTGAATTTCAATTTCAAGCCGCCAAATGCCCTTGCGGCCAACAACCACACGGTCACCACCCGTTCCCTCACAATTTAAGGCGCTTTTAAAGCCGGCCGCACTGTCGGCAAAGAACTGAAGTTCCTTTTCGCCGCCCAAAATATTCGAAATTTCTTCGTCTGAGGTTAAAATCAGGCGCGTGTGTTTTGTAAAACCGCAGTCTTTTAATGCCTTCATCGCAAGCAGAGCCACGGCAATGCCGCCCTTGCAGTCAATGGCGCCGGGGGCTTTCAACATGTCACCCTCAACGGTCACAGGCACCTTGCCAAACACACCTTTTTTGTGCACGGTGTCCATATGTGCTAAAAACATATGGCTTTTTTCTGCGCCCTCGTTTAAGTCGATCGTCAAAAAGTCACCACATTTTTCAAAAGGCGTTCTGGTAACGGTAAAACCTTCACTTCGGGCGAAATTCTCAATATAATCCACCATTTTGTCAATTTCTTCCTTGTCCCACGCCATGGCTTCAAAAGAGCAGATTTCTTTTAAAAAATCAACATATTTTTCCTCTTGCGCCTTCACCGCTTGCAGAGTTTTGCAAACCATTTTCCTCTCCTCTTTCCGCTTCATCTCGTTGTTGGGATGTCAGTTATATCTTATATGCTTTTTCGGTCGGAATGGCAAACACAATGCCGTTTGCAGGAGAAGTAATGCCAAACTCTTTGTTCACTTCCTCCATAATCTGTTTACTCGTTTTGAGCGGTGCTAAAATGCACAGCATTTCACGGTCACCGTCAATGCCCCCTCTGGCAAGTTCTGCAACCTGCTCAAAATCTGCAAGGCGACCCTTTATAATTGTGCCGCCGGTTGCACCTGCTTTTCTTGCAACATGCATAACATCGTCAGAAAAGCCTTCATTCACCGATATAATAATCAAATTGTTGTGATGTTCGTTTTTCATAGCACCATTTCCCTTTGCTGTAATTTTTTCGCTATTAAAATCCAGAATCTGTGTTAGAACTCGGCTCGCAGCAGAAACCTCTAAAACAATCATCAGACCGCCGTATTTTGAGTGGCTTTCAAAGGTTGTGCCGAAGTTTGCCATCATATCTTTCACAACGCTCTCTGTGCCAAGGCTGATGATAACATCCTTGTCATTTGTGCCAAGGCCGAAAATGTCAAGCATTTCTGTCGGTGCTGTTCCAAAACCGACCGATTGGAAATTAAGGCGCATGCCGATTTTTTCCAGTTCTTTAATAAGTTTTTGTCCTTTATCAAGTTCAACAATTGAAAAAAGAACCATCGGGCGTTTACTCACGGCTGTCTCCCTCCTCATCAAAGAAAATGATGTCATCCTCAATCATACTGATTTCGGTATGCAGTTTCTGAATCAATTTCAGGCGCCGTCTTCTTCCATAAAGGCCAAGAACCTGAATGGTGATAAGCGGTGTCATGGCAATCATCGCCACAATGCCGAAGGCATCGGTCATTAAATTGCCGCCAATCGCCTCACACGCTCCCATCGCAAAGGGCAGCATAAAGGTTGATGTCATCGGGCCGCTGGCAACACCGCCCGAGTCAAAGGCGATACCTGTGTAAATCGGCGGCACAAAGAAGCTTATCAAGAGCGAAACGACATAACCGAAGATTAAGAAAGGCATAACGGGAATGCCCGTGAGCACCCTGAGCATTGAAATGCCGACCGAAACCGAAACACCAACAGAAAGCGCCAGCGCAACCGATTTTTGTGAAATGGCACCGTTTGTGATTTCGCTGACCTGCCTTTTAAGTGAATGAACGGCAGGCTCGGCCGAAACAACAAAGTAGCCCATCACCATACCAATCGGAATCAGAAAACTCTTAAAAGAACTGCCTGCAATCTTTGCGCCAATCAGTCTGCCCGCCGGCATAAAGCCGACATTGGCACCCGTTAAAAACAGAACCAGACCGATGTAGGTATATACAAACCCGACCGACATTCTGATGGTGTTGTGAAGGTGAAATCTTCGCGTAATTAACTGAAAAACAATGAACAATAAAACAATCGGCACAAAGGCAAGCGCCACTTCTTCGGCATAAACCGGCAGAGCGCGTGTGAACTCACCAAAGGCCTCCTGTGTGGTCAACACGCTCGTTATTTCATAGGTTGAGGTAGCGGGTTGCGGCTTATAAAAAATGCTGAGCAGCAGCACCGATAAAATAGGCCCGATGCTGCAAAGGGCAACCAGACCGAAACTGTCTTCACCCGAATGCTTACTGCTTTTTTCAAAGGCAAGGCCGGCACCAAGCGCCATAATAAACGGCACCGTGATAGGGCCTGTGGTAACGCCGCCCGAGTCAAACGCCGTGGGCACAAAGTCAGCCGGCGCAAAAAACGAAAGGCAGATAATTAAGGCATAAAACACAAGCAACAACGGCCGGAGTGAAATGTTTTTTTTGCTTCTTATGAGTGTGAGGCTTAAAAACACACCAACGCCCACCCCCACGCAGTTAATCAGCATAGCATTGGGAATGGTGGGCACCTGCTCTGCCAGCACCTGCAGGTCAGGTTCTGAAACGGTGATTAAAAACCCGAGAACAAAGCAGATGATAAGCGGAAGAATAATTTTATTGTTTTTGTTCAGCGTTTTACCAATGCCGTCACCCAGCGGCTCCATTGAGATTCCCGAGCCAATGGTGAAAAAACTCACGCCCAGAATCAGCAGAATGGTTCCAAATAAAAACAGCACCAAAACACCTGCATCAAGCGAAACGCAGGAGACAGAAAGCACAAGCACAATGAGTGCAATAGGCAAAACAGAAGAAAGTGCTTCTTTAATAGCTGTAAAAAGATGTGCCATGGTTTATACTCCTATATCAAATTCCGTTTATATCTTACTATAAGTTGTTTCTTTCAATTTTATAACAAAGACAACCCATGTTATGCTCAAGCGCTTAAAACGGCCGGACGAAACGCCTCGCCCAGCCGTTTTTTTCTTACGCAAGTTCTTTGAATAATTCAATCATACCGTTTACAATAATGTCATCCCCACCGGCTGCAAGTGAAGAACCTCTGGCCTCGTAGCCGCCTTCTTCATAAGCCTTTTTAGTGGGAATGTATCCGCCGGCGCTGTTTGTCAGCGCGCAGAGAATGGTAGCATCATAAGGAGAAAGTTCTTTAATACGGCGACCAATATCAACAAAAGGTTCACCGCCAATACCGGCTAAAACCAAATCGCCGATTTTGATAGCAGAAAGGAAGAACGGGAAGGATGCAGGGCCATTTTCAAGTTTTACAATTCTTCTGGCTTCGGCAACCGCTGTTGTCAGTTCCATTTCTTTATAGGGCAGTTCGGCTGTTCTGCCGGCATCATACATCTCGCAGATTTTTCTTGCTTCTTCCAAACGGTCATTTTCCTGATGTGAGGGCAGTTCCACACGCTTGGAGGCATAAGTAATTTTACCTGCCTTTACCGGCTCTGTAACAGAGCAGATAGAAAGCACAGCACCGGCAATGATGCGGCCCATATGTTCAGCGTGACGCACACCACGGGGCACACCGTCAAAATCAATGGTGGTAATGGCACTCTCACCCGGGGTGGGGTTAACATTAACATGGTTCACATCACCCTGAAAACCCTGCAGGAAAATGCAACGGGTGCCGGGCACGGCATTCTCTAAAATCTCGCACACGCGACCAATGTAGTCTGCGCTGATGTATTCACCGCCAACACAGTCAGCATGGGTGCCGAAGTTTACAACAAAAATATCATCTGCACCCTCGCGTTTGATTTTTAAGAGTTTCACCGTTTCATCAGGCGTGCCGAGTGCATGGTCAATATTGGGGTTTTTCACGCCGGGGTTGGTAGCAACATAACCGTCTTTCATACGGTAGCGGCGGATGAACGAAATGTTCTTTGCCTCAGACTGTGCTGTTTCCATAGTAGATTCAGCAAGGTCAGCCAATGCATAAATGGCCGCATCGCGAATTGAGGTGGTTAAAAATTCATCATAAGCCTCTGAACTTCTGTCTTCAGAAGCAAAGTCTTTACCAACAAGCGGACCGGTGTGGGTATGAGACAGGTTGATGAAAATTGCCTTTTCATCTAAACCGGTTGCCTCGGCAACTGCTTTTTTGAATCTGTCATGATAAGCCTGCGCCAGCGTGCAAAGGTCAAGTGCAATGACAACAGCCTGTTTTTCTCCGTCATCAAAAGCAACTGCGCGGGCATAGATACTATCTAAAATCCCTTTGGTGTAACGGCGTTCATAATAGCCGACGATAGGCGCACCGTAAGGGGGATTGATACAAACTTTTGCATAACCTGTTTTCATAAAAAACTCTCCTTTTTCCCTTGAAAATATCACTTCTTTTATTGTACTAAAATGAATGGACGGTGTCAAGGCAGAAAAAGCAAGATTTTAACAAAAATGTATTTACTTTTCAACCGGGCCGATATATAATCAAGGTGACATTAAACCAAAAGAGGTGCAAACAATGAAATTAACATTTTACACACCTTCTTATAAGAATGCAGATGGGTTCGGCGGTGCCACCTTCGGCTTTGCAGGCGCAGAAGATGAAACACTTTCTCTTGCAAAAGTTTTTCCCGAAGATGTAGCGGGCATTGCCTTTTGTGGTTCTTATGAAGAAATTTTAAATACCATCCCCCAAACACCCTGTCAGGCGGCCATTGTGCTGCTCGGAAATGCAGGCGGCGAAAACGCCTTTATCCGCGCGCTTTCAGCCAAGGTGCAAGCGCCGCTTGTTGGCGGCAGCGGTGCCATTTGCCCGGCAACCGGCAAAAGCGCACTCATCACGGGTGGCGGTGAGGCGGCGGTGTTTGTAATCAACGATGAGCGCTTTGCTGTTTCGGTCATCAGCGAAAATGTTCACCACGATGTTTTGAGTGAACACGCCATCACCTTCGACGGGCGCTATTTTGTGTCAATTGACGGAGAAGACCCGATTGAATGGTATAACAAAAAGCGCAGCGCGTTCGGCCTTGCTGATGCTGATTTTGAACATCTGACGCTGGCAGATACCTTCGGCATTAACGCGCACCTTTCCTTGCGTGACGGTCGCCTGTTCTCCGGTCGTGACCTTTCTGAAAAAATGGTGCTCCGCTACCTGCCGAAAGAGAAAGCGCAGGAACGGATTCAGGCTTTTTATGATGATGAAAATGCCATTGTTTTCGGCTGCGCAGGTTTAAAGCAAACGCTCTCTGCCGGCGTTAAAACAAACTCTCTCGGCCTTTTTATGTTCGGCGAGGTTTGCACGGTAAACGGCCACAGTGATTTTGGCAACTTAATGCTTTCAAAAATAAAATTCACACAAAAATAACGGCTGAAAAACCAACAAAAAGAGCAGGATTATGTTCAAGAAAAAAACAACCTTCCGCCGTGCGGAAGGTTGTTTTTGTATTTTTGATAAAAAATAAAAGCACTTCCGAAGAAGTGCTTTTTTTGGTAGCGGCGGGTGGATTCGAACCGCCGACCTAACGGGTATGAACCGTTTGCTCTGACCAACTGAGCTACGCCGCCACAAACAACAAATAGTATTTTACTATATCTTTTTTTGTTTGTCAAGCATTTTTCTACTAAATATTTAAAATTTCTTTTTTTAAATTGACTGGCCTTTCCTGCTATCTTGCAACTCCCCTGCAAAAACAAAGACCGGAAGGAATGTATTACATCATGAGCCTTGCCTTAATTGTTTTTAAATAGGCGGTAGGTGCCTGCTTTTCATACTGCTTAAAAATCCGGCTGAAATAATGCACAGAGGAAAAACCAACGATGGATGAAATCTCTGTCAGATTGTAACTACCGCTTCTCATCAGTCTTTTAGCTTCTTTAATTTTTCGCTTATTGATATAGGAAATAATGGTTTCACCGTAAGCGTCACGAAATTTATTGCAAAGGGTTGTGGCGTTGGTTCCAAACAAAAAACAAAGTTCAGAAAGTTTGATTTTTTCCTTAAAATTTTCGTTGAGATATCGCAATACTTCCTGAATTTTATCGTCAGAAATATCCCTTGGTTCATCAACAAAAACATTGTTTTTGCTCCGAATCAATTCAATAAAAAGATTTTCAAGTTTAATTTTTATAAGCTGATCGGCACCAAAGGGATACTCTTTTCTTTTTTTCATGTCTTTCTGCCCGGGAATATCATAGGGTGCTTCAAAAACATTTCGCCCCTCACGGATAATTTCAGTCAATAGTTTCTTTTGAGATTCATTCAAGGTTACCGGTGCCTCTGAAAAAACATCCAATTCCCGATTGGCGCAGGCAAACCCGATAATAATGACATTTGATGCCTCATCCTCCGGGCAGGAAAGTGAATGGGGCTCATTGCTTTTATGAACAATCATCTGATTTTCTCTGACTATGCCCTGATAATTGTCAGCATCAACGGTAATAAAACCGCTGTCAATGTATAAAAGTTCACAAAAAGCATGACTCTCCTTCTCTGTGTGAAACTGATTCGTAAACTCAAAATAATGCAAATTGGCAATTTTACTAATGGTGATCGCATAGCAAAACCGCTTTAATTTATATTCCATAAGCCTCATCACCCTTTCAGATTCACTTTTATTGTATCACGCAAAATTCACATGTCAATAGTTTATCTTAAATTAAATAAATTTAAAATAATACAAAAAGTATTAAAGATTTTCTAAATACAAATCCAAACAGGTGCGATATACTGTAAGTAATACATAATCTTACTTTAAAGGAGATGTTTTTATGTCAAGAATTTGCATTCCTGATTATGAATATCAGGAAAGAATTGCAAGAGCAGCCAAAATGGTTGCAGATAAAGGCCTGGATGTTATGGTTGTCTGCTCCACCGAGTCTGACTATGCTAATGCAAGATATTTCAGTGGCTTCTGGCCCCTGTTTGAGCGTGCCGGCGTT
>JAZRUU010000125.1:0-4910 GCA_045652725.1 Clostridia bacterium | reverse complement strand
TTGTTCCACACCGATGCGGTGCAGGCGGTTGGTTCTGTGCCGGTGGATGTAAAAGAACTCGGTGTTGATATGCTTTCGCTTTCGGCTCACAAGTTTGGCGGCCCTAAAGGCGTTGGTGCTTTATATGTTAAAAAAGGCACGAGGATTGACACTTTTATGCACGGTGGCGCTCAGGAGAGAAACCGCCGCGCAGGAACAGAAAATGTTGCAGGCATTGCAGGCCTTGGCAAGGCTATTTCTCTTGCTACTGCAAACTTAAATGAAAAGATGGAGCGGCTTACCGCCCTCAGAAACAAACTTATTAAAGGTGTTCTTGCAACAATTTCTGATGCGCATGTAAACGGCTCGTTGGAAGACCGGTTGCCGGGCAACGCGAACTTCTGCTTCCGCTACATTGAGGGTGAAGCGTTGTTGCTTCGTCTGGATGCAAAGGGTGTTGCGGCATCTTCAGGCTCTGCTTGCACAAGCGGCTCGCTTGACCCGTCTCATGTTTTGCTGGCGCTTGGCCTGCCGCACGAAATTGCACACGGTTCTCTGCGGCTTTCTATTGGCGAGCAGAATACAGAAGAAGATGTTGATTATGTTTTAGAAATATTACCGGGGATTGTTCACACCTTGCGTATGATGTCACCGCTGTATCCCGGTAACTAGGAAAGGGGCAAAATTATGTATAGTGAAAAAGTAATGGACCATTTTGAAAACCCCAGAAATGTGGGTGAAATTGAAAATGCCGACGCAGTTGGTCAGGTTGGTAATGCCAAGTGCGGCGACATTATGAAGATTTATATGAAAATTGAAAACGGTGTGATTGTTGACTGCCGTTTTAAGACTTTTGGTTGCGGTGCTGCCATTGCAACAAGTTCAATGGCAACCGAAATGGTGAAGGGTAAGACGATTGAAGAAGCAAGAAAACTGACCAACGCCGCGGTTATGGAAGCGCTTGATGGTCTGCCGCCGGCAAAAGTGCATTGCTCTGTTTTGGCTGAAGAAGCCATTGAAGCCGCCATTGAAGACTATTGTAAGCGCAATAATTTGCAATATGAGCCTAAAAAGAAGTGCTCCGGTTGCTGTGGGAGTTGTGATCATCACCATGAATAAAACGAAATCAATTGTTTATGGTGCTGCCATTGCCTCAATTTATGCGGCGCTGACCTTATTGTTTGCCTGGATCTCATACGGCCCTGTGCAGTTTCGAATTTCAGAAGTGTTAACGGTTTTGCCGATTTTTATGCCCTGCAGCATTCCGGGTTTAACGGTGGGGTGCATTCTAGCTAACCTGATTGGTGGCTACGGAATTTATGACATTGTGTTCGGCTCTCTGGCAACGCTGCTCGGCGCAATCGGCACACGCCTTTTGAGAAAAAAACCGGTTCTTGCTATGTTGTCACCGGTTGTGGCAAACAGCCTGATAGTGGGGAGTATGTTATATTTTGTTGTGCCTGATTCGGGCGCGCTTTTATTTAATATGCTGACCGTGGGCGCCGGTGAATTGGTTATTTGTCTTGGCCTGGGTCTGCCTCTTGTGCAACTTTTGAAAAAACATCCGTCTTTGCTTGGCAATTAAGCATTTTTTTCAGTTCTTTTTTTGTAACAAAATATGTTTCGGGATATTGCCTGCGGAGGCGAGAAATGATAAAGTTTGACTCGCTGTTTTGCTTCTTTGCCGTGAGCAGAACCTTGCACCTACAGTTTGAAAGTTCTTTGCGTAAAAAACACTCAAGTGCCGTGCAGTCGATTTCTGAAATGTCGATTACATAAAATTTTCTGGTAATAACAGACGGCTGCCTGCATAAACGCTCAAACATACGGCAGAGTTGTTCTGCGAGCGTTATGAGAGCATACACCAACAAAAAAAGTAAAATAAAATCTTTAATAAAAGAAAAGAACATATCATTCACCTCGGTATCAATGTATGCCAAATTTTATTATAGGTGACAATTAAGGAGGATATTATGACTACAAAGACATCTCAGAACATTAAAACAATAACCGTTGCAGGCCTTTTAACAGCCCTTGCGATTGTTGTGCCGCTCTTTATGCCGAAATTGCCCGTTCCGCAACCGTTTTCGGTTACACCGGCATCACATCTTGCTGTTATTTTGTCTATGTTTATCAGCCCGTTTACGGTTATCTGCACGGTTATCGGCAGTACCATTGCTTTTTTTGCAGTTCTTGGGCCTGTGGTTGCTATGCGCGCGTTTTCTCATATTTTGTTTGCGCTTGTTGGTTGCTTTATGTTGAAAAAACGCTACAACCTCTTTTTAACCATTGTTGTTACGATGATTCTGCATGCTCTTGGTGAGGTTTTGGTTGTGTATCTTTTTGCATTTGCCGGCATGGCTGACTCAACAACCTATTTTATCTGGGGCATAACAGGCGGTATCACTTCGTTGCATCATCTCTTTGATTTTGCAATTACAATGCTTGTTTACAAAGCCTTGAAGTCAGCAAAAATTATATCCGCTGACCTTACATATAAACAGTTCAAAGCATAATACGCTTTGTAAAGCCTGTATATAACATCTGCATATAGAAAAAGCGATGGCAAATGTTTGCCATCGCTTTTTTGTGCTGTCAATTACAGAACCTTGCTTAAGAATGATTGTGTTCTTTCGTTTTTGGGGTTATCAAAAATTTCCTGCGGGGTACCTTCTTCAATCAAAAGGCCTTCATCCATAAAGAGAACGCGGTCGGCAACCTCACGGGCAAAACCCATTTCGTGTGTAACGATTGCCATCGTCATGCCGCTTTCTGCCAGGTTTTGCATAACCTCTAAAACCTCGCCGACCATTTCGGGGTCAAGGGCTGAGGTGGGTTCGTCAAAGAGCATTACATCAGGCTCCATGCAAAGAGAACGAACAATGGCAACGCGCTGTTTCTGCCCGCCGGAGAGTTGGCTGGGGTAGGCGTTGGCTCTGTCTTCAAGACCAACGAGTTTTAACAGTTCAATTGCTTTTGCATTGGCTTCTTCTTCTGTCTTTTTGAGGAGTTTGATGGGTGCAATTGTCAGATTGCGCAGAATGGTCATATGGGGAAACAGGTTAAAGTGCTGAAACACCATACCCATTTTGCGGCGGTAAAGGTTAACATCAAGTTTGGGGTTTGTAATGTCAACATCTTCAAATAAAATGCGCCCCGAAGTGGGAAATTCAAGCAGATTTAAAGAGCGGAGCAGGGTTGACTTGCCTGAACCCGAAGGGCCGATGATAACCACAACTTCGCCGCGCTTGATGTCTACCGTAACACCGTCAAGCGCACGAATGGCTCCGCCGTTATAGTGTTTGCATAAATCTTCTGTTCTGATGATGATATTATCGTTCACTCTTGCGAAGCCTCCTTTCAAATACGCCGAGCAGTTTGGTCAGTCCTACAACCAGAATCAGATAAATGAGAGCAACCAAAATGATGGGGTTAATTTGGTCGTAAGTTGTGTTTTTAATCTGGTTTGCCGCTTTGGTAATGTCAACCACAGCCACATAACCTGCAACAGATGTTTCTTTTAAAAGAGCAATCATTTCATTGCCAATGGCCGGGAGAATGTTCTTAAAAGCCTGCGGCAGAATGATATATTGCATTGTTTTCAGTTTTGAAAAACCAAGAGCGCGGCCGGCTTCCATCTGCCCCGAATCAACCGCCATAATACCCGAACGGATGGTTTCAGCAACATAAGCGCCGGAATTGACACCAAAGGTGATGATGGCAACATAGGTTCCGTCTTTGGCAGAAATAAAAATGATAAAGAACGAAATGAGCAGCTGCACAACAACCGGCGTGCCGCGGATGATGGTGAGGTAGATGTTGCAGAGAAAATCAAGGGGACGGAGTTTTTTATTGCCGTCTGCAAACACCTTGATAACTGCCACAATCGTACCAATCACAACGCCCAGCGCCAGCGCACCCAGTGTGATGATAATTGTTTTTTCAAAGCCGGCAATCAAGGTTGTGTAACGGTCATCAACAATAAAGGTGTTGTAGAGCGTGTCAAACCATTTTGTAAACCAGGCTCCAATAGCGTTGAAGAAATTCATAAGTCTGTTACCTTTCGCTTAATCACTTTAAAAAACGGTGCAGCGTCACACTGCACCGTTTTTTGAAATCAGTTTTTCTTATTCAGCATCAAAGGGCAGTTCATATTTTTCGAAGATGGAAGCCAGAGTGCCATCTGCTTTTAATTCTGCTAATGCTGCATTGATTTTAGCAACCAGTTCGTCGTTGCCAAGTTTGGTAGCGATAGCATAATTTTCTTTGGTCAGGGGCTCGTCTAAAACAACGGTTTTGCCTTCCTGCTTTGCAGAAAGTGCCTTTGCAACAGCGTCGTCAATAACAACAGCGTCGCACTTGCCGCCAACTAAAGCAGTAATTGCTTCAGCACCGGTTTTGAAGGACTGAATTTCAAATTCGTTGTCCAGCAGATACTGTTCGCCGGTGGTACCTTCCTGACAGGAAACTACTTTGCCCTCAATGTCAGCAGCGGTTTTGATTTCGCTGTCAGCCATAACGATGATTGCCTGAGAAGCGGTGTAGTAGTCATCAGAGAAAGCCATGTTCTTGCGTCTTTCGTCGTTTGCGGTGATACCTGCAACAGCTACATCATACTTACCGGTAGCAGCGCCTGTTAAAGCAGCATCGAAATCAATGTTTGTGATCTCTAAGGTCATACCCAGCTTTTCAGCCAGTGCCAGTGCCATGTCAACATCAGCACCAACGATTGCTTCGCCTTCTAAGTATTCAAAGGGCGGGAATTCAGCATTTGTTGCCATTGTTAACACTTTGTCGTCTTTGCCTGCGCAACCGGCAAACATAGCTACAGCCATGATAAGAGCCAGTGCAAGTGCCATTACTTTTGAAATTTTCATTTTGAGTTCCTCCTGAATTATGTATTTTTACAAATAAACCATTTATAATTATAC
>JAZRUU010000124.1:0-3231 GCA_045652725.1 Clostridia bacterium | reverse complement strand
CACTTGTTCCAAATGTATTTTTCAACACAACACCCCTCAAAACAGTTTTTCGCCAGTTCTATTACTTCGCGGCACTTCATTGTTTTCAGTTCAAAACAGCCTACCTCGGGCACGGTTGTAACGGTAACAAACTCACCGTCTGCTTTTTTGTCGTGAAATGCCGCCTCGCTTATCTTTTTCCAATCAAATTCAATCAGGTTATATAGATTGCATTTTTTAAGAACCTCAATGACTCTCGGCCTTATTTTTTCATCACACATGGGAATAAGCCCAAGCGCAACACATTCGCCGTGATACAGTTCCGACAGATTCTCGCTGCTTTCAATGCCGTGACCGATTGTATGGCCGAAATTAAGTATCTTTCTGAGTCCCGATTCTTTTTCATCCTGCTCAACAACATTCTTTTTAACAGCAAGAGAACGAACTATGATTTTATCAATACTTGTATTTATATCTTCATTTTCTATTATATCAAACAACTCGCTATCGGAGGTAAGCGCCATTTTAATGGCTTCGGCAAGGCCGTTTGAAATCTGCCTTTGGGGAAGCGTTTTTAAAAGTTCTGAATCTATTAAAACCTTTTTCGGCTGATAAAAAGAACCCACAATATTTTTCACATTTCCGAAATTGATTGCCGTCTTGCCGCCAATGGAGGAATCTATCTGCGAAAGGAGCGTGGTCGGGATGTTATAAAAATCAACACCTCTCATATAGGCAGAGGCCACAAAACCCGAAAGGTCGCCAACAACGCCACCGCCAACGGCCACAACACAATCTTTTCTTGAAAAGCCGTTATCAAGCATTTTCTGAAGAAGCGTTCCGAACATTTCAAGGCTCTTGGAACCTTCACCCGACGCAACGGTGCAAATAACAGGCTCCCGGCATTGCTTTGCAACGGTTTGTGCATAAATTTCAGGAACGCCCGAATCTGTCACAATGAGAACTCTTCTGTTTAAATTCAGGTTTTCTCCCGCACGGGTGAGGATGCCTTTTTCTACAATGATATCATAACTATTTTCCTTTAAAGCCATATGTATATTCATATCAAACTCCCTCATATCTCGCTATGGGGTGCAAAAGTTCCTGCTATTTTAAGTTTATCGCACACCTGATTTAACTCTTCAATCATCTTTTTGCCTTTGGCGCTCTCTGTTGTTCCGTCAATTTCAATATAAAAATAATATTGCCAGGAATGTTTTTTCAGCGGTCTGCTTCTGAGCGCCGTCATATTATATCCATATTTGCCGATGATGCCAATCGCATTGGCAAGAGAACCGGCTTCATTTTTAACCGTGAACATTAAAACCGAATTTGAAAGAGAAGGAGATTTGGCTCTCGCTTTCGAAAGAACTGCAAAGCGGGTGGTGTTTTCTCCGCTTTTATTTATGTTTGCCTCTAAAACCTTAAGGCCATAAATCTCTGCTGTTTCCACGCTGGCAATAGCACCGAGAGATTTATCTTTCATCTCGGCAACAACTTTTGCCGCTACTGCGGTGTTGCTGGCTTCGTCTGTTTCAAACCCGCGAAAGGCAATATAATCACGGCATTGACTAAGCGCCTGCGGGTGGCTGGTTACTTTCTTTATATCCGTAACCGCAGCCTCAGGAAGCCCAAGCAGGTTTTGATGAATTTCAAGTTCGTAAATTCCATTTATAAAGAGTCCGCCTGAGAAAATGAGGTCAATCGCCTGCCCGACTTCGCCCGCATAACTGTTCTCAATAGGCAGAACCGCCACATCGACTTCACCGTTTACAACCGATTCATATGCCGATTTAAAATCACGGTATGACACTCTGTTACTGTCAGGGAAGATTCTGCCTGCTGCTATGTGAGCAAACGCGCCGGGGACACCGCAATATGCAACCCTGAGCCCCGACTGCATACGGTATTGATAGGCTCTTGATATTGACATAAGGTTTTTGATGTAATCAACATAATATCCCTTTAATACATCATCTTCAATCATTGCGGCATTCTTTTCAATAACAGCATCTTCGCGCTTTTTGTCTAAAATTGGAAGACCAAATTCTTTTTTGTGCTCGTAAACCATTTCGGCTGCTCTCATTCTCTTTACGAACAGTTCTGCCATTTGAGAATCTATCTCGTTTATAATGGTTCTTGCTTCATCTAATTTACTTGCCATTTTAAATCTTCCTTTCAGAAAGAAAACCTCACTTGCATTCAGGGTTACAAGTGAGGTTTTAGTATATTATTTACACATCCTTCAAACTAATTCTAAAACTCACTCTTTAATTTCTCAATAAACTTTTCAACAGAACGGTAAGCATAGCCAAAAAAGGCTGCGCCAATGTTATAAAAGCCTCTGTTTGAGTTCATTCGAGTTAAGTTCATAACAATTACCGTTTAACTTTTAAAGTTTACAAACATCTGCTTCTGTAATAAGTTTAAAGCCTGCATCTGTAAGCGCTGTTTCTGCTGCTTCGTTATTTTCAACTCTTAAAACAACATAGGCGTGCTTTTCTGTGCGGGTCATGAATGCATAAAGATATTCAACATTGATGTCTGCTTTGTCAAGAACATCAAGGGCTGCTGTGAGTTTTCCGGGTTCGTCACCAATTTTAACACCCACAACATCAACCACCTTAATCAGGTAGCCCTGTTCTTTGAGCACCGTTTCTGCTGCCTTTTCGTCATTCACAATAAGGCGAAGAATGCCAAAATCTTCTGTTTCAGCAATAGAGAGCGCTCTTAGGTTAATATTGTTTTTAGCAAGTATATCTGTCACAGCAACGATTGTACCTTTTCTGTTCGGAACAAAAACCGTTAATTGTTTAATAGCCATTTTTAAAACTCCTTTCTTAAATTAACTTACGCTTATCAATTACACGAACCGCTTTACCTTCACTTCTTGTAATGCTCTTCGGCGCAACAAGGTGAACTGTCGGATTGATACCGAGCATTGTTTTCATTGCATTTGAAAGAGATTTTTCCATTGAAAGAACATCGCTTACTTTATCTGTGAATTGTTCGGGTGACATTTCTACATTGACTTCAAAGGTATCTGTATTGTTTGCTCTGTCAACAACAATCTGATAGTTCGGCTGATACCCTTCATTAAGGAGAACAGTTTCAATCTGACTCGGGAACACATTAACGCCTCTGATGATGAGCATATCATCTGTTCTGCCCATAGGCTTTGCCATTTTGACTAAAGTTCTGCCGCAAGAACATTTCTCTCTTGAAAGAACGCAAATATCTCTTGTTCTGTAT
>JAZRUU010000123.1:0-8578 GCA_045652725.1 Clostridia bacterium | reverse complement strand
TTCACCGAGAGCGGCGCTCTGCTGCAAAAGCCGTTCATCAATAAAGCCTGCAAGTTCATCGGGGCTTACATCGCCAATGACGAAAAGGCACATATTTGAAAGGTTATAAAAGGTGTTATAGCATTCATACAGCGTTTCTTTTGTGATTTTAGAAATGCTCTCCACCGTGCCGGCAATATCAATCCGCACGGGGTGTTCGTGGAACATAGCTCCCAAAAAGCCCATCATCAACTGCCAGTCGGGGTCGTCATCATACATGCCGATTTCCTGACCGATAATGCCCTGCTCTTTGGCAACATTTTCATCGGTAAAATAGGGTTTTTGCACAAAGTCAAGCAAAATTCCGAGATTTTCTTTCACATCTTGTGTGCTTTCAAATAAATAAGCAGTGACATGAAAACTTGTGTAGGCGTTGGCATTGGCGCCAAAACGCGCATAACTTTCAAACACATTTGAGCCATCGGGCTGTTCAAACAACTTGTGTTCAAGAAAATGGGCAATGCCATCAGGAATCTGAATGGCTTCTGCTTTGCCCGGTGCTTTAAAAACATTGTCAACCGAGCCAAAGTGAGTGCCAAAAACCGCATAACTTTTACTGTAACCCTTTTTAGGCATAACAGCAATTTTAAGGCCGCTCTCATGTGTGGCCGTGTAGAGACATTCTTTCAGGGTTTCGTTTTCGTGTTTTGTAAACTGAATCATTTCTCATCCTCCTTGCGGCCTTTCATAACATACACAAGTTCAGGCTTAATCTCCTGCGCTACCTGCACCACATCATCAATTGTCACGGCTGAAATCAAGCGGCATTGTTCTTCTAAACTGATGTTTGTGCCGCTGACCGCCTGCCCGAGATAATAATCTGCCAGATAGCCGTTGCTGTCACCTAACGAACGAAGTGAATTGATGATGCTCTTAACTGAAACATCAAATTCATATTCTGAAATGTCACCACGGCGCATCGCCTCGGCCTGCGCATAAATTTCCTGCTCGGCTTGCTCTTTATTTTTATATTCAATGCCGGCGCTGACAAGCATCATCCCCTTGTAGCGTTCAAGACGGGAAGAAGCATAATAAGCAAGGCTCAACTTCTCGCGAACATTGTTAAACAGTTTTGAGTGTGCACCGCTTCCGAAAATGCTGTTATAAACCATAAGCGCGCTGTAGCGCGGGTCTGTCGGCGCAATGCCGGTGTAAAAACCGATAGAAAGTTTCGCCTGTGAAACATCATAACTTTCAACAATTTCTTCGGGCGCTGCAGCCGGTTTGTGCAGGTCGGTCACCGTGTATTCACTCACCGTGGGATTCACATTCACAAAGCGCTTTTCTGTCAGTTCCAAAATACCGGAGATGTCGGCATCGCCGGTAACAAAAATATCAATCGGGCTAGTTGCTAAAACCGTTTCATATTGCTCATAAAGGCTCTCGGGGGTAATGGCGCGAACATCATCCGTGCGGCCGAGTTCATAAATGCTGTAGGGCTCACCCTGACACATCAGTTCAACCAGACGCCACACCGCATAAGAGCGCTTATCGTTAATCAGGGCCTCAATGTCGTTAATTAAATTCACCTTTTCCTGCTCAACATAGTCTTTAATAAAAACGCCGTTTTCAAGGCGCGGATTCAACACCATGTCATATAAAAACGAAACGGCCTTCATTGTGCAGGCTTCACCCTGCGGGAGATAGGCATCGGCCACCGTGCTTACAACAAAAGTGAGAATCTGGTCTTCACCCTTTCTGCGTACATCGGCAGAAAAAGAAGCACCATACAGTGATTGCAGATAACGGCTGACCGCTGCCGAGTCTTTATGTGTTTTGTTTCCACGGCGGATAACATCAGTCAGCAAGGCGTTTTTTGCCGCTTCTTCATAGCGAAGCGGTCTGTGAAAGTGCAAACCGACAGAAACTGTTTTAAACTGCTCGGTTTTAATATGATGAAGCCTGACTCCTTTTTTTATTTCATAGGTTTTAAGTTCGTTCATCGTTTCATAACTCTCCTGTCTATTCGGCATTTTGCGCTTCTTTTTCTTTTAAAAGCGCAGCATAAATATCGCGTTTTGAAACGCCGCGGTCAGATGCCACCGCTTTTTGCGCCTCTTTGGTATCCATACCAAGCATTACATAATGATTAATATGTTCCGTAACCGATAAATTATTTAATTCGTTTTGTTCATCAGGCGTTTCCTGCGCGCCCTCTACCACAAGAACATATTCACCTTTCGGCTCACGCTCTTCATAAAGCGCAACGGCTTCAGAAAGCGAAACACGAAGAATTTCTTCGTAGCGTTTAGTCAGTTCGCGTGCCAGAACAATTTTTCTATCACCAAAAACTTCATAAAAGTCTTTCAGCGTGCGCCGCAGTTTGTGGGGGGCTTCATAAAAAATCATTGTGTGTGGCTGCTTGCAAACCGAAAGCAAATGCTCGCGTCTGCTTTTTTTATTCACACTCAAAAAGCCCTCAAATGAAAAGCGACCGGTTGAAAGGCCTGATGAAATCAGGGCAGAAATCGCCGCCGTTGCCCCGGGAACAGGCACAACGGGAATGTTTAGTTCGGCACACAGACGAACAAGTTCTTCACCCGGGTCAGAAATAGCCGGTGTACCCGCATCCGAAACCAATGCAACGGTAGCACCCTCCTGCAATTTTTTAACCAAAAACTCGCCCTTGCTTTTTTCATTATGCTGAAAATAACTTGTAAGCGGCGTTTTAATGCCTAAATGGTTTAAAAGTGTTGCCGTTCTTCTTGTATCTTCGGCTGCAATTAAATCAGCATCACGCAGGGTTTTCACACCGCGAAATGTCATATCATCCAGATTGCCGATGGGGGTTGCTACCAAATAGAGCGTTCCTGCCTGCAATTCGTTTTTTTCATTTTGTTCTGTCACAAAATCCGTCATACTTTTTCTCCTGTATCAATTTGCACAATCAAACCGCTGTTTCTGCCTTTTTGCCCTTCAACAACAAGCAACCGCGGCGGTTTGTTTTTGCCGCCGGCAAACAAGGTCAGGCGTTTAGGTTCAAGGCCTTTTTCGCGCATAACCGAGAGAATGTCTGCCAGGCGTTCAGGCCGATGCACCATATAAAACCGACCGCCACTCGGCAAAAGATACGCTGCCGCGCTCACACAGTCAGATAAATTGCACAAAAGTTCGTGCCGTGCAATGGTAACGCTTTCACGCTCGTTCTTTTTGCCGGTGTTGTTTTTCATATAAGGTGGATTACAAGTCACCACATTAAAACTTTCGGCCTCAAAATATTCACGAACGCGCTTCACATCGCCCTGCATAATCCGAATTTTATCTGTCAAGTTATTTAACTTTACACTCCGGTCTGCCATTTCTGCCATCTGCTCTTGAATTTCAAGACCAACGGCTTGCATACGAGGCTGTTTTTTTTGCAAAAGAATGGGAATTATGCCCGTTCCTGTGCATAAATCCATCACATTATCTCCGGGATGCACCACTGCAAAGTCAGAAAGCTTTACAGCATCAGTTCCAAACCGAAATTCTTCACAGCCCTGAATAATTTGAAAACCATCACCTAAATTCTCAACGGTTTCACCCTCTGAAAGAATTATTTCATCAGTTAATTTCATGTCTACCCTCCAGGGCGCGTGTCAGGGTAACCTCATCGGCATATTCAAGGTCGCCGCCAACAGGAATGCCGTGGGCAAGTCTTGTTACCTTAACGCCAAACGGCGAAAGAAGTTTCGCAATATACATCGCCGTTGTTTCGCCCTCTAAATTGGGGTTGGTTGCCATAATCACTTCTTCTACCTCGCCCTCTGTTACGCGGGCAACCAGTTCTTTAATGCGAATATCATCAGGGCCTACCCCGTCCATAGGTGAAATTACACCGTGAAGCACATGATAGGTGCCTTTAAACTCTCTTGTTTTTTCAATTTTAACAACATCTTTAGGCTTTTCAACAACGCAAATGAGCCTGTGATCGCGCCGTTCGTCACCACAGATTTCGCAAGGCGCCGTTTCGGTGAGCGATTGGCACACCGGGCAGAAAATGATTTTATCTTTTGCATTTGTCATAGCCTCGGCAAAGGCGGCCACCTCCGCCCGCGGGAGTTTTAAAACATAATAAGCAAGCCTTTCTGCCGTGCGCTTACCGATGCCCGGCATTTTGGCAAATTCTTCAATTAACCTTGCAATGGGTGTAGCGTACATAACTTTCCCTCATTTCTGGTGTTATTCTTCCTTTTCAGCCTCTAAAACCACCGCGCCGAGTTCTTTAGCGGTGATTTCGCCATATTCGTCAGATTTTACGGCCGGTCTGCCGGCATAGTGTAAAATGGCATATTCAAGCAAATCAATGTCTTTCATGTTAAAACAAACAGGTGTTGCACCCGGCGTGTTAAACACGGCAAGGGCCTGTTTGAGTTCATCTTCTTTTTCGGTTCTGATTTCAAGAAGCTGTTTGTTCTTTCCAACAATTTTACCCTTAAAATCAAGAAACATCACTTCATCCTGCGAACAAACTGCATTCAACACGGGAAAATCAGGCCGCAGCGGCGAATATTGCCACAACTCTTTGCAGGCAGCAGACACAAATGACTGACCTCCCGACGAAAGCCCAACCATAGCACATTTCTGATTGACAAATGAGGGAATATAATCGCCATACTCCTCCGGCTCCAAAAACTGACCGGGATTCACAAAAGCAAAGAGCGGCACGGTGGTAAAGGCCTGCAGTTCAGAGAGAACACCAAGCGCATCGTCAATATACATCCCCGAGCAGCCAACAGCATTCACATCCAGCGCCTGCAGGGTGATAAGAAGCGAAAGCGCCTGCTTGACAGAGGTTTCATCCTCGCCGACCGAAATGCCCACACACACCGGCAGCGCCGTTGCCTCGCGAATGGCATACCACGCACATTTCGCGCTGACGGCATCTTTAACATCGGTTAAAAAAATCATAGAAACATCCATTTTATCAAGCCACACAGCCTGATTGTAAACCGATTCATAATACGCGTCATAGAGTTCATCGGTTTTAAGCATTTCTACGGGTGCTTTAATCTGCCCCGCAACAAAAGCACGGTCAGATGCCGCGTTATAAAAAGCTGTGAGCACCTCTTCATCCTGCTCATCAAAACGCTCAAAGGCAGGCGCTAACAAAAGGTTAGCACCTGCCAGAACAGCATCTTCAGCAGCAGAAGGCTCGTTTGCCTCTGCCGTTGCCATAATCAGAATATTTGATTTTAAAATTTCTTTTAACTGTGATGTTGTCATTTTACACCGCCTTAATTTATTGGTTCAGCGCATCAGAAATTGTGGTAAACATTGTATCTATCTGCTTTTTGCGAATGAGCAGATTGCCCACGCCGTTCACTTTAACAAGATAGTTTCTGTCGTCATAATTGTTGCAGGTAACCACGGTTTTGGTGCCGTCATTTTTGTCATAGGTAATGGTTAAGGCTACCGCACCACTCGCATTTGTTTGCTTCGCAAAATCATCAAGCACAAGGCCAATCACCGTTTGATAGGCCTTTTTAAAGGCTTCATCTTTAATTGTTTTTCCATCTATGGTGTAACGATTTTCAGCATCATTTAGCTCCATTACATGCTCTTTTCCAAGGCCTGAAATGGTCACCTTGTTCACCTCTTTAATGTTTTCAAGGTGAATCAGCTTATCAACCAAATCAAGATAACCCATGTTCAAAAAGTCAAGTTTTTCTGTTGCCACAAGAAAAACAGAATGATTGCCCGAAAGACGGATGTAAGTGTTTGTGCCTTCTTCTCTGCCCACCGTAACGGTGTATGCCGTTTTTTGGTCTAAAAGTTTAAGGGTATATCGTGCTCTGGGGTTGTTAAAACCATAATCCTTCCCCGCTTCGGGAACAGGAATCACACGCACCGCCGTTTGCGAAAGCAGATTGGTGAACAGTTCGTTTTCAAGGCGATAGGTGTTTGCCTCTTTCTGCAGAGGCGAAAGCATTCTCCATTGATAGGCCGCTTCTTCGTTTTCAGCAGTCATACGCTTTCTGTCAAGCACAACCGTTTCGCCGCCGGCTCTTTCAATGGTAATACCACTCAAATCATTGGCATCTACGGTATAAATAGAAGTATCCATCAGTTTTTCAAGTGCATCCGTCAGCGTTTCACAACCGGAGGTGCTCTTGGTATAAACCTTTGTTTCGCCCTCAACCATCAGATAGGAAACCGAATTTTCAAAGGCCGCATTACCGATTAAAATCTTTCGTTTTTCACCGTTTTTGAGTGTAAGTTCAACTGTTCTTTCGGGTTCTGAAAGGCCATATTGCGAAAGATTTTCAGCATTTTCTGTAATCAGATCCTGACCGGTAATGTTGGCGCATTCATACAAGAAACTTTCAACGCGTGAAGAACTGAGTGTTACCCTTTCTTCACCCTTTACGACCCAATTGCCGCCGGAATCAACCAGCGTATAGCTTTCTTCAGGATTCACAACCGTTACGGCCGCAATAGATGCCTTTTCAATTTTAAAAATAGTAACGGTTTGCGGCAATTCGGGGGTAATGACCTCTTCCTGCTTCGGTTCAAAGTTCATCACGGAAAAAAGACCGCCAATCAACAAGGCAATGACCAAAATTAAAATCAAAATATTTTTAAACGGCTTCAAAGGTTTCAACCCTTTCTCACATATTTTTTCATAATAATTCTACACGATTTTTCGCAAGATTGCAAGCATTCTCTAACCCTGACACAATTTATTTACAAATCACGACGCACGGTTGTGACTTCACCCGTCCCCAAGTGAAGTTCCTCGCCGTTTGGGGCTGTAATAACCAGCCTCGCCTGTTCATCAATCGCTGTAGCGTGACCATAATGCTTTTCTCCGTCTTTTATGTAACTGATTTCATTACCTAAAATGAAGGAACGCTCACGGTAATCCTGCAAAAAATCTCTTTCGCAAAGTCGATTATACAACAAAAACCAATGACGGATAATTGCCGCACAAAGTGTTATGCGGTCCGGCACTGCATCTTTTGTGATTTCAGAAAGCGAAACAGCCTTGCCGCGGATTTCTTCGGCATACCCATTTTGCGGCGGCGTTATATTCACGCCAATGCCCAAAACAACATAGGCAAGGTTGCCGCTTGGAGCAATCTGCCCTTCGGCTAAAATGCCGCAGAGTTTTTTATTATCAAAATATATATCATTCACCCATTTAATATCCGTCAACACGCCGGTTAACTCTAAAACAGCACGATAAACCGCAACTGCCGCGCAAGCCGTAATGAGTCCGGCATCCTGCTTTGTTTCATCGGGCCGAAGAATCAGACTCATATATAAGCCGTTATCTTCCGGCGAATAAAAACTGCGGCCCATTCTGCCGCGGCCGGCCGTTTGCGCCCCGGCAAGAACAAGCGTACCCTCAGCGGCGCCGGCTTCTGCAAGGGCCTTGGCCTCATCGTTTGTTGAGGGCAAAACACTATAGCAAACTGCAGAAGAAAATTCTGAAACATCAGAAAGCAATGCCGTGAGTTTTTCTTCTGCGGTTCTGTCATTTATCATAAAATCACCTTCTTTATTATTGTACTATAAAAACCGATTTCCGTCAAGGCACGGGCTTGTCATATTCCGGCTTTTTTGCGAATAAAATAATAAAAAATTTTACAAACCAAGGATGTGAACCAATGCCAAGAAAAACCCGTTTTAAAACAGAGAGAAAAGATATATCTAAAAAAATCGTTTTACTCTCTGCCATCGTTTGCTCTGTGCTGATTTTTTTGTTACCAAAAATACCCGCAACAGCGATCAAGTCAGACTTTTATGTAACAAGCATTGCAAACAGCATACCCTCTTTTGACACACCACAAACAACATATTTTCGTTTTTCGGCCTACGATTTTTTAGAAGAATCAATTTTAAGTATCAAAGCATCTGAAGTAATGCAAAAAAAATATGCCGCACAGTACGGCGGCATAATGAAAACCGAAAAAAAATCAGCAAAAATAAATGAAAACATTTTAAGCAGTAACATTTCAGAGGCTGACCTTTCAACAAACAAACTGACTTTCATCAACACGCCGGGTTTTCAGGTTGATGCGAATGCTTTGCTTGCCACACAACTTGAATTTTCACCACCCGACGAAAACCCGCAGGTGCTCATTGTTCACACCCACACCTCTGAAGCCTATCTAGAGAGCCCCGATGCAAGAAGTTATGATGAAGCCTTAAATGTCGTTGCCGTGGGGCGCGCCATAAAAAATGAACTCACAAAAAGGGGCATTGGCGTCATTCACGATACAACACAAAACGATAATCCCTCTTACAATCAATCATATAAAAAAACACTTTCTGTCATTGAGAAAAATCTCGCCGAACACCCCGGTATTCAAATTGTTTTAGACATTCACCGTGATTACATCAAGCGTGACGACGGCACATTGGTCAAGCCGACAGTCACAACAAAAAGCGGAGAAAAATCTGCACAGATTATGTTTGTCATTGGCACAGATGCAATGGATTTACACCACCCGAACTGGCGTCATAATCTTGCTTTTTCTGCAAAAATTCAGTCACAGCTCAACCAAATTCAACCGGGGCTTTGCCGCCCGATTAACATCCGCACAGAGCGTTT
>JAZRUU010000122.1:0-12553 GCA_045652725.1 Clostridia bacterium | reverse complement strand
GTTGTGCAGATAACCTCAACATTTGACATTTTAATGAGCCCCTGCGCACGAAACTCTTCTTTGGCAAGGCAGGCGTTTACTCTGTCCCAAATTGACTTTGCAGTTTTTTCATACAAGGTTTCATCAATGCCGAAATACCGTTTTAATTCCAAATGCGTCCAATGATACATCGGGTTGCCAATCATCAGCGACACGGCACAAAAAAAGCACTTGAACAAAAAGAAGGGGCAGACAAAATTCAGATTGCCGCCCGCTACATCAGCGAGCATTACGATGAAGAAATTACTCTGGCTGATGCCGCCGCTATGGCATTTATGGAAGAAACCTATTTTTCGAAAAAATTTAAACAGCTAACCGGCTTTGGTTTTAAAGAATATTTGATAACCACCCGCGTTAAAGCCGCGGAAAACCTATTGCAAACAACCGATATGTCTGTTGGTGAAATTGCCGAAGCCTGCGGTTTTTCAAGCAGCAATTATTTCGGTAGCGTGTTTAAGTGCCTGCTGGGTGTTTCTCCGGCCAACTATCAAAAAAATATTTAAACAATCATAACTACCAATCGGTGGTTTGCATAGCCTCTAGCGGCTATAGGCTTAACCCCCAAAGGGGCACAGAGGTTCGGTATCGCATTGCTATTACATTACAAAAGTTTTCTCATAGTAAACCCCGGCAGAACCGGAAGTGTATTCCTGCGCCTAAAGGCACACCAAAAGAAATAATGCAATCGCCTTTTCCATGTTAAACACTCTCCTTTTTCTTTTTCAAAGTAAAATACCCCTACTTTATTTTATAATACCAAAACACAAAACATCAAAAGCGGCCAAAATACGTTTTTTTTCTTGTTCCTTCGTTTGACACCGCAATATTTTTGTGATATGCTATTAAATAATAAAACAGTAAATTTTTGATTGGAGGAATTTTTTATGTTTTGTATAAAATGCGGAAAACAGTTGCCAGATGAGGCGGCTTTTTGTTTTGCCTGCGGTGCGCCGGTTTATAAAGGCGACACGCCTGCGGCTTCTTCTGCCCCCATCTTCGAGGGGGTAACAACCTTCACTCCGCCGGCCAAAGAGGGTAACCCCGGCGTTTCAGAGTTTGCAACCGTTGCGCTCGGCGATTTTTTTATTGATGACGGCACCATTTATTTTCTGACACACGACTTTGATTTTGGCCATAAAACAAAACTGTGCGCAAAAAATTGTCAGGGCGGCCAGGTGCGCGAACTGCTCTCGTTTGATGACCTGCCCTATTCCATCCACACTGACCCGTTTACTGCTGACACCGTTTACTTAATGGCAAAAACCGAAAACCTGATTTTATTCAAGGTTTATGATGCAGATAACAAGTATTATAATTACTTTTATCAGATTGACACACACAAACACGGCATTCTAAAAGATGTTCCCCTTCTGCCTGATAAAATCTCAGAAGACGGCAAATATTTCATTTCAAACAACCGCGTTTCAGGGAACGAAGATGACGGAATTTACATCACGCTGCTCACCCCGGCAGAAGCGCTCATGGGCGCCGAGGGCAAGAAAATTGTTTTAAACCGTGAATCACTTTTTATACTTTACGACCGCTATTCAGATGTAAGACCGGATAATTTTGAATATTTCGTTTATGATGGCGACAAACTTCTGATGCCCCTGCTTTGTGACAGCGAGTATATATTTGCACGGTTTAACCTTTTCGATCTGACTGATTTTGAACTTTTAAAACCTGCAAACTTCCACCTGCCGGGAACGGGAATGTGTTTCTTTGAAGGCACCTCTGCCATTTTAAGAGACGGCGAGACCTTCAGATGCGTTTTAGTTGACACACAAGACATGACTGTTCGTGCGCAGATCCCTATGGATTACCCCGGTTTAGCGCGCTACGGCTCTCTGCTTTACTGCTATTCATACCAGGCAGACCACAGCCTGCTTTTAGATATGAAAACCGGCGCAATTAAAAAACTGCCGCAATATGTCAGATCGTTTGACGGCACTTATAAGTATAATATTATTCAGACAGAAAACGGTTTTTATAAGTATTATCACCGAAATGGCGAAACCAAAATTTATTTCTTGTCAAACGACGAGCTCTTTAAACCCTGTGACGATTTTTATGATGATAACGAATGCGTTCTGCCAATTGTTCACATTGGGTCTGAAAATTAAAAAAAGCACTTGCCTTGTCGCATCGAAGGGAGAGCATTATGTTTAAAATTTTTAAAAATCTTTTTAAGAAAAAAGAAAAACCCGTTTGCCAATATTCCAGCTTTGATATTGGCAGCAAGGCAATTCACACAAACGATTGCAGTCTTTTTCCCACAGAGGTCACCTGCTATCACGACAGGGTGGTTTTTTGCCTCAATGTGTTTGACCATCGGGTAAGTGATGACCCCAACGACATGGCTTGCGTTACCGTTACCGCGCCGCAAACGGGCGAGCGGCTGATTCCGCTTACCGTAGCCGGCTTAGAATTTTTCTGGGATATGAAAGATTTGGCTTTTCGCAGAAAACTGATGCCCGAGGGCGAGCCGATAGAACTTGCACCGGCGGTGCACATTTACCCTAATGAGGTGCTGACCATCGGCCGCGCGTTTGCTGAAGAATATTTAAGCCCGCAGGCGCTTTCTTATGCCGCTCTGCAGGATGAGGAGCGATACATCTGGTTTTATCCCGATTTTTCGAGCGCACCTGCCGTTTTTGAAGTGCCAAAGTTCTTTACCCCGTTTATTTATGTGGGCGAAAACAATATGGATGTGCACCCCTTAAGTTCGCATCCGCTTGAAGTTGTTAACCATATGTCCACCTTTACGCTTGGTTATCTTGACGCTATGGAGCTGACAATAGAAAACTGGTTCAACCGCTACCGTGAGCATTTAAACCGCGAACTGCCGGGCATAGAAAACCACTAAAAAAACATAAAAAAGACAGTTGCGCGCAGCTGTCTTTTCTTTTTTCAGGTATTTAAGCAAGCATTGAAAACCCTGTGTAAACCGTGATTGCGGCATAAAATGCGTTGTAAAATAAAAAAAATATCTAGACAAAACTTTAAAAAACTGATATAATAAGAATATGGGAATTGTAATGCAAAGTTCCTGAATTTGAATTTGGAGCGTGAAAAAATGAAACTGATTATTAAAGACAACTATGATGGAATGTGTGCCTGGGCGGCACAGCACATTGCTGACGCCATTAACAGCCACAAAGAAAACCGCCCCTTTATTCTCGGTCTGCCCACAGGCTCTTCGCCCCTGGGCGTTTATAAAAACCTGATTGAGATGAACAAGAGCGGTGCTGTTAGTTTTAAAAATGTTGTCACCTTTAATATGGATGAATATGTTGGTCTGCCGAGAGAACACGACCAGAGTTATTGGTATTTTATGCACGATAACTTCTTTAATCATATTGACATTCCTGCCGAGAACATTAACATTTTAAACGGCATGGCAGATGATTTAGAGGCAGAATGCCAGCGTTACGAAGATAAAATTGCTTCTTACGGCGGCATTGACCTGTTTTTAGGCGGCAGCGGTGTTGACGGTCACATTGCTTTTAACGAACCGTTCACCTCTCTCACCTCCCGCACGGGTGTTCGCGCGCTGACACAAGATACTTTGATTGTGAACTCACGCTTCTTTGATAACGACCCCGAAAAAGTTCCCAAAACGGCTCTTTCTGTAGGTGTTGGCACGGTTTGTGACTCTAAAGAAGTTCTGCTGCTCATCAGCGGTCACAACAAGGCCCGCGCTCTGCGCCATTGTGTTGAGGGCGGCGTTGACCACGCGTGGACAATCAGCGCTCTGCAGCTGCACGCTAACGGCATTGTTGCCTGCGATGAAGATGCCTGCGGCGAATTAAAGGTTGATACCTACAAATATTTTAAAGAAATTTATAAAAACGAAAAATAAGTTTATTTTAAAAAACCCACTCTAATGAACAGAACCAGTTTGTACTGTCCGCACAAACTGGTTCTGTTTATTTTCTTTTTATTTAGAAATTATTTATTTTTTACCATTGCCTTAATCACAAAGAGTGTTGCAACCGTCAGCACAAGACCGATGGGGAGCAGAATATATGCACTCTGAATGAAGGCCGCCAGCACATACATCACAAAGGAGATAACCGCAACGGTGATGGCATAAGGAAGCTGTGTTGAAACATGGTTTAAGTGGTTGCACTGTGCACCGGCAGATGACATAATGGTGGTATCGGAAATGGGTGAGCAATGGTCACCGCAAACCGCACCTGCCAGACAGGCAGACATACCAATAATCATCAGCTCGCTGCCGGGCTCAAAGATGGCCGCAACAATGGGGATTAAAATACCAAATGTGCCCCATGAAGTGCCGGTGGAAAAAGACAGAACGCAAGCCACAATAAAGATAATAGCCGGCAGGAAGTTTGCAAGACCTGCAGCCGCAGAATCCATCAGGTTGCTGACGAATACATCGGCGCCCAAAAGACCTGTCATATTTTTAAGCGCGGTTGCAAAGGTCAGAATCAAAATGGCGGGCACCATAGCAATAAAGCCCTTGGGAACGCATTCCATTGCCTCTTTAAAGGTAATAATGCGTCTTGCAATTAAATAGAAAATGGTTACCACCAGCGCAATCAAAGCGCCCCACGGCAAGCCAACGGTTGCATCGGTATCGCCAAACGCGGTGATAAAGTCGCTGCCGGAGAAAAAGCCACCAACATAAATGAGGCCGAGAACAGAAACAACGACCAGCAAAATGACCGGAAAAACAAGGTCAATCACGCGGCCACGGGGATTTTCTTCTTCTTTAACTGTTGCCTCAGTCTTTTCTCCGCTGGTGTAAAGGTCGCCGTTGTTAACAGCATTCAACTCGTGGATGCGCATCGGACCATAATCAAACTTCATAACAGAAAGTGCCACAACAAAGACCAAAGTCAGCAGAGAATAGAAGTTATAGGGAATGGCGCGGACAAACAGTTCAATGCCGGAATAAGATGTGCCCTCGGCAAACTGCGAAACGGCAGCCGCCCATGAAGAAACGGGCGCAATCATACAAATCGGTGCAGCAGTTGCATCAATGATGTAAGCCAGTTTCGCGCGGGAGATTTTGTGTCTGTCTGTCACGGGGCGCATAACGCTGCCAACGGTTAAACAGTTAAAATAGTCATCAATAAAAATTAAGACGCCAAGAATAAATGTGGCCAGCATTGCCCCAACGCGGCTTTTAATGTGGGTTTCTGCCCAGCGGCCAAAAGCGGCAGAGCCACCGGCCTTGTTAACCAGGGCCACAATAATGCCCAAAATAACCAGAAACATAAAAATGCCCGCTGTGCCGGAGATGGCAGCAATAATACCCTCGTTCAACACGCCATCAAGTGCGGCAACGGGGTTCCAGTTTGTTGCAAAGAATCCGCCCAGCAAAATACCAACGAACAGCGAAGAATAAACTTCTTTGGTGATGAGCGCCAGCGCAATTGCCACAAGCGGCGGCAGTAACGCCACAAAGGTGGAATAATAACGGCTGCTTGCGGCCACAAGACCCTCACCGCCACAATCGGCACAAGCGGCTTCTGAAACTACGCCGCTGCCTTCACAAGCGCCGCAGTCTACCATTGCCGTTGATTGAATCATAACCGAACAAACAACGACAACCAGCAATGCAACCACAATAGCAATTGCATTTACCAATGTTTTCTTTTTCATAATTGTCCCTCCTAAAATTAGAGAAATAAATTACACTAATCATACCATAAATGTCAAAAAAGGTCAATATTTTTTTAATTTTTGTCACAATCTAAAGAAAATAAAAAGGCTGCAGCACTCTGTCTTTTCCATGCTGCAGCCTTTTTTAATTGTGAATACACCTTGCCGTGGTTAACCCCTGGCAGGGCTTAAGGTAAAGGTAAAGCGCGTAAATTCATCCGGCTCGCTTTCGGCCCAGATGGTTTCGCCGTGTGCCATCATAATATTCTTGGCAATATAAAGCCCCAATCCCGTTCCGTTTTTATCACCGCTACGCGACTTGTCGGTTTTATAAAAACGGTCAAAAATGTGCACCAAATCGTCTTTTTTAATGCCGTCACCGGAATTCTGAATCGAAACAAACACCTTGTTTTTATCAGTCAGGCCGGTGGCAATGTCAATAAAGCCGCCGTTTTCGGTGAACTTAACCGCGTTATCCATCAAATTTGTCAACACACGCAAAATGCTGTCTTTATCTGCCATAACGCGCTGATTTTCAGTTTGAAAATTAACGGTTAAATGAATGTTTTTCTCGGTAATTCGCTTTTCGAGTTTAATCACCGTCAGGCGAATCAACTCGTTAATATCAAGTTCTCTCACCTCAAGGTCAAAATTGCCCTGCTCCATTTTAGAAAGGTCTAAAAGGTCGGTAACAAGCCGCGAGAGTCGTTTCGTTTCATCCAGCACAATGGCCAGATATTGGTTCTGCTTCTCCGGCGGAATGGTTCCATCTAAAATGCCGCCCACAAAGCCGGTGATGGTGGTCATTGGCGTTCGAAGGTCGTGTGACACATTGGCAATAAAACTGCGGCGCATATCTTCAAGCCGCTCAATTGATTCTGCCATTTTGTTAAACGAGTCACCCAGTTCGCCAATTTCATTTTCTTCTTTTATTAAAACGCGGCGCTCAAAATGACCGTCTGCAATGGCCTTTGAAACGGTGTTTAGCGCCTTAAGCGGCCGTGTGATGCGCGCCGACATGGTGTAAATAATGCCAAGCGCCACAAGGAACACCAAAGAAACCGAAAACAGGAAAATTTGTAACACACCCGAGCGGAGCAACAAAATCTCAGGCATTGAAAGGCTGACAAACACACCACCGATAACGGTTGTGCTGTCTAGGCGGATGGGCACGCCCACCGTGAGCGTGGTGGTGCTGAACACCCCGCCCAGCGTGCCGATGTGCTGTGTGTGTTGCCCCTGCATCACCGCGGCATAAAACTCCGGCTTAATGCTGAGATTTTCATATCCCGTGGTGGTGGCAATGACCTTGCCATCGGTATTTAACACCGCTATCAGCGTTTCTGATGAGGCGCTTAAGGCATCAATATTCATCTGGTAATTCTCTTTGGCATAGTTCGGATTCCGCCTGGCGAGTTTCACCGTAAAGTCTGCAAGCCCCTCTGCCACATAGGTCAGGTCATCTCCTTTATATCCGGCGAGATAACTGCCCAAAAGGCCATACATTAAAACGCCCATAACCAGAAAACTGATGAAAATGGCAAGCATCGTATAGAAAAAAAGTTGCGAAAAAATACTTTTTTTAAACAAAAGCCATCCCTTACTTTACTTCAAATTTATAGCCGACGCCCCAAACGGTTTTGAGTTGCCAGTTCTGCCCCTCGCCTGCAAGTTCAAGTTTTTCACGCAGACGCTTAACATGAACATCCACCGTTCTTGAATCGCCGAAATAGTCAAACCCCCAAACCGTTTCCAGCAATTGCTCGCGGGTGAAAACCTTGTTGGGATTGGTCGCAAGAAAATATAAAAGTTCCAGTTCTTTCGGGGGAATATCTATGGCATCACCGTTAATTTTAAGCTCGTAATTTGAAAGGTTAATAGAAAGATTTGGATACACAACCTCTTTTTCTGCATCATCTTTCGGGTCATAACGGCGAAGCGCCGCCTTGATGCGCGCTACGAGTTCTTTGTTTTCAAACGGCTTAACCATGTAGTCATCAGCCCCGAGTTCAAGCCCCAGCACCTTGTCAAAAGTTTCGCCTTTTGCAGTCAGCATAATGATAGGAATGTTACTGATGCGGCGGATTTCACGGCAAACCTGAAAGCCATCCATCTTCGGCAGCATAATATCTAACAAAACGAGAGACGGTGAACTTTCTTTAAACACCGAAAGCGCCGCCTGCCCATCATGCGCAAGAGAAACGGAAAAGCCCTCTTTTTCAAGATATAAACGAATAAATTCGCAAATATTTCTGTCATCATCAACAACTAAAATTCGTTGGTTGCTCATAGCAAACCCTCCTGTCTTACTGTGCCTGCCATCTGCCCGAAGAACCGCAGGGCAGAATCAGGCCGCTGTTTTTAACCGGCAAACAAAGTTCATCGGCGCTCGCCTTGCCGCCATATTTTTTAGAAACGGTTAAATATAAAAGGTTTGACAAAACCGTGGGCGCAAGCCCCGTTGTGTAAGAATTTATCAGGAAGAAAAGGGGATTTTCAGATAAAAGCGCGGCGCATTTTTCAATCAGGTGATACAGTTCTTTTTCAAGTTTAAAAATTTCGCCGCCGGGACCTCTGCCATAGGAGGGCGGGTCCATAATAATACCGTCATAAAAATTGCCGCGGCGCATTTCGCGTTCAACAAACTTAATGGCATCATCGGCAATGAAGCGCACGGGGCGGTCTGCCATGCCCGAGAGCGCCAGATTTTCTTTCGCCCAGCCAACAACACCCTTTGACGAGTCAATGTGCGCCACTGAGGCACCGGCTCTGGCACAGGCCAGCGTTGCGCCGCCCGTGTAGGCAAACAGGTTGAGCACCCGAATGGGGCGGCCGGCTTTTTTAATCAAATCTGCCATCCACTCCCAATTGGCCGCCTGCTCGGGAAATAAACCCATGTGTTTAAAGCCGGTTGGCTTAATGTAAAAAGTGAGGTCAAGCGGTTCAAACCGAAGTTCCCACCGTTCGGGGAGGGTTTTGTTAAAACTCCAGCTGCCGCCGCCTTTGTTGCTGCGGTGATACACACCGTCAGCCGTGCTCCAGAGTTTGGGGAAGGAGCGCTTATCCCAAATAACCTGCGGGTCAGGGCGCGAAACACGAACCCCGTTCCAGTCTTCTAACTTATCTCCGCCTGCAAGGTCTAATATCTGATAGTCTTTCCATGAATTACAAATCCACATACTTACTTTTGCCTTTCTTCTTAAATTCATTCTTATTGTATCATTTTGGTTGTTTTTAGTCAATTAAAAAGTCATAAAGTGCCGCTAAATTTCATAAAATCGTAACAAACTATAAACATTTGGAAGGGAAGGATATTTGTGGAAGAAAAAAGAATGCCCCACAATCTCATTTTAGAAAACAAAAACAAGCTGAGCATTACGCAGGTAGAAGATGTTGACACCTTTGACGAAGGGAAAATTGTGCTCTTCACCGCCGACGATACGCTCGTGATTGAGGGTTTTGACCTGCATATGCAGCGCCTTGATGTATCCGGCGGCGAACTCGTTGTTACCGGCGAAATTACAAGCCTTGCCTACGAAGGAAAAGACAGTTACGGCCACAAAGGCAAAGGGCTCTTCCGCCGGATGCTGAAATAACGGTGATGAAAAATGATGGATTTTTCGGTTTCAAAAGAAGCCTTTGTGTTTTTGTGTTCTGCCGCAGGGGGTGCCCTGATTTTTTTGGTTTATGACCTGTTTCGCGCAGTGAGGCTTTTCGCAGGCGGCGGCGGTCTTTTTGTGCAGGTGCAGGATGGCGCGTTCTGGCTCATTGCCCTGGGGATTATGTTCTATGTCATTTTCACCGTTAATTCCGGCACGGTTCGTTTTTATGAAATTTTAGGTGCCGCTTTAGGTGCGGCTTTATATGGCTTTTTGCTTTCGGGGCTTATTTTAAAACTTTTGCATACGCTTCTTCGCCTTTTTTCTGAAATTTTCAAAGTTTTTTTGAAAATCCTCTTGACACCGCTTGTTTTTGTGTATAATATATTATATAGGTATATATGTCTTCTTTTCCGCCCGTTTACGCGGTTTTGCCGTCTTTTATTCAGAAAAACGGCAGAGGGTGTTAAGCGAACCGGCAGAATGATTAAGAAAAAATAGAGGAATACCGAATGAAAATTAAAAAGAAAAAAGTTGACCTTAAGGTTTTTTTAAGAAGAAGTTTATTGTGCGTTCTGATTTTATATATCTGCTACCTGTTTATTGCGCAACAGTTTGATATTGCGCGCTTAAATAAAGAGGAAAGCGCTTTAGACAAGCAGATTTCTGAAGCACAGCAGGTTCACTCAGAACTTGAAAAAGAGAAAGAAGCCACCGGCACACCGGAATATATTGAACGGGTTGCCCGCGAAAAACTCGGCTTTATGAAACCTGAAGAAAAGGTTTTTATTGATTCTAAAAAACAATAGAAAAAACCGCCGTTCTGTCTGCCCGCAGGCAGAGGCGGCGTTCATAATTTTATGTGGGCAGAAAGGCATTGGAACGATTTATGGTTTTAGAACCGGGCAAAATTGTAACCGGCAAGGTTACGGGAATTTCAAATTTTGGCGCATTTATCTCATTGGGAGACGGTAAAACCGGCTTGGTACATATTTCTGAAGTCGCGCTGAGTTATGTTAAAAACATCAGCGACTTTTTAAAGGAAAATGACGAAGTTAAGGTTAAAATTATTTCGGTGGATGAAAACGGCAAAATCAGCCTTTCTATCAAGCAGGCCCTTTTAGAAGAACGCAAAAAAAATGCACCGGCACAGCCTGCGCGCGTGCCGAAAACCGAACGCGTTGACTGGTCTAAAAAGCCTGAAAGTGCGGCGCCCATGTCATTTGAAGAAATGATGAATAAATTTAAACAAACAAGTGACGAAAAAATGCAGGATTTAAAACGCGGTATGGAATCAAAACGCGGCTCCGGCAGTTATCGTCGTTCTAACGGTTCTTTTTAAAATGATTAAAACAAAAGAAAAACGCTATGGTCAAACAATCAGCGCCTGCTTTTTGGGTTACATTCTGCAGGCGGTGGTTGTAAATGTTTCACCGATACTGTTCATCACCTTAAAAAATGAATTTATGTTATCTTATAGCCAGCTCGGGTTACTCGTGCTGGTTAATTTTGTTACCCAGCTAACCTGCGACCTGACGCTTGGCGGTTTGATTGACCGGGTGGGTTTTCGCCCCTTTGCATTGAGCGCGGCCGTTTTGGGTGCGCTTGGCCTTTTGACTTATGCCTCTGCACCGCTTTTGTTGCAAAACCCCTACCCCGGCCTGTTTTTGGGAACAATTCTCTTTGCCATAGCCGGCGGATTGATGGAAATTTTGCTCTCACCCATTGTGAACGCACTCCCGCTTTCAAAAGAGAAAAAGGCGGCGCTTATGAGTTTTGTTCACTCGGCTTACAGTTGGGGGCAGTTCATTGTGGTGCTCTTCACAACTCTGCTTCTTAAATTTTTAGGCACGGCAAACTGGCAATGGATTCCTGTTTTCTGGTGCCTTGTTCCCCTTGTTGTTTTTATTTTGTTTATAAAAGCACCGCTTGAACCGGGCGTGCCTGCTGATAAGCAGCAGAACATAAAAAGCATTCTTCTTTCGCGCACCTTTGCCCTTTGTATGGTGATTATGGTTGTGGGCGGCGCGGGCGAACTCATTATTGGCCAATGGGCTTCATCTTTTATTGAAAAGAGCCTTGGCGTCAGCAAAACCGTGGGCGATGTGTTGGGCGTTTGTGCCTTTGCCGCGGCAATGTGTTTCGGGCGAACGCTCTACAGCAAAATCGGCCACCGGCACAGCATTGACTCTGCACTTAAAAAAGGCCTTTGGATTTTGTTCTTCTGCTATGTGGCCGTCACCTTTGTGCCGGGGAGACTTGTGCCAATGCTCGCCATTGTGGTGGGCGGTTTTGGTGTGGCAATGACCTGGCCGGGCACGCTGGTGCTCGCTGCTGAAAAATTTCCTCTGGCAGGTTCGTGGATGTTTGCCGTTTTGGCCGCCGGCGGTGACACGGGTTGCTCGTTCGGGCCATGGATTGCGGGCAAACTGGTAGACATATGTGCCGCCCTGCCTGCTGTGGCGGGCATCGCGCAGAATGTGGGGCTTTCGGTTGAACAACTCAGCCTGCGGCTCGGTCTGCTCGTTGGTGCGCTGTTCTCACTCATCGGCATTTGGGCCTTAAACAAACTCCGCCGCAGATAATTGAATTTTTTATGACTCCGCTTTTTCGGCGGAGTTTTTTTGTTTGTTTTTGTATATCAATGTTCATAAATAATGCTTGCTACATCTACCTGTCGGTGTTATAATGAAAGCAAACATCAGAACATAAGGAGGATATTTATGGAAGAGTTATTAAAGCAAAACCAACCCTGGATTGATGAAACCTGGGATAAAATGGTGATTAAACTTCGCAGAAACAGCGAAATTTTAAAACACAAACTGCCACTCGTCACAACTGACGGCGTATATGATGATAACAGCAGCCCCGAAAAAATTGGAGCGTGGACAAACGGCTTCTGGCCCGGTATTATGTGGCTGATGTATGCCGCCACGAAAGAAGAAACTTTCCGCGAGACGGCTGAAAACAGTGAAAATGCACTTGATATGGCGCTTGAAAAATACCAATGCCTGCACCACGATGTTGGCTTTATGTGGCACATTTCTGCCGGCGCTAACTATAAACTGACCGGCAATGAAAAATCATTAAACCGCAACCTGCATGCGGCTTCCGTATTGGCGGCCCGCTACAATGTGAATGGTGAGTTCATTAAAGCGTGGAACGAAGAAGGTTTTGAAGGCTGGGTTATCATTGACTGTATGATGAACATCCCGCTTCTGTACTGGGCTGCAGAGCAGACCAATAACATTGCATTCAAACAGATTGCAATGCACCATGCA
>JAZRUU010000121.1:0-4157 GCA_045652725.1 Clostridia bacterium | reverse complement strand
CCAATGTTCACAGAAACGGTGCAGATATCTGCCAGATACATCTGCATGGGGTCAGATGTTTTTGAGCCAATGTTAAAGGCCGTTGTGGGTGTTGCAGGGGTAACTAAAACATCATAGGTTTCAAAGGCCTTGTCAAAGTCTTGCATAATCATAGTTCTGACCTGCTGTGCCTTTTTGTAATATGCATCATAATAGCCGGAAGAAAGCGCATAAGTGCCAATCATAATACGGCGTTTTACTTCAGCGCCAAAGCCCTCACTTCTCGTTTGGGCATATAAGTCAACCAAATCTTCAAACTTCTCAGCACGGTGACCATATTTCACACCGTCAAAACGCGCAAGGTTTGAACTTGCCTCAGCAGAAGAAATCATATAGTAAGCCGGCAGGGCATATTCATAAAGCGGCAGATGCATTTCCTGATAATCGGCACCTAAATTTTTAAAGGTTTCAAGTGCCGCAACAATGGCCTGCTGCACCGGAGCGCTGATACCTTCACCTAAATATTCGGCAGGCACACCAATTTTAAGGCCCGAAACATTGCCCGAAAGCGCCGCTTCAAAAGAGGCATAGTCTTTTTTCACGCTGGTAGAATCCATCGGGTCGTGACCAACAATCTGGTCATATACCAAAGCGCAGTCACGAACATCTTTTGCTAACGGGCCAATCTGGTCAAGCGAAGATGCAAAGGCAACCAAACCGTAACGAGAAACGGTGCCGTAGGTCGGTTTCATGCCCACACAACCGCAAAGCGCCGCCGGCTGGCGGATTGAACCACCGGTATCGGAGCCAAGCGTAAAGGTTGCCTCATCGGCCGCAACACAAGCGGCCGAACCGCCGGAAGAGCCGCCGGGAACTTTGGTTAAATCATAAGGATTTTTTGTTTTCTTAAAAAACGAAGTTTCGGTAGATGACCCCATAGCAAATTCATCCATATTGAGTTTGCCCAAAAGAACCGTGTCGGCATCTTTAAGTTTTTGCGCCACGGTCGCATCATAAGGCGGGCGGAAGTTATGAAGCATTTTTGAAGAACAGGTTGTGAGCACATCTTTGGTGCAAAGATTATCCTTAAGCGCCATAGGAACGCCTGCCAAAGCGCCCACCGCTTCACCGTTTGCAATCTTTTTATCAACGGCTTTGGCAGCGGTTATGGCTTCTTCTTCCAAAACGGTTACATAACTTTCAACCTTGTCTTCAACGGCGTTGATTCTATCTAAATATGCCTGCGTAATCTCCTGCGATGAGATTTCTTTATTTTTTATTTTGTCACGAATTTCGTGTGCTGTTAAAGTATGCATTGTCTCGCTCCTTTTCTTATTCTACCACCTTGGGAACTGTGTAGCCGCCATCTTCAGCCGTGGGTGCATTCTGAAGCATTGCAGCACGGTCAAACGAGGGTTTAACTGTGTCTTCTCTGAAGGCGTTGCTCATAGGAATGGCGTGTGCTGTGGGCACAACCCCTTCGGTATCAAGTTCGTTTAACTTGTTGGCAAAACTAATGACCTTTTCCATTTCCTGTGTCATGGCTTCGGCCTCGGCATCTGAAAGTTTCAGGCGCGCTAAAGAGGCGACATGTAAAACTTCTTCTTTTGAAATTTTCATTGTATCAAACTCCGTTTCTATAAAATCTTATAATAAATTAAATTATACACAATCATAAGCCATTCAGCGTAACAATTTTTTTAAAACTTCAATCAACGCTTGAGGGGTTTCGGCAAAAAACTTAGCGCCGCATTCTTCTAAAAGCGCACGGTCACGATAGCCCCACAAAACGCCGATGGGCACCATACCGGCGTTCACGCCGGTTTTCATATCAACATCGCTGTCTCCAATAAATGCAACTTCCTCGGGCTTTACGCCAAGCGATGCAGCAATTTCAAGCGGTGCCGCAGAGTCAGGCTTTCTGGGAACGCCCTCTCGCTCGCCAAAAACAAACCGGGGCGAAAAATTTGAAAACCAATGGTTAACCAATGCCTTTGTCGGGGCATCCGGCTTGTTTGAAAGCACATTGATGGCAATGTTTTGCTCATTCAGAAAAGCCATCACATCTAAAATGCCGTCATAAGGCTTTGTTTCGGCATCCCCTGCGCTTTCATAAATTTTGCGGTAAACCGCAAGGCAACGGTCAACCAGCGCATCATCGTTCTGCACCGTTTCCGGCAGGCAGCCTTTAACATAATTCCTCGCGCCGTTTCCAATCGCCAAACGGTGAACATTTATATCATCGTGCGGGGGGAATCCGCATTCTCTAAGCATTTGATTCATCGCATTTGCAAGGTCAGAAAGTGTGTATAAAATCGTTCCATCCAAATCAAAAATAACTGCTTTTATCACGGTCTCGCCTCCTGCTTATGCATCTTCAAAAACAGTTTCTTCTTCGTCTGCCGCTTCTTCGGGCATCATATATTTATGAATCACATGCCATGCATAATAATTGGTTGTAAAGCCGGTGAGCGCAATTAAAAGCACAGCCATTAAAATAGCCCACGCAGGGATGACAAACCACAAAAGCGCCAAATGAACCGCGAAAATGATAATTAAAAAGAACAGGTTCTGCGGCAGTTTTGCAATGGCAAAAATTATAGAATTTTTAATAATGTGTGAAAGTTTCATTTTAAATGTCACCATAATGGTGTATGTATAAAAATTCGTTATTGCCCAAAGTGCAAGAACAACCAAAAGAATAATCAGAACAGCCAGAGCCGAAACAGAAGTTTTTGCATAAAACAAGGCCGCATTCAGAACCGTGTAAATGAAAACTGTGTTTATAACGCTCATTAAAAGCCCCTGAACAAAGTTCTTTTTTGTGTGTTCAAAAAAGTCAGAAAACATAAAAGAATGTTCCTGCCGCGCCCAGTTGCGAAGAACATAGGTCAACCCTGCAATGGTTGGCCCCATCAACATAAACGGCACAAACGGCCACGGCGGAAGCAACACATTTTGTTGTGTAAGCAAAAGGTCAATAAACTTATCATATTCATAAATGTAAGGAAAAGCAAACCAGATTGCCGCAGCAAATAAAATAATATTCACGGCAAAAAACAAAAGATTGATTTTAACAAAATCAAAAAAGTGTCTGCCTGCCATGTCAAAATAATTGCGCTTGGCAGCCTCCTCTTTGCTGATCCCTTTACCGGGTTTTGTAAATGAACCTCCGAATAATCCCATTTTTCATTTCCTCCTAATCTCGTTGTTTTCTGATGAGTGAAAGTTCAGGCAAGGCTTTGCCAATGTTTAAGCGAAGTGCCTGCTGTGCGTGGGGTGCGCTTTCGACGGGGTTTCCTTCTCCATCACGCAGGCCCTCTGCCGTAAAAGAAAAACTCGGCATAAACGGCACAACAGCCTCCAGACTATCGCCTGCAAAAAAGCGATTTCTCTGTTCTAATAAAAGGTCTCCCGTTGCCTCGTCATACCCCGTTACAACGGCAACCACATCATAAGTTCTCACATAGGCGCTTGTTTCATAAACCTGCGCCGTTTCATCCGGCTTACCGAGATAAAACCCTGTTGTATAATGCCGGTTGCTGACTTTTGAAAGTTCCTCAAGCCAGGCAGGGTCTGTCTGATAAGTCTCCGGATTTTCGAAATATCTGTCAATCGCCTCACGGTAGGTTTTCACCACCGTAGCCACATAATATTCTGTTTTTACGCGCCCCTCAAGTTTTAAACTGTCAATACCACTTTCAACAATTTGCGGAATATATTCAATCATACATAAATCTCTTGAGTTAAAAATAAAGGTGCCGCGCTCATTTTCATAAACCGGCAAATATTCGCCCGGGCGCTGCTCTTCAACAAGGTGATAATTCCAGCGGCAGGGGTGTGCACAGTTACCCTGATTGGAATCACGCCCTGCCATATAGTTTGAAAGCAGGCAACGGCCCGAATATGAAATGCACATTGCGCCGTGAACAAAAGCCTCAATTTCAAGGTCACCGGGAATTTCGCGGCGAATCTCTGCAATTTCAGCAAACGAAAGTTCGCGGGCACAAACCACACGGCACGCGCCAAGACCGTGCCACATTTTAAATGTTTCGGCATCCACATTGTTTGCCTGTGTGCTGATGTGAATCGGAACATTGGGTGCATATTGTTTGGCAAGTGACAACACGCCAAGGTCTGAAATGATAAGACCGTCTGGCGAAAGCGATGAAAGTTCA
>JAZRUU010000120.1:0-8945 GCA_045652725.1 Clostridia bacterium | reverse complement strand
CCGCCTGCACCGCATCGGTGTGGAACAAAATGTTATGTTCTTTAGCAACAGCGGCAAGCTCACGAATGGGTTCAATTGTTCCCACTTCGTTGTTTGCCATCATAATTGTAATCAGAATGGTTTCATCTGTTATGGCGTTTTTTAAACTCTCTACACTAACCTTTCCCTCAGAGTCAACAGGGAGATAGGTCACAGAAAAACCCTGCTTTTCAAGATATTCAAGCGAGTGCAGAACTGCGTGATGTTCAATTTGTGAGGAGATAATATGCTTACCTTTTTTGCTATTGGCAAAGGCTGCGCCTTTAATGGCCCAGTTATCTGCCTCAGTACCGCACGCTGTGAAGAAAATTTCAGACACTTCAGCCCCCAGCGCGCTTGCTACCTGTTCTCTTGCCACGCGCACCGCTTTGGCAGAAGCAGCCGCTTTTTTATAAATAGAAGACGGATTTCCGTATTCTTCTTTCAAATAGGGTAACATTGCTTCTAAAACCTCGGGTTTTACCGGGGTTGTTGCGCTGTTATCCATATAAACAAATCGGTTCATAGTTTCACCGGCCTCTGTAAAAATTTAAATATATCTATCCAACTAAATATTATACACCAAAATCAACGAAACTTCAATAAAAAATATCAATAAATTTAAGTTTTTTTCTACATATTTTTTGTATATTTACATATCAAAAACTCCTTCTGCATCATAGCAGCGCCTCTGCCGTTTCGTTGCCGCAAAGCAAACAACACCGTGACCGGTCGCCAATAGACACTTTCCCGCTGTTTTACATTTCTGCCAAGTGCAACCCTCATTCCTTGTCACTTTTTTTAATATTATAGACATTTTTATAAAAACCTTTTACATTTCCGTAAAAATATGTTATAATAGTATTGTTATGTGTTAATCTGTAACAGTGTTTCCAATTTCAAATTATAAAATGCATAAAACAGGAGGAATTCTAAATGGGTAGATTATTTGGTACAGATGGTGTTCGCGGCATTGCAAACCGTGAATTGACCTGTGAACTTGCAATGCAAATCGGTAAAGCAGCCGCTTATGTTTTAACAAAAGAAAATCACCATAAGCCTAAAATTTTAATTGGTAAAGATTCCCGTCTCTCGGGTGATATGCTTGAATCCGCCTTGGCGGCAGGTTTATGCTCTGTGGGTGCTTCTGTTATCTCGTTGGGTGTTATTCCCACCCCGGCAGTTGCCTACCTGACAAGAAAATATGAAGCCGATGCAGGCATTGTTATTTCTGCCTCTCACAACTCTGCCGAATATAACGGCATTAAAATTTTTAATGCCAACGGCTATAAATTAAACGATTCGATTGAAGAGCGCATTGAAGCCATTATTTTAGATAAAAGTGAAGAAATCAACTGCCCCACCGGTGACGATGTCGGCACGGTGAAAGAGTGCGAAACTGCTCTGCAAGACTATGTTGATTTTGCCAAAAGCACAATTGACTGTGACCTTTCAGGCCTGAAAATTGCCATTGACTGTGCTGACGGTGCAAGTTTTGAAAGTGCCGTTAAAGTTATTGTTGAACTGGGCGCCGAGGCGTTTGTGGTGCACAATCATCCCAACGGCATTAACATTAATCACAACTGTGGTTCAACCCACACAAAGGCGTTTCAGGAATATGTTAAAAACATCAATGTTGACATTGGTCTCACCTTTGATGGTGATGCCGACCGTGTTCTTGCTATTGACGAAAAAGGCAATTTGATTGACGGTGACAAAATTATGTTCATTTGTGCCGATTTCTTAAAAGAAAAAGGCCTTTTGCTGAAAGATACGCTTGTAACCACAGTTATGACTAACTTGGGCCTGGTTCTTGCGGCCAAAGAAAAAGGCATTAACATTGTGCAAACAAAAGTTGGCGACCGTTATGTTTTAGAAGAAATGTTAAAGAGCGGTTATATTTTAGGCGGCGAACAATCCGGCCACATTATTTTCCTTGAAAATAACACCACGGGTGACGGTTTGCTTTCCGGCTTGCAGTTGCTTTCTATTCTCAAAAAATCCGGCAAAAAACTTTCTGAACTTGCTGAAGTGTTTAAAACCCTGCCGCAGGTCATTGTCAATGCCAAGGTACAGAACAGCAAAAAGAACGATTATTTAAATGACAGCGTGATTAAAGAAGAAATTGATCTTTTAGAAAAAGAATTTTCAGGTAACGGCCGTGTGCTTATTCGTCCCTCCGGCACAGAACCCTGTGTGCGTGTTATGATTGAAGGCCCTGACCTTGCCTATATCACCCAAAAGGCAAACTATCTGGCTAAACTCATCGAAGCCCGCCTTGGCTGATAACGAAAGATAGCAAAAGGAGAAAACTTATGCAGTTCATCATTGTAACAGGTATGTCCGGCGCGGGCAAAAGTTCTGCCGTTCATATTTTAGAAGATATCGGGTATTATTGCATTGACAACATTCCCCCGACACTTATCACAAATTTCATCACGCTTTGCCAGAACTCAAATGTGGCAATGGATAAAATTGCCTTTGTGGTTGATGCCAGAAGTGGTGAGTCTATTACCCACCTTGCCGATGAGATTGAGGTGATGAAAAAAAGCGGTTACAATTGTGAAGTGCTGTTTTTAGAGGCAAATGACGAAGTTATCATCAAGCGCTACAAAGAAACGCGCCGTAAACACCCCGGCGGTGCTGAAAGTCTGTTGATTGATAACATCAACACCGAGCGCCATCTTCTTGCTAAAATCAGAGACAAGGCAGATTACATCATCAACACAAGTGACCTTTTAACACGCCAGCTCAGAGAGCAGATTCTGGCCTTGTTTGAAGCAAGAAAAAAATATGAAAACATCAATGTCAGCATCATCTCTTTTGGCTTTAAGCACGGCATTCCGCTTGACTCTGACCTTGTGTTTGATGTCCGCTTTTTGCCCAATCCTTTCTATGATGCAGAATTAAAGCCGCAAACCGGTCTTGATAAGCCTGTCGCAGAGTATATTATGCAATCAGAAGTAACCGGCAAATTTTTAGAAAAATTAAATGAGATGATTTTGTTTTTACTGCCGAAATATGTTGATGAAGGCAAAATGCAAATCACCATCAGCATCGGTTGCACAGGTGGCAAACATCGCTCTGTTTTCGTTGCCGAGCAACTCAAACAATATTTAACCGAAAAAAATTATTACACCGTAATCACACATCGTGATTTAGGGCAGGAATAAAGGAGGGAGCCATATGGAACTTTATATGCCTACCCGCCTCATTTCAGGCCGTGGCTGTGTGAAAGAAAATGCAGAATGTTTTGCCCGTTTCGGCAAAAAGGCGCTGATTGTTACCGGCAAAACAAGTGCCGAAAAAAGCGGCGCATTAAAAGATGTAACAGAAGCGCTCACCTCGCAAAACATTTCGTTTGAAATTTTTAATGAGGTTGAAAATAATCCCTCTGTTGAAACCTGCTATCGCGGTGGCAAAAAAGCCAAAGACGCCGGTGCACAATTCATTATAGCAATCGGTGGCGGGTCACCGATGGATGCCGCCAAGGCCATTGCCACCTATGCCACCAACGAAATTGCGCCAATGGATATTTTCGGCACAATTCCGAACAATCCCCTGCCACTTATCTCCATTCCGCTGACAGCCGGAACAGGCAGCGAGGTAACACCCTATTCTGTGCTGACCGTAGTAGAAATTGAAAACAAAAAAAGTTTCACACACCATGAATGTTTTTCAAAAATTGCCTTTTTAGACCCGGCATATCTGACATCCCTGCCGCGCGCCGTTTTGCTTGACACGGTAGCCGATGCCTTAAGCCACGCGCTTGAGAGCATTTTATGCCACCGCTGTTCACCAACCTCTTTAGTCTATGCAGAAGCCGCGCTCAAGCACCTTGGCAAGTTGATTCCCGCCGTGATAGACAGCACACCGGATTATGAAGGCCTTTTATTTGCCTCATCACTTGCCGGTATGGCCATCGCCCACACGGGAACGGTTGTGGTACACTCTATGGGCTATCTTTTGACCTACTATAAAAATGTGCCGCACGGCCGTGCGAACGCCCTGCTCCTTTCCGGCTTTTTGAGGCTTTGTGAAAAGCACGCGCCCGAGCGCACAGAATTGGTTTTAAAAGCCTTTGGCGCAAACTCAGTAGATGAACTCTGCGCGGTGATAAAAAAACTGATTGCAGAACCCGTTTCACTCACGCCTGATGAAGTCAAGCAATTTGCTCAAAAAGCCATAACGGCAAAAAATGTAAGTCAGGTGCTTTGGCCAATAACCGAAGATGAAGAAGCTGCAATTTATGCCGAATTATTATAACACAAATGCAAACACCGGAGGAAAAGAATGATACCATCAAACTGTTTAGCAATTAACAATGAAAACCACCTCACAATCGGCGGGATCGACACCATTGAACTCGCCAGAGAATATGGCACACCGCTTTATGTTGTAGATGAAGACTCTGTTCGTGCCAACTGCCGCCTTTACACCGAATCAATGAACCGTTTCTACGGCGGCAACGGCCTTATTTTATATGCCAGCAAGGCTCTTTGTAACACCGCGCTTTGCAAAATTGTTGCAGAAGAAAATATGGGGCTCGATGTTGTTTCCGGCGGCGAACTGTTCACCGCACACAAGGCCGGTTTCCCAATGGATAAGGTCTATTTTCACGGCAACAACAAAACAGAAAACGAAATTTCTCTTGCACTTTCTTTAGGTGTTGCAAGATTCGTGGTAGATAACATTGACGAATTAACACTTATCAATGACCTTTGCGAAAAAATGAACAAAAAGGCATCGGTTTTGTTTCGCGTAACCCCCGGCATTGATGCACACACTCACGATTTTATTATGACCGGCCAGATAGACTGCAAGTTCGGCGTTATTTTAGAAAACGGTGACGCTATGAACATCATCCGCGAGGCAATGGCACTCCCCCACATAACCGTTGTTGGCGTGCATTGCCATGTTGGTTCACAGATTTTTGATTTAGCACCCTTTGAAGAAGCCGCAGAAGTGATGATGAACTTTCTCGGCGATGTGAAAGATAAACTCGGCCTGACGCTGACAGAATTAAACCTCGGCGGCGGCTTCGGCATCTGTTACACAGAAAAAGATGATCCCATCGCTTATGATAAATATATGGAAGCAGTCAGCAAAGTGGTTAAGAAAACCGCCGAAACACGAAATGTTCCGCTTCCTAAAATTTTGATGGAGCCCGGCCGCTCAATTGTTGCGCCGGCAGGCATCACCCTTTACACCGTTGGCTCTGTGAAAGAAATCCCCGGCGTTAGAAAATATCTCGCCGTTGATGGCGGCATGGGTGATAATCCGCGCTATATGCTCTATGAAGCCGAATATGAGTTTTTAATTGCAAGCCGCGCCGCAGGCGAAAAAACAGAAACTTATACCGTAGCCGGAAAGTGCTGTGAATCAGGTGATTTGCTCGGCGAGCATGTTCCCCTGCAACCGGCAGAAAAAGGCGATATTCTTGCAGTTTTAGCAACAGGCGCTTATAACTACTCTATGGCAAGCAACTATAACCGCATCCCCCGCCCTGCAATGGTGATGACATCCGGCGGAGAGTCGCGTGTGATTGTAAAGCGCGAAACCTATGAAGACATTTTGAAAAACGATTGTATATAAACATAAAAAAAGAGCGTTGTTGCCACGGCAACACCGCTCTTTTTTTATTATCTGTTTTTTGCTTCATCCCACAAAGCGTCCATCTCTGCAAGTGACATATCCTGCAGATTTTTTCCTGCATTTTTTGCAGAGGTTTCAACATAAGAAAAGCGCTCAATAAACTTTTGAATGGTTTTAGATAACGCCTCTTCTGCCGAACAATCAAAAAACCTTGCAACATTCACGGCCGAAAAGAGAACATCGCCAAGTTCTTCAGAAATATGTTCTGCATTTTTCTCTGCCACAGCGGCCGAAAGTTCTTCGGTCTCCTCGCTGAGTTTTGCCAGCGCGCCAGAAACATCTGCCCAATCAAAGCCCACTTTGGCCGCTTTGGTTTGCACTTTTTCGGCACGAATCAGCGCCGGCAGATACCGGCAGACACTCTGCATACTTTCGGTATAGCTTTTCTGCCCTTTTTCTTTTTGCTTGTTCTTTTCCCAGGTGGCAAGCACCTCGTCGGGCGTATCGGCTGTGTCGGTGCCGAAAATGTGAGTGTGGCGCGAAATCATTTTATCACAAATGTGATAAAGCACATCATCAATTGAAAATGTGCCATCATCCTTTGCAATTTGCGCGTGGAACACCACCTGCAAAAGCATATCGCCAAGTTCATCGGCAAACTGGTCTTTTGTGCCGTTCTCAAGGGCATCCAGCGCTTCATAGGCCTCCTCAACCAGATTCATTTTTACAGAGTCGTGTGTCTGCACCTTATCCCAGGGGCATCCGTTTTCACCGCGAAGCGCTTCAATGATTGAAAGCAAATCTTCAAAGGTATATTTTTTTCTCTCGTTCATGGTTCATTCTCCATTTTTATTTTCTATGAAAGCAAATTAAACTTATCTAAAACGCGGGCTAAAAATTCACCCTTAGGCATCATTTCAACATCACTTCGTTTCACTAAACGAAGCATAAATATCAAGGCCGCATAAATGATAACCGCAACTAAAATTGCAATACCGAGCGCAAGAATAATTTTAACGCGTTCACCTGAAAGTACAGGCGTAAACGGCGCTTGATTCGGCAAAAAGTTAAGAGAAAACTGAATCATTTGCGCGCCAAGCAGTTTTGCGGCAAGTTGATATACCCCAAACGCCACCGCGCCCATTAAGAGTGATGCCACAATTAACTTCGTTAAATAGTTAAAGAAAGAAACATCGGGCTTCATAATTTTCACAATTGAAATAATGTTCAAAACAGCAATGGTTAAATAGCACAGGTTGGTGCTAATGGGCGCGCCACCGATGTTAAGGCCCGGCATTGCCACCAAAAAGTAGTTAGAAACAATTTTAACAACCGCACCAATGGCCATATTCTTTAAAGGAATGTTGACATAGCCCGCACCCTGCAGCATTGCCGTGGTGACCGATGTGAGGCACACAAAAATCACAGCATAACTTAAAACGAAAAGCATAGTTGCTGCACGGGCGTTGTTATAAACCGTTGCAAGAATCGGTTGACTTAAAACCGACATACCCACTGCACAGGCAAATGAAAAGAGCAAGGTAATACGCAATGTTGAGCCAGAAAGTTTTTTAACTTCATTCAATTCCTTCAGGGCAAAGGCATCTGAAACATACGGCACAATGCTCATAGAAAGAGCCATAACAATCGTCGGCGGCAAATTAAACATCGGCACAGCATAGCCGGAATAAGAGCCATAGAGCACCTCTGCCGGTTTCATACGAAGTGCCTGCCCCACAACCGCCTCCACCTGTGAAAGACCAAAAAATTCGGTTAAACTTACGGCAATTTCAGGTGTTACCATAATGGTTTGCAAGCGCTGACGAATCATAACCATATCAATAATATTCGTGAGCGACATAACAGCAGAACCAACAGTAATGGGAACGGCAATTTTAAACAGTTCGTTAAACAATTCTCTGGTCTTTCGCGATTCACCTAATTTAGAGCCGGAAACGGCAAAGTTTTTCCGTCTGATAACATAGGTAATGACCATGATAAGCAAGGCAAAGAAAATACCTGCTGTCACGCCTAAAACCGCACCGGCAGAAGCGTTAGCCACACCGGTGGGTATTAAAACATAAGCCAGCAAAAGACCGATCAGCAGTTTACCAAGCGCTTCAACAACCTCTGAAATAGCCGTGGGGATCATATCTTTATGGCCCTGAAAATAACCGCGAAAAGCCGACAAAATCGCCACCAGAAAAACAGCAGGGCTAATCGCCAGCACACTTAAATAGGATGACGGTGAATTGGTTAAAAACGCAAAGCCGCGTGCACCAATGCACAAAATAAGTGAGCCGATAATACCAATGAGTGAAAGCAGCAAAACAGCCGCCTTAAAAATTTTGTTCACCTCGGTATATCGCCCGCGGGCACGGCTGGCTGCCACCATTTTTGAAATAGCAACCGGCAAACCGGCTGTTGCAACAACAAACAGCGCCGCATATAGGTTGTAGGCTGTGTTAAAAATTGCCATACCTTCTTCTTCAAGAATGCCGGCAAGCGGAATTTTAAAGATTGCACCAATAATTTTTACTAAAAAATTTGCACAAACCAATATCAGCGCACCGTTTAAGTAAGACTGTTTTTTCACTGCTGTCTCCTCCTGAAAGGCTTATAAAAAATTATATGTATACTTTCGCGACAATACTACTTACCAAGGCAAAAACGAGAAAAAATTTCATCAACAATCTCATCTGAAACCGTTTGACCGGTAATGCTGCCCAGCGCCTCTAAAGCGTTTCTTAAGTCAACCGATAACAAGTCAAGCGGCAGACCGGCGTTAAGCGTTAAAAGAGCATTTTCAAGTGATGTCACCGCCTCTGAAACGGCTTGTTTGTGGCGCAAATTTATAACGGTGGCATCATCATTTTTTGTGACCTCGCCCAACGAAAAGAGCGTTTCAACCGCCCCGGCCAGTTGATCAATGCCTGTGTTGCATTTTGCAGAAAGTTCCACAAACGGCAGATTCTTTGCCGCATCGGGGAGATTCACCACGCGTGGCAGGTCGGTTTTATTTATAACCAGAATCGTCTTTTTACTGCCTAAAAGAGCCAGAATGTCTTCATCTTCTGCTTCAAAGGGGCGACTTGCATCTACCACAAAGAAAACAAGGTCGGCCTTTTGCAGATATTCTTTTGCTTTTTCAATACCCATTGCTTCAATGGTTTCTGCATCATTTCTAATGCCGGCAGTATCAAACAGATTCAGGCATACATCTCCAAGGCGCACCCGTTCTTCAATCACATCTCGGGTAGTGCCGGCCTGCTGCGTAACCAGAGCGCGTTCCGTGCCGGAAAGGGCATTTAAAAGCGACGACTTGCCCACAT
>JAZRUU010000119.1:0-6317 GCA_045652725.1 Clostridia bacterium | reverse complement strand
TCTGTCGCCAAACCGCAGGGTGATGCCCTGCTCGGCTAAAACTTCTTCAACATAAATTCTTGCCGTTGTGACCTTCACCGTCTGCTCACCTTCGGTTATGGTAACATCTTTGGCTACAACAAAACCAATCAAAGTGAAACTGACAGCGGCCAGAACAAGCATTGTGCTCAAAGCAACCAGAATGCTGCGCAGAGAGACTGCACCAATCAGATTCATATTCAGCAGTTTCATTTTCATTTGCTTCATTCTGACACTTCCTTTCCTGTTTCGTTTTATAAAAACATTGACCGAAAATTGGCAATCAGTTATAACGCATTTGTTACAAAATTGTTACATTTCACAAAGCGCATTGACTATTATAAAACACTTTCGGTCAAAAGTCAAACAAAATAGTGCATTTAAGCAGATTTCGTTCATCCTTTTTCTTCCATTTTTTAATTTCTGCATGGGACAAAGCCACTTAATTCGTATTGTATACACATTTTTGTAAAAATATTCCAAAAACTATGGTTTTTCCGTTTTTTGCTCTGAATTTTGCTTTTTTTCGTTGACCAAAACAAGAAAGTGGGGTATAATTGAGAGGATGAAACGCTTTATTTTTCGCGAAAAATCAGCATATTTCACCCCGAAAAAAAGGAGGAAAACCGATGCCGCTGACACTCATTTTCGGCGAAGCCGGAACAGGCAAAAGTGAATATTGTCTTAGCGCTATGCAAGAACTTTTTTCTCGCGGCACAGCTTCTTTTATGATTGTTCCCGAGCAGTTTGCACACGCCGCTGAAAGCCGCCTTGTTGAAAAAAACGGTTTTATTTCAGATGAGATTCTGTCGGTTTCTTTTCAGCGTCTTGCCTTTCGTTTGCTGAAAAAAAACGGAAAAATTAAAAACTCCGTCAGTCGCATCGGCAAAAGTATGTTGCTCTCCGGCGCTGTTTTAGAATCAGAAAATGCATTGACTTTATATAAAGATACCGCATCAAAACCCGGTTTTATTGATGCAATGCTCACCTTTATTTCTGAGTGTAAACGCTCTGAAATCACGCCCGAAACGCTCTCTGCGGCCGCCGTGAGCGAAAACCCGTATCTTTCAATGAAAATAAAAGAACTTTCCTTAATATATGGTGCGTATCAGGCACGCCTTATGAAAGAGTTCTCTGACACAGAAGATTATCTGCCTCAAATGGCAACCATCATCAGGCAAACAAAATGTTTTGCAGGTACCTGCATATTTATTGATGAATTTTTTCGTTTCACGCCGGCAGAACTCGATTGCATTCAGGCTTTTTTGGAAAGCGGCGCTGAGGTTTATGTCACTTTAGGAGCCGTTCCCAACGCCGGTGGTGTTTTTGCACCGGTAACACAAACCGCAAGGCATTTGCGCGACTTGGCAAAAAAAGCGGGCACAACAATTCATCCCCTCGTGGTGTTAGAAGAAAAGCACCGCTTTTCTTCCACACCCGAACTGCTTCATTTTGAAAAAGAATATCATCACTATCCGCCTACTATATATAAGGAAGAAACTCGGGATATTTCACTATATATTGCGCCTGACCCATACACCGAGGTGCAGGTTTTGGCCGCAAATATCTGTCGGCTTGTTCGTGAAAACGGCCTGCGCTATCGTGACATTGCCATTGTTGCCGGCACGCCCGAAAACTATGCCAATTTGATTCAAACGGTTTTCCCCGTTTACGGGATTCCTGTTTTTTTTGACAGAAAACGCGTTCTGCTCGCCCACCCCATTATGATTCTATTTTCATCACTTTTGCGGCTTATGAGTGACGGTTTTCGCACCGAGGTGCTGATGACATATATCAAAACCGGATATGCCGGCCTTACGCCTGACGAAGCAGATATTTTGGAGAACTACGCTCTTGCCGGCAGATTAAAACCGCAGGACTGGACAGACAATTCGCGCTTTTTAAAACGCGCTGATTCGGTGTTTAACCCTGATGAAGAGTGGGACGCCGACGAAACAAAAAAAGCGCAGTTTATGCTCCGCCTGCGTGATAAAGCACTTTCTCCCCTTCTGGCACTCAAGAACGATTTGGCAGAAAATCGCCTTGTTACCCACCGTGCCGAAGCCTTCTTCCGCTATTTTGAATCCATTCATTTATATCAGAAGGTTGAAAGTGAAACAAAGGCCCTGGCGGCGCAAGGCCGCCATCAACAGGCCGAAGAGCACGGTGAAATTTATAACCTGCTGATTACACTTTTAGATGAACTTGTCACCTGTCTGGGGGATGAAAAAATTGGTTTAAAGCGCCTTGAAACCATTATCACCGCCGGTCTCTCACAATGCGAAATGTCTACCATTCCGCCATCGGCCGACCAGGTGTTTTTAGGCGACGCCGGCCGTTCTTTAGTTAAAAATGTTAAGGCGTTGTTTGTAATTGGGGCTGTGGCGGGCACTTTTCCCGATGCACCGCCAAGCGAAGGGCTCATTAAAGACAGCGAGCGCGCGCAGTTAGAAAAGCAGGGGCTTTCACTCGGCCCTGACGGGAAGAAGATTGCATTTCAGAACCAATATCTTGTTTACAGTGCTTTAAACATCAGCAACGGTTCTATGCATGTGAGCTATCCCGTTGCCGACCAGGAAGGAAAGGGCCTGCTCCCCTCGCCTTTCATTCAGCGGCTTTTAAAACTTTTCCCTGCGCTTTCGGTTACCAACAATCTGACAGCGCCCCCCGCGGCTGAAGAAATCATCGCCGGCAAAGGTTCTGCCTGGCAATATGTTTTAGAGCATTTTAATGACGGCGACGAAGCAGCCGCCTCGCTCAAAAACTTTTTTGGCAACGATTCTGACTACGCCACCCGCTATGCTTCTATGGTGCGCTACAGCGAATATAGCCATCAGGTGACCGATTTATCGCCCGAACTTGCCAAAGCGCTTTATGGCAAAAACCTTCATACCAGCATCACAAGATTAGAACGGTTCAGCAGTTGCCCGTTTGCTTATTTTCTGCAATATGGTTTAAAGGCAAGGGAGAGAAAAATTTTAAAAATTGATGCGCCCGATGTTGGCCAATTGCTACATAAACTTGTGGAACTTGCCACACAAAAAATTGTGGATAAAAAAATGGATTATGCCGACATAACAACCAGTGAGGCAGCGGCGCTTGCAGAGGAAACCGTAACAGAACTCTTCTCTTCGCTTTTCATCCGTCATCTTTACGCCGAAAACAGACTTGCCGCATTGATTCGCAGGCTCAAAGTGCAACTTACAAAACTACTCTCTATGATTGTTACACACATTCAAAAGGGTGAATTCGAACCTTGTGCCTTTGAAGTGGCCTTTGACGAAAATGGGCTTTTGCCCCCGCTTGTTATCAATCTGCCAACAGGCGAGAGCATCACCGTCACGGGGCGAATCGACCGCATAGACACTTTAAAGCGTGATGCCGAGGTCTACATTAAAATCATCGACTACAAATCGGGCAACAAGAATTTTCGCCTGCACGATATTTATAACCGCTTATCATTGCAACTTGCTGTCTACTTAATTGCCGCAAACGATTCAGATGCATTCGGCGAAAATCCGAAACCGGCCGGTTTGTTCTACTTCCGCCTGGCGGACCAGCGCGTGAGCGCCAATGATAAAAACACCGAAGCGGCACTTATTAAGCAATTTAAAATGAAGGGGCTTTTGATAAACGATGCCGAAATTGTGAGAGCCATGGATAAGGGCATTTCGGGTCATTCTGCCATTTTGCCCGCGCGTATGAACAACGATGGTTCCCTTTCTGCCTCCGGAGGCAACTACGCCACCCTTTCGCAGTTTAATCAGCTTAAGGCATATGTGCGCCGCATTGTTGGCGAAATCGGCCGCGAAATTCTTTCGGGTTCGGCAACCATCTCCCCCTGCAAAGCAGACGGAACCTTCCCCTGCGAGCATTGCCGCTATCATCCTGTTTGCGCCTTTCGTGCCGATTCGGATGCTTACCGCACCGCCGCCCCGCTAAAAGATGAGGTTGTCTGGGCTTTGCTGGCCGATGAAGATGGCAACATTTCGTAAAAAAAGCCGTTTTTTGGCAGTTAGGTCTTGCATCTTATGCCGTTTGGGTATATAATAAAAATTAAGTTTATTTATAAGAAAGAAAATTTAGGAGGATATAAAAATGTATGATGTAGCTTGCGTCGGCATTTTCGTTGCTGACTGTATTGCAAAACCTATTACAAAACTTCCCGAGCCCGGAAAACTTGACCAGATTGACAGTTTAAATCTCTACACCGGCGGCTGTGCTGTGAACGCCGGCGTTGACATGAAAAAACTGGGTGCCAACATTGCGCTGATGGGCATGGTTGGTGATGATGGTTTTGGTACCTTTATGCTGGAAGAAGTAAAGAAACTCGGCTTAACTACCGATGGTATTAAAGTGAGCAAAGAACATCCCACCTCTGCTTCTGTTGTTATTGTTGACGATAGCGGCGAGCGTTCCTTTTTGCACTGCGTTGGTGCAAACGGCGCATTCACCGAAAGCGATGTGAACTATGATGTTATTCGCGATTCTAAAGTTGTTTTTGTTGCAGGCACCATGCTGATGCCCGGTTTTGACGGCGAGCCCTGTGCAGAATTTTTGAAGAAATGTAAAGAAATGGGCAAAATCACCGTTTTAGACAGTGCCTGGGATAACTCTGGTCGCTGGATTGATGTGATTCGTCCCTGCATGCCTTATATTGACTATTTCATCCCCAGCATTGATGAAGCCAGAATGTTTGCCGGCGGCAAAGAAGATTTAAAAGACATTGCAGACTGTTTCTTTGATTTGGGTGCAAAGCATGTTGCCATTAAAGTTGGTAAAGATGGTTGCTATGTTCGTGAAACCAAAGATTCTGAAGGCGTTATTATGCCTACCTATTTAGGCTTTAAACCGGTAGATACCACCGGCGCGGGCGACTCTTTCTGCTCCGGCTTCCTCTATGGTTTAACCCACGGTATGTCTATGACCGAAAGCGCTCAGTTTGCAAATGCCGTTGCAACCCATTGCGTTATGGCTGTTGGTGCTTCTACCGGCATTAAATCTTATGAAGAAATCAAGAAATTTATGGAAGAAAATCAGCCGGGCTGAGAAATGGAGAGAAAAAAATGAAAAAAGCAGTTATGTATGGCGGCGGTAACATCGGCCGCGGCTTTATTGGCCAGTTGATGTTTCAGGCAGGTTATGCTGTCAGTTTCGTAGATGTAAATCAGGAACTTTTGTCGCTGCTTAACACTAAAAAAGAATATCCCGTCAGAATTTTAAAGGGCGAGGGTTATGATGAAGTTATGGTGCAGAACATCAACGGTATTGACGGCAACGATTTAGAAGCCGTTTCAGATGCCATTGCAAACGCTGACCTTTGCGCCACCGCCGTTGGTGTGAATGTTTTAAAGTTCGTTGTTAAACCTTTTAAAGAAGGTATTGTAAAGCGCTTTACCACCGGCAACAAGCAACCGCTTGATATTATCATCTGCGAAAACTTAATCGGGGCAGATGAATTTTTAAAGGGTATGATTTCTGACCTGATGACTGAAGAAGAACGCAAATTCTTAGACAAGGTCGGTTTTGTTGAAGCCTCCATCGGCAGAATGGTTCCCATTCAGACCGATGCAATGAAAGACGGCAATCCCCTGCGCGTTTGCGTTGAGCGTTATGACCGTCTGCCGGTAGATAAAAACGCTTTCCGCGGTGAAATCCCCGCCATTGAAAATCTCGTGCCCTTTGCACCGTTCTCTTATTACATTGAGAGAAAACTGTTTGTACATAATATGGGTCACGCGTCTACTGCATACCTTGGCCAGTATCTTGGCAAAGAAACCATTTGGGAAAGCATTGGCATTCCCGAAGTTGAACTGATTGTTTTGCGCGCAATGCAGGAATCGGCTCTTGCTATGAGCAAGAAATACGGCGTGGAATTTCAGGGTCTTAACAACCATGTTGAGAATCTGGTTTACCGTTTCTCTAACAAGCAGTTGGGCGACACCAACGCCCGTGTCGGCGGAGATATTAAGCGCAAACTTTCGCCCAATGACCGTATGATTGGCGCGTTGCGCCTGTGCTGTGAGCAGGGCGTTGCAACTGATTTTATTGAACTTGCAATTGCCGCTTCTCTCCTCTTTACCCGTGAGGGTGAAGAACCTATGACGCCGGAAGTGATTCTGACAGAAGTTGCAGGCTTAAAGGCTGAAGATGCTGTATATCAGAACATTATGGCAAACTACGAAATGTTAAAAGCCGGCAAGCCGCTTTCTGAACTCATTAAAGTGGTTAAAGAAAAACAAAATCAGGCAGTCATCGTTTGATGCACATAATAAAAAAGCGACCGATTCTCGGTCGCT
>JAZRUU010000118.1:0-16346 GCA_045652725.1 Clostridia bacterium | reverse complement strand
CATATAGGTCAAAAGAACGGCCAGCAGGCTGTTACAAATAAAACCGGTGATAAATGTGTATAAATCGAAATTTTTCCGCGTGGCGGCAGAGGCGGCGCCGAACACCGAGTCAAGCAGCGCCAGAATAATCATTGCCGCATATTGCGAGTAGGCAGAGGGAATATGGTAGGGGAACAAAATGCCGGCAACAACACCGACCAGAGCACAAATTACAATAATCATCTGCCGGTTCCCTCCTTTGCGGTGTCAATGGCTACAGCGCTGGAGAAGTTCACCGTGCCGCTGTATTTGGGAATCAAAAGTTCCGTATTTTTGGCAATCTGCACGCTAAAGCCCCACACTTCTAAATTGTCTATCACACCGCCGTTTAAGTTCATGGCGGCTTCGAGTTGATTGGTTTTGCCGATGGCCTTAATCACATAGGGTGGTGCCATTTTTGTATCATTAACCAAAATGGTAGGACCTACACAGCGAATCGCGCTGGTGCTGATGATGCGGCTGTCGTTAATGCAAATGGCCTCTGCCCCTGCGGCGCAAAGTTCGTTAATTACCCTGCGCAGGTCTTCATCGTGAATCAGCGTTTCACTTGCTGAGAGCGATTGGTTCTGCGCTTTGCGGTTATCAATATCATTTAAAGTGATGGTGATGCCCGGGCCTTTTACATCGGTAAAGCCGGCCATGATTTCGGCGCGGCGCAGCTGCTCGGAGAGAAAGTTTGAATAGCCGCTGTTCTGCTCGGCATCTTCACGGTATTGGGCAATATCATTCTGATAGGCCTCAATCTGTTTTTTCAAATCTTCGTTAATTTCGCGCTCTTTTTTGATTTCGGTTACAAGTTCATCTACGCGCATATTGGTAAGTTGATTTTCTTCTTTGTTAAAGGTAACGCTTTTAAACTGAAGTGCCAGCAAAAAGGTTAAAATCAGAATTACAATGCCGGTGACAATTTGTGCTTTGTGGTCTTTTATCACAGTTGGTTGTCTCCTTTGCTTTCATTCCCATTCTCGTCGGTGCTTTTTGTTTCTTTATCGGTTGCCTCGTCTTTGCTGCCGGGTTCCGCTTGGCTCTCATCGGCCGTTGCGCCTTCTTCAGCCTCGGGCTGTGGAGAGGGCTCCGGCTCGTTGACACCGTAAACCGCGCGTTCGGGGGTGGTGAGGTCAATATAGGCTCCCTCGGTCCGGTTCACCTGCACGAGCACCTTTGTCAGTACAGAGAGTTGGTATTCAAGGCGCTTTGTATCGTCGGGTGAGAGTTTGCCGAACATAATCTTGGTGCCGTCGTGCAGATACAGGTGAAAATCAGAAAGGTCATCGAAGTGACACGAACGAACCTCCTGCAGTAAACCGACACGGTTGATAGCCTGAATGGTATGTATTATTATATCAAACTTCTTATCATCTTGTACAGATATTTTTTTATAAATTTCGGCGTTTTCAATGTCAATGCCCGTAATCTGCAACAGATTTAAACCCTCGACAGAGTCTGTCAAATCAATTACGCGGCCGTGGATGTTCGTTAAGGCGTAGCCTGTCATATAAGGAAAATACAGAGCAGCGGGTGTTTCGGTTACTTCAAGGCGGATTTTTGAAGGCAGCACCCGGCGCACCTTAACATCTTCAATTTCGGGGATGGACATAACGGATTTTTTGATTTTTCTTTTGTTGACTTTGAAAATGTTGATGTCGGGTGTGACGGATGCAGATTCTAAAATATATTCGGTTGCAATTTCTTCGTTACCCCGCACTTCAACGGTTTTCACATTAAAAAAAGGCGTGAACAAGCAAATGCCGGTTACAATGGCAACCAGCAAAAGCAGGAGAAGCACACGCCTTCTTCTGATCACTTTTTTTCTTCTTTTTCTTTGCTTTAGTGTTAAATTCTCACTCATTGGCTCTGCCTTTCTGAGTTTTTTTATGATATTCGTTTGATGCAAGCGCCCAAAGCAGTTAGGGTTTCTTCCAAATCTTCGTAGCCTCTGTCAATGTAACAAACATTTTCAATTTCAGTTATGCCGCTGGCGGCAAGGGCAGCAATGACCATAGCGGCACCGCCGCGCAGATCTTGCGCACGAACCTGAGAACCGCGCAAGCGTTTTTTGCCGCAAACGGTTGCAGAATCATCACAAACTGTGATGTCGGCCCCCATCAGCGCGAGCTCATCTGCTGTTTTAAAGCGGCTTTCAAAAATTCTTTCATAAATTTTGCTGGTACCGTCTGCCGTTGCAAGCAGTGCTAAAAACAAAGACTGCGCATCGGTTGGAAAACCGGGGTAGGGTGCGGTTTCAATATCAGTCGGCGCCGTGAGTCGCTCAGGAGCAGCCAGGCGGATTGCATCACCCTCTGCCTCAATGTGGCAACCACATTCAGCCAAACGCGCAAGGGCGGCTTCAAGGTGGGCCGCATTAGCGCCGTGCAGACAAATATCACCGCCGGTTACAGCACCGCAGCACAAATAGGTAATAGCCTCGATGCGGTCGGGCATAACGGTGTATTCTGTTCCGTGGAGTTCGGCTGTGCCTGTTATGGTAATTTCATCTGTACCTGCGCCGGAAATATTGGCACCCATGGCGTTTAAAAAATTAGCCAGGTCAACAATTTCGGGTTCTTTTGCCGCGTTTTTTATCCGCGTGGTGCCGCAGGCTAAACAAGCAGCCAACAGAATGTTTTCTGTTGCGCCAACGCTGGGAAAACGAAGGTTAAGTTCAGCACAGCAGAGATTTTTGGCATCTACGGTTATTTTAGACTTTTTCTCAACAATGTCACACCCTAATTTTTGCAGGGTGGCAATATGTAAATCAATCGGTCGTGCGCCAAGGCAACATCCGCCGGGGGCATAAATGTTTGCTTTTTTGTTTCGTGCCGCAATGGCCCCCATAAATATAATGGAAGAGCGGAGCCGGAGCATAAGGTGTTTAGGAATGGTTGTTTTGATTTTTTTGCGTGCATCAACCGTTATGGTGTGGCCGCTTTGGTGCACCTTTGCCCCCAAATGACGCAGAATTTTTATGGTGGTTTTCACATCGCTGATACAGGGGCAGTTATGAAGAACCGTAACCCCGTTTGTGCATAAAACCGTGGCCGCTAAAATGGGGAGCACAGCGTTTTTAGAGCCGTGAACCGTAACATCGCCATGAAGCGGCGTGCCGCCTTTTATGATGAGTTTACCCAAAATTTACACCTCCTGATATTGTAAGGTTGGCTTTTAAAAGCAAAACTTTTACAGTATCATAGTATGCAAGGGAACTTTCTTTGCTACAGGTGCAAGGGTTTTTGCGGCGTTTTTCTACTGTAAAATATGTTATTGTATCAATTCACAAACCACATCGCAAATGCGCTTGGTTCCGTCTGTGATACCAATTTTCTTTGCATTTTCTGCCATTTTTTTCACATTTTCGGGATTTTCAAGCAGATTTGTGATGGCGGCAATTAAATGCTCGCCGTCTAATTCGCTATCGGGAATCATCACAGCACCGCCTGCCGATTCCACACTTTTTGCATTATAAGTCTGGTGGTCGTGTGCCACATGGGGCGAGGGGATTAAAATAGAGGGTTTACCCATAGCGCAAAGTTCGCTGACAGTCAGCGCGCCGGCGCGCCCAATCACCAGATCTGCCGCCGCCATAACGGTATCCATATTATCAATATAGGACAGAATTCGAAATGCTTCATTTTTGTTGGTCAGCGCAGATGAAACAGCATCAAAATAGCGCTGGCCCGTTCCTAAAAGGAACTGAAAACCGTTTGTTGTATCTGCATTCAGCAGCGAAATAACAGCGTTGTTCAAACGCTCGGCTCCCAAACTGCCGCCAAAGGCAACAATGAAGGGGCGTTCATCAAGCCCGAGTTTTTTGCGGGCTTCTTCTTTATCGACACAAAGCATTGCCTCGCGCAGGGGGTTGCCCGTTAAAACGCATTTCTTTTCATAAGCCGGCTTTAAATGCTTTGTTGTTTGCGGGAAACTGATGCAGAGTTTATCCACAATGCCTGCGGCGAGTTTCACCGTAACACCGGGGATGACATTCTGCTCATGAATCAGCGTGGGGATTTTCATCGCGTGGGCCGCGTAGAGAACGGGGGCGCACACATAACCGCCGGTGCCGATAACCACATCGGCTCCAAATTCTTTAACGATTTTTTTGGTGGTGAAAATAGCCGAGAGAAACTGCTTAATCACCAAAAAGTTTTTAAGTGTTAAGCGACGGATTAAGCCTGAAACCTCAACATAGCGGATGTCGAAACCTGCCTTTGGAACAAGACGGCTTTCAAGGCCTTTCTCGGTTCCAATGAAGAGAATCTCGGCGTTATATTCTGTTTTGAGCCGTTCTGCAATTGCAAGAGCGGGGTTAATGTGGCCGGCTGTACCGCCGCCTGAAATAATAACCTTCATAACAAACTCCTTTTTTACAGTGTTTGCTTTTGATGCTTTGAAACATTTAAAACAATACCCATTGCCGCCATTAAGAACATAAGTGATGTGCCGCCGGCAGAGAAGAAGGGGAGCGGGATGCCGGTGGTGGGGATAGATGAGGTAACAACGCCAATGTTTAAAACGGTTTGCACACCCACCAAAGAGATGATGCCCGTTACCAGAAAACTGCCGAAAGCATCAGGCGCGTTGACGGCAATTTTAAGACCGCGCCAGAGAAAAAGCGCGAAAATAACCAAAACTGCCAGAGCGCCGATTAAACCGAGTTCTTCGCAAATAATAGAGAAAATAAAATCGTTCTGCGGTTCAGAGATGTATAAAAACTTTTGTCTTGAATTGCCAAAACCAACACCAAAAAGACCGCCCGAGCCGATGGCGTAGAGTGACTGAATAATCTGCCAGCCGGCACCTAAGGGGTCAGAATACGGGTCTAAAAATGTGGTCCAGCGTTGCAAACGGTAAGGTGCTGCAATGACAATGACAACAATGCCTGCAATAGCCGGCGCGGCAAGAACAAGAAAATGCCAGAGTTTTGCACCTGCCACAAGGAGCAAAATGACCAGCGTGAGCCCGATGATGATGCACACCGAGAAGTGCGGTTCAAGAAGCAGCAGACCCATAAACACCGCCGTGATGAGCCAATAACGGATGAAATAACGAAAGTCTTTGATTTTATCCTTTATATTGGCAAGACCGGTGGCAAAATAAATGATGAGTGCAAACTTTGCAACCTCTGAAGGCTGAAAGGTTAAACTGCCAAAACCGAGCCAGCGCTTGGCGCCGTTAAAACTTTTGCCGATGATTAAAACAGCCAAAAGCAAAACGGTGGTGGCAATTAAAATCGGAAAAGCGAGTTTTTTATATTTGCGATAGTCAAAATTCGCCGTGAAAATCATTGCAACAGCACCAACAAGGGCGACGAGAAGTTGTTTTCTGATAAAAAGAAAACCATCCTGCTGCATGTAGTATGCATAGGGATAACTTGCTGAAAAAACCATTAAAAGCCCCAAAGCAAGGAGTAATATCACCATGAACAGAAAGCCGAAGTCAAAACCTGCTTTTGGTAACCGTTCTTTTTTGGCTTGCTTTTTTGTATCTTTTGTGTTGTTTACCTGGGCGTTCAAATGATATCACCATCCTTTATAGATAGATTATGTTTACAGCCCTCTGACAGAGAAAAAGCCGATGATGCACAAAACAAGCGTTACGAAAGAAAAGAGAAAAACAATTTGTTTTTCGGTCATATTGCACTTTTCAAAATGGTGATGAATGGGTGCCATTTTGAAAATGCGCTTGCCGGTCAGTTTAAAAGAAGTTACCTGCAAAATAACCGAAAGGGTTTCAATTAAATAAACACCGCCAACGATGATTAAAATCAGGGGCATTTTAATCATAGAGGCAACCGCGGCAACCGCACCACCCAAAAACTGTGCACCGGTGTCACCCATAAACACTTTTGCGGGGTTGGCGTTAAAGAACAAAAAGCCAACACAGCCGCCGGCAACTGCTGCAATAAAGATGCCACCGCCGGTGGGGAACACAGTTGCACACAGGGCAAAGAACAAGCAAACAATTAAAGTTACGCTGGCTGCAAGACCATCTAAACCATCGGTTATGTTCGCGCTGTTAACAACCGCAAGTTGAACCAAAACCGTGAGCGGAAGCACAAAATAACCAATATCTATTGTGTTCGAGAGAAAGGGAATGATCAGTTCGCCGTTGATGCAACCGAAAAATTTCATTGCAAGTGTGCTTAAAACGGCCACTAAAATCTGCGCCAGAAATTTATGTTTGGCAGAAAGACCGAGATTCCGTTTTTTTACAACTTTAATATAGTCATCAATAAAGCCAACAAGGCCGAAGCCGAGCGCTGTCAGAATGGGGATAATCAGTTCATAGCGGGGTGCTTCGGAAAAGAAGAGAACAACCAAAGTGGCAACAACAGAGGCGATGATAAAGGCAATGCCGCCCATTGTAGGCGTGCCGTTTTTAACGCGATGCCAGCTGGGGCCGTCTTCACGAATGGTCTGACCGAATTTTAAACGGCGCAAAAAGGGAATGAGAAGCGGTGTCAGAATCAAACTCAGAATGAGTGAAATGACCGCAGCAATTATCATATTTTTCATAGTAATTCTCCTTTGTTTTTTTATTTAAGAGTTGTTAAAAATTCGGTAACCCGCTCAAGACGCATAGCCCGGGACGCTTTGACCAGAATGGTATCGCCTTTTTTTACAATATCTTTCAGAGATGAAAGCAAAAGTTCCATATCAGTAAAAGCAAAAACAGAATCTGCCGACATGCCGTTAAGCATAGCGCTTTCGGCTATCCATTTTGCATTTTCACCAAAGGTAAAAAGCAGGTCAATGCCCTCTGTGGCGGCAACTGCGCCAACAAACCTGTGACTATTTTCGGCAAAATCGCCCAGTTCTTTAATGTCGCCCAAAACAGCAATCTTGCGACCGTCAAAGCCTGCAAGCACGCGGATCCCTGCCTCCATAGATGCGGGAGCGGCGTTGTAACAATCATTTATTATGGTCATACCACCGCATTCAATGAGTTGCATTCGTCTGTCTTTTGGCACATAGTCGGTCAGCCCGCGTGCGGCATCTTCTAAAGAGATGCCCAGCGCCAGACCGACGGCGCAGGCGAGCAGGGCATTTATCACATTATGCTCACCGGGGAAGGAGAGGGCAACAGGCACCTTTTTTTCACCGTAAACGGCAGTAAAACTCAAACTGTCGTTGTGGGTGCAGATGTCGGTCGCCGTCAGGTCAGAGCCTGCTGAAAGACCAACTGTAACGGTTTTTTGCGCTATTTCATCTTTGTGTAGCATTAAAATCGGATCGTCGCCGTTTAAAATCACCGTGCCGTTTGCATCAATATGAGAGAACAATTCGGCCTTTGCTTTGTAAATGTTCTCCTGTGAGCCTAAATGTTCAATATGAGAAAGGCCGATGTTTGTTACAATGCCGATGTTCGGTTTAACAATGCCGGCCAGATAGTCAATTTCGCCAAAGTCACTCATACCCATTTCGGTGATGGCAACCTCGTGCTCGCTTTCTAAACGAAACAGCGTTAGCGGCAGACCAATGTCGTTATTAAAGTTCCCTTCATTTTTTAAAACATTAAATTTGGTTGAAAGAACGGCGTTTGTGAGTTCTTTCACCGTGGTTTTGCCCACGCTGCCGGTAATGGCAACAAAGGGAATGTGAAACTGTTTTTTATAAAAAGCAGCAATGTCACCCAGCGCGCGGCGGGTGTCTGGCACCAGAATGAGGCCTTTGTCGGTTTTAACTTCCTGCTTTGCGGTAAGAGAAGCAGCACAAGTGCTCTCTAAAGCATTTTGAATGAAATTGTGACCGTCAAATGTTTCGCCCACAATGGGCACAAACAAACTGCCGGGAATCAGTTTTCGCGTGTCGGTGCAAATGGCAGAAACGGTTTGGTTTCCGTCACCTGAAAGCAGTGTGCCGCCGGTGGCGGTGACAATATCATGTAAAGTTAAACTTTTCATTGCTCATCAACCTTTTTGCTAATTTTTTTATTCCGTCAATTCGGCAAGCAGTTCTGCAACAACCTCGCGCTCATCAAAATGATGCTTTTCTTTGCCGATAATCTGATAGGTTTCGTGCCCTTTGCCTGCGAGCACAATGCAGTCACCTGCCTGCCCGATGCTAAGAGCGTGAGAAATTGCCTCGCGACGGTTTTCTATGACAGTATATTCACAGCCGGTGCGCTTCATACCATCTTCAATCTGGTAAATGATGCTCATAGGTTCTTCTGTGCGGGGGTTATCAGAGGTGATGATGCAGTAATCTGAAAGTTTACCTGCCATTTCACCCATAATCGGGCGTTTTGTAGCATCGCGGTCGCCACCGCAACCAAAGACGGTGATGACTCTGTTTTTTGCAAACTCTCTCACGGTGTTTAAAATATTTTCAATACCGTCGGGAGTGTGCGCATAGTCAATAATCACGGTGTATTCGGTGTTGGTGGGCAGAGTCTCGATGCGGCCTTTTATGCCCTCGACTTTTGATAAGGCCAAAAGAATTGCTTCGGGCGCAATTCCTAAAGCGGTGCAAGCGCAAAAGGCGGCCATGGCGTTATAAGCAGAAAATTTGCCGGGGATTTGCATAAACGCTTCAAAACTTGCTTCATTCGTTTGTAGGGTGAAGGTAACACCCTTTGCTGTGATGTCAATGTTCTTTGCCATAAAGTCGGCACAGGAGTCTATACTGTAGGTTAAAACAGGGCAGGGGGCTTCTTCTTTGATGCGCTTGCCTGCCGCGTCGTCTGTGTTGGTAACACCAATCTCGCAAAGGTCAAATAACATCCGTTTTGCGAGATAGTAATTTTCCATTGTTATGTGAAAATCTAAATGGTCTTGAGTTAGGTTTGTGAAGATGCCCACTTTAAAGGGGATGCCGTAAACACGGTGGAGAAACAGCGAGTGTGATGAAACTTCCATCACAACATAGCGAATACCTTCGTCTACCATTTGCCGAAACAGAGCAGAAAGTTCAAGAGACTCGGGCGTGGTGCGCTCGGTTGACAGCATTTTGCTGCCGATCATATTGCCGTTTGTGCCGATGAGCCCCACGGTTTCACCAACTGCTTCCAGCGTGCTTTTAATGAGGTTTGCCACCGAAGTTTTACCGTTTGTGCCGGTGACACCGATAACGGTTAACTGCTTCTCAGGGTGGCCGTAAAAGTTAGCGCCGATTTGTGCTAAGGCCTTGCGCGTATCTGCCGCGCGGATGACGGGAACGGCCGCTCCGTTTACCTCATCTTGCACCAAAATGGCGGCGGCACCGTTTTCAATGGCTTTGTCAATATACACATGGCCGTCGGTGACAAAACCCTTAATGCAAACAAAAAGACAGCCGGGGGTTACCTTGCGCGAATCGTAGGCAACGCTTGTGATTTCAATATCATCTTTCAGCGGGGTTTCAAGAGCAACACCGTTTAACAGTTGTGAAATTTTCATAAGAAATCCTTTCCGGCAATCCAGAGGGGTGCCTTGGTTAGTCAACATCTAAATATCTGAACTCAACCTCAACCACGCTGCCTTCTTCAACCTGTGCACCGGGAGCGGGATATTGGCTGTTTGCAACGGTCATATTTGATGAGTTGCCCGTTGCACCGGCACCGGTAACATTCATATTCAGCCTATGCTCGGCAAGCCGCGCCTGCGCTTCGGCAAGCGACAGGTTGGTTACATCGGGCACGGTTACCGTGTTAACGGTTTTATCATCGGTGTATAAAATAACCACAGAATTAGCAGGCAGGGTAGAGCCGGTTTTCGGGGTCTGGCTCAGCACGGTGCTGCCGCTACCTACAATTCGGTAGGTTAAACTTTCGTTTTTCAGATTCTTGATGGCATTTTCGGTAGAAAGCCCCTTCACATCAGGCACGAAAACATCAAGTGTTTGTTTTTCTTCTTCGGTGTATTGCGGTTCAATGCCTAAATAGCGCAGGGTGTCTTCTAAAATTTTGCCCACAACCGGTGCGGCAATGGCGCCACCGTAATACTGGCCGTTTGATGGTTCATCCAGCACTACGAGGCAAGCGATTTTCGGGTCGTTTGCCGGTGCAAAGGCGATGAACGAAGAAATATATTTTCCGCTGCCGCGCGGCACTTTTTCAGAAGTGCCTGTTTTGCCGGCAACGCGATAGCCTTTAATGTAAGCGTTCTGACCTGTGCCGTTTGCCACGGTGTTTTCAAGCATGGCACACATCTGCTCGGAGGTTTTTTGAGAAATAACCTGACGAACAATGGTAGGCTCGGTTTTTTTCAGGATGTTGCCATCGTTATCAACCAGTTCTTTAACCAAAAACGGCTTCATCAGTTTGCCGCCGTTTGCAACAGCGCCAACGGCTGCCATTAACTGAAGCGGGGTTACCACCGGGCCCTGACCAAACGAGGCCGTTGCAAGTTCAACGGTGTTATAATTCTGGTCTGAGTAGAAAATACCCGAGGCTTCACCGGGCAGGTCAAAGCCGGTAACATCCATAAATCCAAAGGCTTTATAATATTCTTTAAACTTTTCTTTTCCTATTAAAAGGCCCACATCAATAAAGGCGGGGTTGCAGGAGTTTTTAACGGCATCGGCAAAGGTTTGTGCGCCGTGGCCGTCGCGGTGAGAACAACCGATGGTGCGGTTTTCTACCTTTTTTGTGCCGGAACAGAAAAATGAACTGTTCGGCGTGATTAACCCCTCTTCCAGTGCCATGCAGCCGGTGATGATTTTAAAGCATGAGCCGGGCTCATAAGAGTCAACAACGGCTTTGTTTCGCCACATTTTCTGCAAAGCATCGGAGCGGGCTTTTGTTCTTTCTTCACCCTCGGGCATTGCAGAGAGTTGTGTTTCAATTTCTTCGGGCAGTGCAAAAGGATTGTTTAAATCGAAGTCTGATTTGGTTGTCATTGCAAGCACTTCGCCGGTTTGCACATCGGTAACAATGGCGCAGGCGCCTGACTGAACCTTTTCTTCGTGGTAGGCTTTTTCCAGATGTTTTTCGGCAAAATGCTGAATCACTTCGTCAATGGTGAGAACCACATTCGTGCCGTTTTCAGGGTCGATGTGTGTTTCTTCTTTAAAAGGCATATCGTTTTCCAGCGCATTTTTTAAAGCAATCACGCGGCCGGGTTCACCTTTTAGTTCATCTTCATAAACCATTTCAATGCCGCCTAGACCCTGATTGTCAAAACCGACAAAACCAAGAATGTGAGAGGCAAAGTTGCCGTAAGGGTAGTAGCGCTTGGCATCTTCCTGCAGATATATGCCGGTGAGTTCAAGCGCGCGAACAGCGTTTGCCACATCGTCTTCAACGCGGCGCTTTAAGGTAACATGGTTGGTTTCTTTGCTTAAAAGTTCAACCAACTCGTCTGTCTCCACCTCTAAAACGGGAGAGAGTTTTGCCGCGTAAACAACGGGGTCGTGTTTGGCTTTTTTTATTTCGCTGGGATTCGCCGTAATGGTCTGCGCTGTTGAACTTTGGGCGAGTTTCTTTTTGTTTCTGTCATAAATAGCGCCTCTGTGTGAGGCGATTAAATTGTCACGGGTTTGTTGTTCAATGGCCTTTTTTTGCAGTTCGGGGCCTTCTATCAACTGTAAAAAAACAAGCCTTGCCCCCAGCAACAATAAAATAGCGGCAAAGCCCAGAAAAGCATATAAAATTTTGACTCTCAGTTTGCGTTTCGGAACGGTCTGGCTCATAATTAACATTTGCGGCCACGCATAGCGGGCCGCTGCTCCTTTATAAGGTTTAGTACATTATAATAATCCTTTAGTTCAAATATGACACAATGTTGCTTAAAAAAGCGCCGATGTGAGAATCGGGTGTGGCAACCTTTTCAACATAGTCGGTTTGTGAAAAGTTTAAATAAACGGTTTGATATTTTTCGGCAGGACGCATACCAAGTTCATCACGGGCAATGGTTTCAATCTTGTCTAAGTCAAGCGCCTGGTCGATTTCAACCTGCAGTTTTTCGTTGGAGGCAATGGTGGCTTCGAGCATAGAATTTTTTGTTTGAACTGTTGCAGTTTTATCGGTAATAATAACGCCGCGGAAAAGCACAACAAAAGCAAAGGCGACCACGAGAAAAACTCTGGCGATGCCTGCAACATCGGCACGCTTTTGCACAACCTGTTCACTTTTTTTAGAAACCTTAATTCTGACATTTGGCGAAGAATAAGAGAATTGTTCGGGGTAGGTAGCAGTTTGTCTGTTGTCATACGCCAGATTGCTTCTTGTGTTCACCTGTCAGTCACTCCAATCGTTTGTTTTTTTTATTTTTTCTCAAAGACACGGAGTTTAGCGCTCCGGGCTCTGGGGTTTTGGCTTAATTCTTCTTCGGTGGGGAGAATGGGTTTGCGCGTAATCACCTTGCCGGCGCTCTCTATGCCGCAACGGCAAATGGGCCATTCGGGCGGGCAGGTGCAACCCTTTTCTTTGTCGCGGTAGGCAGTTTTCACAATTCTGTCTTCTAATGAGTGGAATGTGATAATGGCAAGCCTGCCGCCGGGGGCTAAAGCATCAATAAAGTCATACACCGTGTTTTTCAGGTCAGAGAGTTCGTTGTTGACCTCGATGCGAATTGCCTGAAAGGTTCGCTTGGCGGGATGGGGACCATCGCGCCGTGCGTCTTTCGGAACGGCTTTTTTAATAATTTCGACCAGTTCGCCGGTGGTTTTAACAACCCCGTGGCTGCGGGCCTCTACAATGAACTCGGCAATGCGCTTTGCCCAACGCTCTTCGCCGTAGTTCCAGATAATGGCTTCGAGCACATCTTGCGGGTAGGTGTTCACAACATCAAACGCGCTTAAGGCATCGCCCGGGTTCATTCGCATATCAAGGGGCGCATCGTGCATATAAGAAAATCCTCTTTCGGCTTCGTCAAGTTGGTGTGAGGAAACGCCGAGATCAAGCAAAGCTCCGGCAATGTTAGGAATGGAAAGTTCGTGTAAAACATCTCTTACTTCCGAATGGTTACGGTTTACGAGAGTTATGGAATCGCCGAAAGAGGCTAGTCTTATACCAGATGCGGAAATGGCGGCCGGGTCACGGTCAAAACCAATGAGACGGCCGGTGGTTAAACGCTTTGCAATTTCGTATGAATGCCCTGCGCCGCCAAGCGTACCGTCAACATAAACCCCGTCGGGGTGAATGCAGAGAGCCTCAAGGCAGGCATTGAGCATTACGGGAATATGATGAAACTCTGTGTTTATCATAGGCCTAACAGCTCCATTTTTTCAGAAAATTCATCGGGGCTGAAATTATCGAAACTGTGTTCCTTCTCCCAGGCTTCGGTGTTCCACAGTTCCACGCGGCTTGAAACGCCAACAACGGTAACTTCTTTGGTTAAACCGGCATATTCCTGCAAAAGAGAGGGAATCATAACACGCCCCTGCTTATCCATTTCGCATTCGCAGGCTCTTGCAAAAAAGTAGCGGGCAAAATGGCGGGCGTCTTTATTGGTGATGGAGATGGCATCAAGTTTGGCTTTTAAACGCTCAAACTCTAAAACGGGGAAAGCAAACAGGCAGTTATCGAGGCCGATGGTTAAATAAAAGACATCGCCCAAACCGTCACGAAACTTTGCGGGAACGAAGATTCTGCCTTTTGCATCCAGCGTGTGCTGATGTTCGCCGATAAACAATGCCTTTCACCATCCTTTCTGCCGTTTTTTCAAAATCTGAAATCTACAAATGGAAGCAAAACACGATTTTTTTGAAAATTTTCTCGAAAAAAGCGTTTTTCCTGCTCCCTTTTGCACCACAATCCACCATCTTTATTTAATTGTACTATTTTTTTTCACGATTTGCAAGTGTTTTTGCAAAAAAAATTTAAATTTTTTGTAATCAAACAGTAATATACAAGATATTGTGTTACATTTTTTGTCTCCACAATATTTTCTGCAAAAAGTGCATAACCATCGACTTTTGTTGTCAAAATTCTACTGTTTTTATGCCTGAATTGTAAAAAGTTTTATTACGATGAGGTTTCATTTAAAAAAATATCTTGACGGAGGAAAAAAACGGTGATAAAATTTAAGTGTATTAACACAGATGATACACTTTTAAGGAGGTGTGGCGATGATACAAATTGACTACCGCAGTCAAAAGGCAATTTATGAGCAGGTGCGGGATGAACTTAAAAAACTGATTGTGAAGGGCATTATAAAGGAAGGGGAAAAGATCCCCTCTGTCAGAGATGTTGCCCGTGAACTTTCTATTAACCCCAACACCATTCAAAGAGCCTACCACGAACTTGAGAGCGAGGGATTTATTTACTCGGTCAAAGGGCGGGGGAATTTTGTGTCACCCCGTGAAGATGCCGAGCAAACAGAGAGAATCAAAACCCTTTTAAAAACCTTTTCTGCCTGCAGTGCAGAACTCATGTATCTTGGCATTGCACAAGAAACTTTGATTGACTATATTAAAAAGGAGGGAATCGGGAATGATTCAGCTAAAGAACATAACGAAACGGTTTGATGACAAGGTTGCCCTGCACAATGTGAGCCTTTGTGTTGAAAAGGGCAGTGTTTTCGGCCTTGTTGGCCCTAACGGTTCAGGTAAAAGCACTTTAATTAAGTGCCTGTGTGGTGTGTATCGGCCGGATGGTGGAACCATTACCGTCGGTGGCGAGCGGGTTTATGAGAATCCGTCAATTAAAAAGCGCATTGCCTATATTCCCGATGATTTATATTTTCCAACCACATTCACCCCGAAGGATATGGCGCAGTTTTACAGTTCGGTGTATGCTGACTTTTCGTGGGAGACCTACCATGAACTTTCTAAATTGTTTCAACTTGATGAAAAAAAGAGAATCGCCCGCTTTTCAAAGGGCATGCAGAAGCAGGTCGCTTTTTGGGTGTCTGTCTGCTGCAGGCCCGAGGTGATTGTGTTAGATGAGCCGGTAGACGGATTAGACCCCGTAATGCGTAAAAAGGTGTGGAGCCTGATTCTGCAAGAGGTTGAAGCAAGGCAGGTTACGGTTCTCATCTCAAGCCACAATCTGCGTGAACTTGAAGATGTTTGTGACCATGTAGGCATTTTGCACCAAGGAGAACTTTTGTTGCAAAAAGCGCTGACCGATATGAAGTCAGATACCTTTAAATTGCAGGTTGCCTTTGAGGGCAATTTCCCCGAAGCGCTTTTGAACGAACTGGCTGTTTTAAACCATACCGAAAGCGGTAGAGTGCATTTGTTAATCATCAGAGGCAAACGGGAAGAAATTTTAGAAAAAGTGGCGGTTTTTGGCCCCATTCTGTCAGATTTGATTCCTCTGTCACTGGAAGAAGTCTTTATTTATGAGTTAGGAGGGAAGGGTTATGACTTTAAAAACATTCTTGCCTAGCGGCATCATTCGCCACAATTGCAAGCGGTTCTGGTGGGTTTCGGCGCTCTATACCCTTATTTTGTTTTTGTGTGAGCCCTATCAACTTTTAACCGCAATGCCGCGCCTTATCAGCCGTGTGTATCAATACCCTGATGTTGTGCAACATCAACTTGCGCATGATGAACTGCCCTTTTTGCTGCTTATTGCGGCGGCTGTGCTTTTGGGCATCTGCATTATGCGCTATCTGCAGGATGGCCGCAGTGCCACGCTGTTTCACGCCCTGCCCGTAACGCGAACGGGGCTTTATCTTTCGGGTGTTGTCTCCGGCTTTGTTCTGTTGGCGGTGCCTGTTGTTTTAAATGGCATTATCTTGCTTTTAATGAGTCTGTTTAGCGACTTTTCTCTTCTTTTCACGCCGCTTGAGGTTGCAGACTGGGTTGGCGGCCAACTGCTGACGGGTATGGCAACGCTGTGCTTTTGCATGTTCGTCGGTGTTTTTACCGGCAGTTCTGTGGCGCAGATTGTGTATGTGTTTGCCATCAGTTTTGTGCCCCTTGGTGCGGTGGCGCTCGTTGCCGAACTTTTAGATGGCTGGCTGTTCGGATTCGTTTCAACGGTCATTAACCCCACGCTTGATTTTTTGCTGCAGATTGTGCCGATGTATTATCCGCAGTATCTTACGGCAGACCCCATTTGGTGGATTCCTGTTTTGGCCGGTGTTTACATAGTGCTCTTTACCGTTCTGGGGATTGTTTTTTACAAAAAGCGTCATGTTGAGAGCGCCGGCGATGTTGTGGCATTTGGTTGGATTCGTCCTGCCTTTTTATATGGCGCAACCTTTCTTGTGATGTTGTTTGGCACAAGTTTTGTTATGGATTTTGGCGATGTGTATGATGGCGCGCCCAATCTGTTTGTGTTGCTTTTATTTGCCTTTTTGGGCTATGCCGCGGCGAAAATGCTGCTCATCAAGTCGTTCAGGATTCTGAAATTTTATAAAGGCTATGTTGTTTTTGGCGTTTTGGTGATTCTTGCCTTTTTCGCTGTGCAATGCAACATTTTCGGCTATGGCACACATG
>JAZRUU010000117.1:0-6460 GCA_045652725.1 Clostridia bacterium | reverse complement strand
CATGGCTACGATCCGACTTGTTACCGCAAGGTGACGGTGGTAGACATTCGCTATATTCAAAGTAACTTCCTGGGCAATTTCATTGAATTTAACGACCAGGATGTGTTGTTTTTATACAGCACAACGCTTTTAAATAACAGTATGGCGATGCATTAAGGCTTAACCCGGGCAAAAGGAGACTAAAACCATGCTTTTAAAAACAGATATTATGAAACAACTGCAGGTTTTTCAAAAGGCAAAAGGCCGTGTCGTTTCTGTTCATGCATCGCTTAAAGCCGTTGGAGCAATTGATGGCGGGGGAGATACCTTGCTTTCTGCATTGATAGAGTTTTTTACGGCAGAGGGTGGTCTTCTTTGTGTTCCGACCCATACATGGGATACTTTTGTATACGACAGACGAAAAAACCAAAGTTGCACAGGGGTGCTCTCGTGTTTGGCTGCGGGGCGGCCCGATGCGGTCAGAACCTTGCATCCCAGTCATTCTATGGCCGTTTTTGGCGAGGCAGAAAGGGTAATGGAGTTTGTTAAAGACGAAGAAACGGCGACCACACCTGCTGGCCCGGATGGATGTTACGGAAAACTTTATGATGAAGATGGGTATGTGCTTTTAATCGGTGTAGGGCATGAAAAAAACACCTTTTTGCACTGTGTTGAAGAAATGCTTCAGGTTCCAAATCGTTTGCTGAACGAGCCTGACGAATGGACCATCATCCACAAAGACGGGAGAAAAGAACAGCGGTTGTTATATTGTTTTGATGAAGAAAGCCACCCTGATGTTTCTCTGTTTTTTGGTAAGTTTGAACCGGCTTTTCGGTATCACGGTTGCATAACGGATGGATATATCGGCAATGCGCCCGTTCAACTTTGTTGTGCCAGAAAAATGAAAGAGGTTATGGCGCTGATTTATCAAAGAAGCGGCGGCGAAGAACTTTTGGGAGACGATGCACCACTTGATGTTACATTATATGAATAAAAAGGTCAGCAGCAAAACAGATTTGCTGCTGACCTTTTTACATGTTGAATTTTGAAGGTGAAACTCCATATTTTTGTTTAAAAATTCTGCTGAAATATAACGGGTCAGCATAGCCGACAGAGTGCGCCAGACTGCTGATGGAAGAAACATCGCCGTTTTCAAGCAGGAGCATTGCCTGAGAAAGACGAAGGTGTGTGATGTATTTTTGAGGGGCTAAGCCGTGTTTTTTAATGAAAATTTTTCTGAAATAGGTATCAGATATGCCGCAGAGACAATGCAGAGCATCGGTGCTGAGCGCACAATCATAAATGTGTGATTTTAAATATTGTTCTGCCGGCTCAATGATTGAAAATTTGTGGCGCGTGGCATAGTCGGTTCCTTCGATTTTTGAAAGGTGAGCAAGCAGTTGATAGAAAAGCGCGTGGCACTTATATTTTTCTGCCGCGTCACCAAACTTCCACCAATTGACAAGGTGGTGGCACAAATCATGCATTTGGGAAAAATCTTCAGAAGAAAAAACGGCCGCGCGCGGGTTTTGTATCTCTCCGTCAAAGGCAAAAGAAATGTATTGACAATTATTTTCCGGGGGGATTTCAAACGAACATTCTGTTCCATTGGGAACAAACACAAAATCACCCTTTTGTGTAACCATATCCCGGTCGGCAAAATGATAAATGCCCGTGCCTTCAGAACGGTAGATGAGCCCGTGGTTTTTTCGCACGCGTTTATAGCTTTTGTTTTTGCCCTGGCTAACATATAAGAGTTTTAAATTTTCTATGTTTTCTAACATAACATTCTCCGCTTCTTTTATAATGCTATAGTCATTATAGCACATTTAAAAATTTCTTTTCAATATGAAATGAATAAATAGTTCTGAAAAATCCATAAAGTTATGTTTTTTCTATTTACTTATGTGGTTTTTCTGCTATACTTGTAGGTAATTGGGAGGCGATGAAATGCGCAATAAGTCAAACAGCATTGATATGTGTTCGGGCCCTTTGTTTATGAAAATTTTAAAATTTGTTATTCCATTTTTCTTAACAGGGCTTTTGCAACGGCTCTATCACGCGGCTGATGTAATTGTTGTCGGCCGGTTTGCGGGTGAATCGGCTCTTGCCGCCGTTGGTGCGCCGGGTTCGATTAACACGCTGCTTAATGATTTGTTTATTGGCCTTTCGGCCGGCGTGAGTGTTGCACTTGGGCGTGCGCTTGGTGCTAAAGATGATGAAACAGTAAGCCGCGTGGTGCATACAGCTATGTTTGTCAGTATTTTAGCCGGCGGCTTTGTGATGGTTTTGGGGCTTATTTTTATTGAACCCTTGCTTATCCTAACCAATGTGCCGACAGAGATTCTCCCCGGTGCTACAACTTATATGAAAATTTTATTTCTGGGCAAAATTCCAATTATGATTTATACCTTTGGTGCGGCCATTCTTCGCGCAAAGGGTGACAGTAAACGGCCGCTGTATATCATTACGGTGTCCGGTCTTATCAATGTGGTTCTGAATCTGTTTTTTGTCGTTGTGCTGCATATGAGTGCCGGCGGCGTGGCTCTTGCAACTATTATATCTTATATTTATAATGCGTTGGCAGTTGTCTTTCTTCTGCGCCGCGAAGAGGGACCTTTGTTTCTTTCGTTCCGCAAGCTTAAAATTTACAAAAAACAACTTGGCGATATTATGAGAATCGGCATTCCTACCGGATTGCAGAGCATTGTCTTTTCGCTCACAAATATCATTATTCAATCAAGTGTCAACGGTTTTGGCGCACTTGTGATAGCCGGCAACACCGCGGGTGCCAGCGTGGGTGGTTTCATTTATGGCACATATAACACTTTTCTTCACGCAGCTCTCACCTTTGTCAGCCAGAATGTGGGTGCTAAAAAATATAACCGAATCAAAAAAATTATCGGTTGCTGCGTTCTGGATGTTTTGTTCGTTTGGGGATTCACCATTCTGCTTATCTTTTTTTGCGGCGAATTTTTGCTTAAAATTTATATTCCGAATAACCCGGAGGCTCTCTCTTACGGCATGACGCGTCTTTGGATTATGACCTGTACCTACGGCTTTCTGGGGCTGATGGAACTGTTTTCGGGTACGCTCCGCGGTATGGGTTATTCAATTCTTGTTATGATGATTTCGGCCGTTGGTGCCTGCGGAATCAGGGCGTTGTGGATTTTCACGGTTTTTGCACATCTTAAAACCTATGAATCGCTGTTTTATTCTTATGCTGTTTCGTGGATTGCCGCAACAATTTGCCTCGCAGTTTGTTATCTCATTGTCAGGCGCAGAAAATTTAAAGATTTGACCGCATAAAAAAACGGCACGCTCCGGCGTGCCGTTTTTAACTTTACTCTGCAGTATGCGGTTTTTGTTTTGAAAGCCATTCTGCTTTATAATCGCAAGAAACGGTTTCATTCTTTAAAAAGTGCAATACTTCGCAGAGTTTTTCAACCGAATAATCAACCATGGCGCGGGCAATGCGCTCGTTCATCCCTTCGTGCATATCACCCTCAACAGAGTTGGGGAAGTTTGCCATCCAGGCAAACGGCGTGTTAATTCTTCGGCTTGCAAATTCATCAAATCGGTGGGTAGACTCGCAAGACTCCTGATTCATTTTATCCAGCCGCACCGTTTCGGGGCGCACACCGTAAACCCAGCCGGTTTCGATAAAATCGGCATGGCCGAAGCGCTTTTTTTCATCGTTATAAGCCTGCAGAACCTTGCGGTCTTCGGTGGTGAGGTAAGGGTAGCCGTGGTTTAACAGTTTTTTGGGTGTTGCAAAATCAGAGCCGAGTGAATAATCAAACACGCTGTAAGGTGTTTTTTCGTGCAAAAGACCACGGAGAAAGTAAGAAATCATGGCCTGATTGCCACCGTGACCGTTATAGATTAAAATCTTGTCAAACCCGTTACGATAAATTTCGCTGCAGGTTTCTTTTAAAATCTGCAGCCTGAGTTCGGGAGAAAAAATAACAGTCCCCAAAAATTCGCCCGCACCGGTTTTCTCACCAAAATACATAGTGGGGAACACGCAAACCGGTTCTTTTTCAGCCGCGCGGCGGGCGATTTCGGTAATGTGAATCACATCGGTTCCCACCGGCAGGTGTTGACCGTGTTTTTCAAGGCAGCCGACAGGCAGAATGCAAAGACCTTTTGATTCTTTTATGGCATCGCGAAACTCTTCTTCACGCAAATTTTCCCATAACATAATGCTTTCCTCCGTTTTGGTTTTCACTCTTTATTACATCACAAATCCGCCGTTTTGTCAATCTTTAAAAAGAGAAGCAGGGGGTTGTTTTTTGGCTATGGGTATGCTATAATAAATGAGAACTAATTGGTTACTTCTTGGAGGTATGAGAATGTTTCGTTTTGGAATTATTGGTGCCGGTAACTTCAGTTATACCCATAAACGCGCCATTTCGCAGCTTTCTGACTGCACACTTTGCTGTGTGAGCGATCTGGCAATAGATAAGGCAGAAAAACTTGCCGCAGGAACGGGCGCGGCGGTCTATAGAGACTACCGCGAGATGCTTGAAAAAGAAAAGCCTGACGGCGTAATTTTAAACCTGCCGCATTTTTTACATAAAGACATCAGCGTTGCCTGCCTGTCACTCGGTGTGCCCGTGCTCATTGAAAAGCCAATGGCACTCACAACAGAAGAGTGCGACACTATGATTTGCGCCTCAAAAGAAACGGGTGTGCCGCTTGCGGTTGGGCATCTTGCCGGTTACAGCAGCGCCTGTGTGGCTTTGAAAAAAATGATTAAAGATGAAACGCTGGGCAAACTCTGTGGTATGACAGAAATACGCACGGCAAATTATTTTGTGAACCGCCCCGACTGGTTTTTGGATAAAAAACTCTCCGGCGGCGGCATTATGATGAACCTCGGTGCTCACTTTATTGATAAGGCGCTCTATTTAACAGATGCCGAGCCCGAAGCTGTGCATTGTGTGTGGAACAACCTTTTAAACGAAAAAAATGTTGAAGCCACGGCGCAAATTCTGTTAAAAATGCCGGGCAATGTGGGCGCTTCTGGCACATTCAGCGGTTGTGCCGGTTCCGGGCAATGTGAAACCACCTTTTATTTCACGGGCGGCACGGCGCAAATCCGTTTTGGCCTTGAACTGTGGATTTCGGAAGCAGACGGCGAATTTCGTCCGGTTGTTACGGGTGACCACACGGAGATTATGGACGAGAGTATGCGCAACCAACTTTGCGAGTTTATGAAACTGGTTCGCGGAGAAGAAAACCATGCGGCCACTCCCGAGCATGGTCGCCGCGTGATTGCGGTTTTGGAAAAGGCTTTAAGCTAACAGAAAAAAGAGGTTTTTTGCTGCGGCAAAAGACCTCTTTTTTATTTTGTTACGGTTGACGGTGGAGGGGAAATGTGGTAAAATAAAAATATCTGTATGAATTTGATGATGAGTGATTGATAAAGATATCAACATATATGGTCAAAAACATAAAGAACAGCGGTTGCTACAGTTTGAACTTAATTTAAAAACATTAAACAGATTTTTTTGATTCTGTTATTATGTCAGAAATTGAAAAACTTGGCGATATATTTAAAGAAGCCGAAGTGGTAAAAACAGCGCCTGTTTCTGTAGAATGCTGAAAAGGTAAAAACTATCTTATAACCTGAACCTACACCGGCGGTTTCGGCGAACGAATGAAAAATGGAGTGAAAACATTGATTAAAAAACTATCTGCACCAACTGATTTAACAAAAGGCACGCCTTGGAAGGGCATTTTATGGTTTACACTGCCGATGATTCTCGGCAATATTGCCCAGCAACTTTACAGCACGGTTGACAGCGTTGTGGTTGGCCTTTATGTTGGTGATAATGCCCTGGCGGCTGTCGGCAGTTCATTGCCGATTCTGAACATGATTCTGGTGTTGTTTGTCGGCGTTTCGGCCGGCGTTAATGTTATGGTTTCACAATATTACGGTGCAAAAAACCGCGATGCGCTTTCTTATACCATTGCAAACGGGTTGACGGTTACGGCAATTTCATGCCTGATTTTAATTGTTGTGGCAGCACCTCTTTTATGGCCGACGCTTAAACTGTTAAACACACCTGAAACGATTATTAAAGACTGTTATTATTATCTGATGATTTCGGTTTTCGGCATAGCGGGAATGGCCTATTATAACATTTTAAGCGGTATCATCCGCGGGATGGGCGACTCATTCTCGGTTCTGATTTATCTTTTGGTTGCAACGGTTATTAACATTTTTTTAGATATTTATTTTGTCGCACATCTTAAAATGGGTGTTGCCGGTGTTGCACTTGCCACGGTGATTGCGCAGGCTATATCTTCGGTGTTGTGTGTCATTAAACTCGCAAAAATGAGAGACCATTTCGACTTTGGGTGGCGCTATTTCAAGCCGGTTGGAAAATATGTTAAAACCATCATCAGTCTTGGCTTGCCTTCGGGTTTAACACAGGCCATCTTCTCGTCTGCTATGATTGTTGTGCAATCG
>JAZRUU010000116.1:0-7628 GCA_045652725.1 Clostridia bacterium | reverse complement strand
TTAAGGAGGAATTCACATGAAGGTCAGACCGTCTGTTAAACCGATTTGCGAAAAATGCAAAATCATTAAGCGCAAAGGTAAAGTAATGGTGATTTGTGAAAATCCCAAGCACAAGCAGAAACAGGGCTGAGAATGATTTAGCCCCCACCCCTGGGGGCGAACCTACATGTTAAAACCCGTGCGGGGCGGCTGCACGCTGTGAGCGTGACCCGCAAGGTTAGGCATATACACAGGCATATACACGATGGAATTTGTATTGGAGGTGTAAAAATGGCAAGAATTTCAGGTGTTGACTTACCGAGAGAAAAAAGAGTTGAAATCGGCTTGACATACGTTTATGGTATCGGCCTTTCAAGCTCCCGTAAGATTCTGGAGAAAACAGGTATCAACCCCGATACCCGCGTTAAAGATCTGACAGAGGACGAAGTTTCAAAGTTAAGAGACATTATCGACAATGAGTACACTGTTGAAGGTGACTTAAGACGAAATGTTGCTTTGGATATTAAGCGTCTGCAGGAAATCGGTTGCTACAGAGGCATCCGTCACAGAAAAGGCTTACCGGTTCGTGGTCAGAGAACAAAGACTAACGCCAGAACCAGAAAGGGTCCGGCTAGAACCATTGCAAATAAGAAGAAATAATTGTTGAGTGCATCCTGGGACTGTGTCCTGATGTAACATTGCGACAAAATGCGTGGATGACAGGCGTGTGCCTGAACCGTCAGAACGCAGTTTCTTCTGATGTAAAAACCTTTCTAAATACATTGTCTATAGTCAGACAGATTTATGAGCTTTGCGAAAGGAGGAGCAAACATGGCAAAAGTGGCTAGAAGAAGTACTCGCAGAAAAGCGAAGAAAAATATTGAGCGTGGTGCGGTGCATATCCAATCCACCTTTAACAACACGATTGTTACAATTACTGACGTGGCCGGCAATGCAATCAGCTGGGCGTCCTCCGGCGGGCTGGGCTTCCGTGGCTCCAGAAAGAGCACGCCGTTTGCTGCACAGATGGCAGCAGAAACCGCAGCGAAAGCTGCTATGGAACATGGTCTTAAAACCGTTGAGGTTTACGTTAAGGGCCCCGGTTCCGGCAGAGAAGCTGCAATCCGTGCACTGCAGGCAGCAGGTCTTGAGGTTAGCATGATTAAAGATGTTACCCCGATTCCTCACAACGGTTGCAGACCGCCGAAAAGAAGAAGAGTTTGATTCAAAATTTTTGAAGATAGGAGGATAATCGTATGGCTAGAAATACGCAGCCCATATTAAAGAGATGCAGAACATTAGGCATTGAGCCTTCTGTTATGGGTATTGATAAGAGCTCTAACAGAAATCCCAAGCCGATGAAGAAAAAGCAGAGTGAATATGGCCGCCAGCTTACCGAAAAGCAGAAGGTTAAGTTCATCTATGGTATGCTTGAAAAGCAGTTCAGAAGAACTTACGAAAGCGCCATCAAAATGCCGGGTATTGCCGGTGAAAACCTGCTTCAGTTGTTAGAGTCCAGACTGGATAATGTTGTTTTCAGACTGGGTCTTGCAAATACAAGACGCGAATCCAGACAGATGGTTAACCACGGTCACATTTTAGTGAACGGTAAAAGACTTGATATTCCTTCATACCGTGTTCAGATTGGTGATGTTATCACCGTTAAGGAAAAGACCAAGAATTCTGAAAGAATGAAGGATGTTGTAGAAGCAAATTCTACAAGACAGGTTCCGAAGTGGTTAGATATGGATAAAAACACTCTGACCGGTAAGGTTATTGCTTTTGCGCAGAGAGATGATATTGACTTTGAGGTTGAGGAGCATCTGATTGTCGAATTGTATTCAAGATAATGAGTGCTTGTCTGTTCATGTTGATATGATCAGGATTACCCTCGGCGCCGAGGTGCACGAATGTGCACGACAATTAACCAAGAATAAGGAGGGTTTAGTCTATGTTGGAAATTGAAAAACCGAATGTTGAATGCTTGGAACTTGCCCCCGACGGAAAGTATGGAAAATTCGTTGCTGAACCGTTAGAACGCGGCTACGGCACAACGCTTGGTAACTCATTGAGAAGAATGCTTTTATCATCTCTTCCCGGTGCGGCAGCCACCAGTGTTAAAATTGATGGCGTGCTTCATGAGTTTTCTACCATTCCCGGTGTGAAAGAAGATGTTACTGAAATCATCTTGAACATCAAGCAGATTGCGGTCAAGCTCCATTGCGATACACCCAAGGTTGTTTATATCGAAAAAGAGGGCGAAGGTGAAATTAAAGCCGGCGACATTAAACTCGATTCTGACATCGAGATTTTTAATCCCGACCTTCACATCGCAACTTTAAACAAGGATGCAAAACTGTATATGGAAATTACATTCTGCAAAGGCAGAGGTTATGTTTCTGCAGAGCGTAATAAGCAGTTAAACCAGAATATTATTGGTGTTATCCCTGTTGACTCGATTTACACACCTGTTCACCGTGTGAACTACTTTGTAGAAAACACCCGTGTTGGACAAATCACCGATTATGATAAGCTCACGCTGGAAGTGTGGACCGATGGTTCCATCCGTCCTGATGAAGCGGTCAGCCTTGCGGCTAAAATCATAAACGAGCATTTAATGCAGTTCATCGACCTGTCGGAAGAAGCAAAGAATGCCGAAATTATGATTGAGAAAGAAGTTGGCCAGAAAGAAAAAGTTCTTGAAATGACGATTGAAGAATTAGACCTTTCTGTTCGTTCTTACAACTGCTTAAAGCGTGCCGGTATCAATACGGTAGAAGATCTGACAAAGCGCACCGAAGAAGATATGGTTAAGGTTAGAAACCTTGGCCGTAAGTCTTTGGAAGAAGTAATTGAAAAACTTCGCGGTTTAGGTCAGAGCTTTGCAAAAAAAGAAGACTAATAACGCTTCGGCAGGGCCTTCATCCTCTATGCAGCATTGCTGTCAGGCCCGCTGAACAACCGATTATAAGGAGGGTAATAAGATGCCGGGTACAAGAAAACTGGGTCGTCCTACCGACCAAAGAATTGCTATGCTCAGAAACCTTGTAACATCGCTCTTAGAAAACGGCAAGATTGAAACAACCGTTAGCCGTGCTAAAGAAGTTAGATGTATGGCAGAAAAAATGATTACTCTGGGTAAGGATAACACCTTAGCTTCCAGAAGAAGCGCTTTGGCTTACTTAATGAAGAAAAGCGTTGTATATAAGCTGTTTGAAGAAATCGCTCCGAAATTTGCGGAACGCAACGGCGGTTATACCAGAATCATTAAAACTGGCCCCAGACGAGGCGACGCTGCTGAAATGGCAATCATTGAACTCGTTGACTAATTAAAAACGAAAAGCCATCCCTTCGGGGATGGCTTTTTTATGTTAAAATTTAAAATGATTGCTATGCATCAACTGTGGTAAAAACACAGCAATTCGTTGACAGAAAGCGGTTTTACAATGCATGGGGCAGAGATAACCGAGCAGAAAAAGATGCATAGCGCAGAAGTTCAAGCGGCACACAGAATGTAATCTGCCGCATCTTTTAACATAAATCAGAGGCCGAAAAAGGCCCTGTAACAGCCGTTGTGTTTTTCGCCGGAGAAGAATGTGGCGAGAAATGAAAAAACGATTGTAGTGCAAAAATGAAGGGGATAAAAAGTTGTCGGGCGGGTGTGGTGCGGCAACTTTTTTTGTTAGTGACAACGAATACCACAGGCGATGTCCGTGGTTCTGAAATGCTTTTAGTTTTGCCCGAAAAAGCCTTTCCCACAAGGAGAGCAGGCTAATGCTTGTTGTATTATCAACGCAATCCAAACATCATTTACCGTGACTAAAAAATAAAAAGCCGGGGCAGATTCTTTGAATCTGCCCCGGCGAATGTGTGTGCATTATACGGGATGTGTCATATCTTCCATATTGACTAAATCTTTGTCAAGTTTATATTTTTCAGCGCGGCGCTGTTCAAAGAATTTAACAGCCACCTGATCAAAGAGGGCATAGGAGAGAACATCTTCATCCTGCTCAATATATTCTTTGATTTCTTCGCGCATTTTCGGCAGTTCGGGTTCAATCAAATCTGCCGGGCGGCAGGTGATTCTTTCTTCATCGCCGACAATCTGTTTTGCAAACTCATCAGAGATGGGCACCGGCGTTTTGCCGTATTCACCCTTAACAATACCCTTGGTTTCTTTGGTAACCATCTTGTAACGCTCGCCCATAATAACATTTAAAACAGCCTGTGTACCAACAATCTGGCTGGTGGGTGTAACAAGCGGCGGAAAACCTAAATCTTCACGCACGCGGGGCACTTCTTTGAGAACCTCTTCGAGCTTATCTTCTTTGCCCTGCTGTTTGAGCTGTGAAACCAGGTTAGAGAGCATGCCACCGGGAACCTGATAGAGCAGAGTGTTCACATCAACGCCCAGCATTTTGGGGTTTAAGAGGCCGCTTGCAAGATATTCTTCACGAAGCGGACGGAAATAATCTGCAATTTCAGAGAGCAGGTCAAGGTCATAGCCTGTGTCATAGGGTGTGCCCTGCAGGGTTTTAACCAGCGGCTCAGTTGCCGGCTGAGAAGTACCCAGAGCAAGGGGAGAAATAGCACAGTCAACCACATCAATGCCGGCTTCAATGGCTTTTAAATAAGTCATAGAAGCAACACCGCTTGTGTAGTGAGTGTGAAGCTGCAGAGGAATGTTAACGGTTTCTTTAATAGCCTTAACCAGGTCATAAGCCTCATAGGGCAAGAGCAGGCCGGCCATATCTTTAATACAAATAGAGTTTGCACCGCGTTCTTCTAATTCTTTTGCCATTTTTACATAGGATTCAATGTTGTGAACGGGGCTGATGGTGTAGCACACAACAGCCTGAACATGGCCCTGCTCTTTCTGGCAGGCTTTAATGGCACACTCTAAGTTACGAACATCGTTTAACGCGTCAAAAATACGGATGATGTCAATACCGTTTGAAAGTGACTTCTGCACAAAATATTCAACCACATCATCGGCATAGTTTTTGTAACCTAAAATGTTCTGACCGCGGAACAGCATTTGCAATTTGGTGTTTTTTGCACAATCACGAATCTTGCGCAGGCGTTCCCACGGGTCTTCGTTTAAGAAGCGCAGGCAGGCATCAAAGGTTGCGCCGCCCCAGGCTTCTAAAGAATGATAACCGACCTTATCCAGCTTTTCAACGATTGGCAGAATGGCCTCGGTGGTCATTCTGGTTGCAATCAGTGACTGATGTGCATCACGCAGGACGGTTTCTGTTATTTTAACCGGTTTTTGAGTCGTAGACATAATTTCGTTCCCTTTCCGCAACAAGAAATGTTGCTTTTATATAATTTACAGAACCTTTGCCATAGCCAGGAATACACCGGCTGCTACAGCAGAACCGATAACGCCTGCCACATTGGGGCCCATGGCGTGCATCAGCAAATAGTTTGTGGGATCTTCTTTCTGGCCAACGGTCTGTGCCACGCGGGCGGCCATCGGCACGGCAGAAACGCCGGCAGAACCGATTAACGGGTTAACCTTACCTTTGGTCAGCACATACATCAGTTTACCCAGAAGCAGACCGCCGGCGGTACTGATAGAAAAGGCTACCAGACCTAAAACAACAATATACAGAGTTTGCGCCCGCAGGAAAGTATCTGCCGAAGCGGTTGCACCAACGGTTACACCGAGGAAAATAGTAACAATGTTCATCAGTTCGTTCTGCACGGTTTTGGAAAGGCGTTCAGCAACGCCGCTTTCTTTAAACAGGTTACCCAGCATTAAGCAACCAACCAGAGGCACAGCGTCAGGCACAATCAAACCAACAACAACGGTTACGATGATGGGGAACAGAAGTTTCTCCAGTCTGCTGACGGGGCGGAGGTTATCCATCTTAACCGCACGCTCTTTTTTGGTTGTTAACAGTTTCATAATCGGCGGCTGAATGATGGGGATCAGCGCCATATAAGAATAAGCCGCAATGGCAATGGCAGGCAACAGTTTTGGTGCTAAGGTTTTGGTAACCAGAATCGCCGTCGGGCCGTCAGCGCCGCCGATGATACCGATACTCATAGCCTCCATAATGCTAAAGCCTAAGAACAGAGCGCCGAAGAAAGCAACAAACACACCAAGCTGAGCAGCTGCACCTAAAAGCAGGCTCTTGGGGTTGGCGATCAGGGGCGAGAAGTCTGTCATGGCGCCAATGCCAATAAAAATCAATGAGGGATAAATACCCAGCTTAACACCCAGATATAAAAGGTCTAAAAGGCCGCCGTTGTGAAGAATTTCGCCGAAATTCATAACGAAATGTTCTTCGCCTGAACCAACAAACAGCACATTGTGCATCAGGTTGGCAAGGGGCAGGTTTGCAAGCAACATACCGAATGAAATCGGCAGCAGAAGCAAGGGCTCAAATTCTTTGCCAATGGCAAGGTAAATTAAAACGCAGGCAACAATGAGCATAACAATGCTACCAAAGTCAACGCCGGCAAAAGCAAGCGCGGTGCCCTCTGTTGCGGTAAAGAGTTTTGCAATACCCGTACTCTGAATGAAGCTGGTGATTCCGTTTAAAAATAAATTCACTTAAATCACCCTTTCGTAAAAGTTTCTGTTAGTTTATCTGTTAGTTTAAAGTAACCAGAACATCGCCGGTGTTTACAGAATCGCCCTGAGAAACATTTACGGAAGCGATGGTACCATCCTGAGGAGCAGCGATTTCATTTTCCATTTTCATTGCCTCTAAAACAACAACAGCCTGGCCGGCTTTAACAGTGTCACCAACCTTGGCGTTGATGCGCAAAATGGTGCCGGGCATGGGAGCGTTAACACTGCAAGAACCCTGTGCACCTGCAGGAGCGGGAGCAGCGGCGGGAGCGGGGGCAGCAGCCGGAGCAGGAGCAGCAGCGGGAGCGGGGGCAGCACCGCCGGTGATTTCTTCAACATCAACCTCATAGGATTTACCGTTTACATTTATTAAAAATTTTCTCATTTAAAAGTTCCTCCTTTAATTATGTTTACAAATTAGTTTCAGCCGTTTAAGTTGTCACGGCGGGCTGTCCGGTTCCAGACAGGGGCATTATCAACTCTGCGATAAGATTTGATTTTTAAATTATAGGTAGACTGGTTCAGGCTAGCAGCAATTGCGGCAGTGAGCACAGCAATCAGCTCGCTGTCATCTGTTTCAATGACGGGCTGAGGTGCTGCCGGAGCCGGTGCTGCCACCGGAGCGGATTTTTTCTTTTTGCTGGAAAAAATCGCGCGCATCAGTTCTAAAACGCCCCAGAGGATAGCCAGAACAGTAAACACGGTACAGATACCGATGATGGCAACAACTGCACCTTGTATAAGGGTTTCCTTCATTTTTATCCTCCCTTTCCGGTTTACAGCGGCATGGTGCCGTGCTTTTTAGCGGGAAGAGTTTCCCTCTTGCCGGCAAGCATCAACAGAGCCGCAATGATACGGGGTCTTGAAGAATCAGGCTCAATCACATCATCCACATAGCCGAGTTTTGCAGCCTCATAGGGGTTTGCATAAGCTTCTTTAAACTCTTCAACAAAAGCGGCTCTTGCGGCAACGGGATTTTCAGCCTGCTGCATTTCTTTTCTGTAAATAATGTTGGCTGGGTCTTCGGCGTGCATAACCGAAATCTGCGCTGTGGGCCATGCGT
>JAZRUU010000115.1:0-7575 GCA_045652725.1 Clostridia bacterium | reverse complement strand
AGAGAACGGGAAAGGGTAGTGATTATATCGGCGGATATTTGCAGCCTTACAAATGTGAAAAAGTTATACTCTCATCTGGCGTCAATTTTATATAATCCCGGAGAACTCAAAGTTTTTTCGGGTGGATATTTTCGAAAAATTGATTGTCGGTGCACGCTTTTCGGGGAGCCGGAACGACAGGGGAAAAACATTATGAGTGTTCAATTGCAATTGACCTGTGACCAGCCCTATTTCACCGATTTTGAGGTGCAGCAGGTGAATGTTTTTTCGAAAGACGATTTGGTTTGTGGTGCCTTTACTCTGCCCTGCATTTTTACGGAGCGAACAACGGGAAGCGTTATGGTGAACCAGGGGCGCGTTTTGGCTGAACCGGTTTTTATGGTTTATAATACCGGTTTGCGGCAGGACGAAAAGGAGACTTTAGAAGACTATGGCATTATTTTAAAAAATGAGCGCACGGGGCAGAGCCTGAAACTTATTTGCCATACCGTTCCCGGTGAAGTGATAACGGTGGACATTCCCGCAAGGCGGCTTGTGAGCAATGTGGCGGGAAATCTTGTAGGTTGTCTTTCGCCAGAAAGTTATTTGAGTGATTTTTATCTTGAACCGGGGGAGAACAGGATTGAAATTGTGAATTTGAATCAGGGCGAAGACATTCATGTTTTGATGCATTATGAAAATCGCTACATTGAGGCGGTGATGTAATGGAGGATGTGCGAATTTATGACTTTGCCTGTAATTTGCTTCATATTGAACACAACATTGTTTCTTGCAACTGGACTTTTTATGAAAATGATATCGGAATATTTGAAATGCATTTTCCCCTTTCTGGCGAATTAACGAAAATTGTGGCCCAAGAGCGATATTTGGTAGCAGTTCAGGGAAACAAGCAGGCGATTATTACAGGGCGGCAGTTTTTGAATGAGGGTGTTTTATACGGACGGAGTTGCAACTGGCTTTTAACCCGGTTTTGTATTGCAGAACCGTTTAACACGGATGCGCTATTTGAGAATGGGGTTATTGCGGCAAAAGATGCACAGACGGTGTGCCGGTATCTGATTGAAAAAGGGCTGGGAAGCGAATCTGACTTTGTTTTTCAGGAAAACGAGGAGGCCGGATTCAGCGAGGTTTATCTTGAAAACAATGAGGTGACATCTGTCTTTACGCTGATACGCGAAGTGATGCATCAGGCCGGTGGTGGCCATAGCCTGAAACTTGATGTGACCGGAAAGCGCTGGGTGTTTTCGCCGACCATGGGGAAAACGCTGCCTGTGACACTTTCAGAGGATAACCGGAACGCGTATGAAAGCGAATATTGTGAAGATATGTTGAATTTTTTTGCGGGCGGATATTATAAGCAAAAAATTGAGAACAAGGGTGAATGGGACATTTATGCGAACTCACCGGCTCTTTACAACAACCAGAGTGAAAATTATGCGACGGGTTACAGAGTTAGCCTCAGCGAACGGGAAACGGGTTATGAGTCGTTTAATCGTTTTGGCTTTGAATTTAGAAACGGCGATTACATTGTTTGTAAAAACCGGGATGGTGTATGGGAAAAGGCCTATAATCTTGATGGCTTTACAGAGCGCATTGAACCGACACTTTCAGGTGTTTATGCATGGGAGACGATGCTTGACGGGCAGAGTTTGCCGGAGGCTGAACAGAATTTGGTAAAGCGCAAAGTGATGCAGGAAATAACAGTTAAAACACGGGATTTTATTTTTGAAAGAGATTATTTTTTGGGGGATTCGGTTATGCAGAGGCTTGAGAAGGGGTCTTTTTCGTCGTGTGTTGTTCGAAAAATTACCGGTGTGAATCTTTGGTATGAGACAGAAGAAGTGGGAGAACAACCAATTTTTTCGGAGGAGGAAGTAAAGTGGGTTATGTGATAAATTTTGTAGATAACCAAATGGTTGGTGCTGCAGAAATCAACAGTGTTACAAGTGAATTGGGAGGCGTTTCGGGAACATTTGAAGAGGGTGTTACCTATGGCGTAGGTGAGTTGAATCGGATTTCGCAGAGTCTTATCAGCAAAGGTGTTTCTTATGGCTGCACCCTTTCCCTTTCAGGCGGAAAGGTTTTAATTGGTGCCGGCGTTTTATTTATGAGTGACGGCAAACGAATTGAAATTGATGCAGAGGGAGTTTTGTTACCCTGCGAAGCGGGTGTTCGGAACTATGTATACTTTCACCGTGATTCGGTTTTGGATGTGGTTTCAGCAAAATGCACACAGCAAGAGCCTGTGGGTGAGGATTTTGTTAAACTGGGTGAAATTGATGCCGATGGGCAGTTGACGGGACAAGCCGATAAAGCAACAATGAAAAACAGTTATTTAAGCTTAAACCATGTTGAAGAACACAGCGTTTATGTTGATTTTGAGCCAAATGCCGAAGAAGAACTGGTTCTTGAAATTATGCCGGAAAAGGTGGGGTGTCGCTTTGCCATTGTTTCTTCTGAAACACCTGTGGGAATTTCAAAACGAAACAACTATTTTTGCGGCTATGTTGACCTTTTGACCGGTAAAAGTTTTGGCGTTGCGGAAACGATTCCCGGTAAAACATCAAATTTCAACTGGGGTGTTAGTTTTGCAGAAGAAACCGGAGGCAAATTGCAGACGGGGTTTATTAATGCTTCGGGGATGCACTACAAAAATTTTCTGCGGTTTTCATTGGATAGTGATAACATTCTGCGTGTTTACAGAAGTGCAGAAAAAACCGGGTTGAGCGACGCCAACAGTTTGCCGCCCGGCCAACAATTAACGATAAGACTTTGCTAGGGGGAATGAAGATGATAGAATATAACATTCGGGTCGATTTGCAGGCCGGGAGAACGGTTTATACAGATATTTGTCTGACAAGCGGAGATGTGAAGGCTTATCGTTTTGTGTTTAAATTTTATTCTGACGGCAAGCCTTATGACGCTTCGGACTATGCTCTGCACATTCGTGCAAAAAGGCCGGACGGCGTTGTGATTGTTGATAAAGGTGAGATTACAGAAAACGGCGTGGCCTTTTATGATTTGAAATCAAGCCTATATGCGGTTTCTGGCAATTTGATGATGGAAGTGGCGCTGGCTTCTGCATTGGGCGAATATGTAACTGCCACAGAAATTTTAATGCATGTTCGTGGTGGTTATGAAACCGCGGGAATAGCGGCCGAAAATACGGTGCCGCTTCTTGTTAAACTTGCCGAGGAGGGTGCCCGTGCAGAGAAGGCAGCAAGGGACGCCGAGGCAGCGGTGAGCGAAGCTGAAAAAATTCTTTCGTTTGAAGTTTCGTCTCGGATGCTGGAGGCGGATGATGTGGCAACTGTCACAAAAACGGAAGAAGACGGAAAAATTTTGCTGAATTTTGGGATTCCTGCAAGTAAGATGCCTGAAAAAGGTGTGGATTACTTTACGGAGCAAGACAAGGCGGATATGGTTTTTGAAGTGTTGGCGGCGCTGCCCGTTGGAGATGAGGTGAGTTACTGATGGCACTTGTAACAACAGATGATAAGCATTATAAAGCAATTGCAGAAGCCATTCGTACGAATGCTGAAACAGATAAAACCTATTTACCCGAAGAAATGGCTGACGGCGTTAATGAAGCATATGCCATGGGCAGGCGGCACGGCGATGCAGAGGGTTATATACGGGGGAATCTTAAAGGCGTTGAAGAGGGAATGAAAGCCCAATATGATGCGTTTTGGGATGCATATCAGCAAAGCGGGAAAAGGGTGACTTATCAAAACGCTTTTTCTTGTGGTTGGACTCAGAGTTTGTTCAAACCAAAATATCTTATAAAACCGGGAAGTGGGAATTATCAAGCCAAAGAGATGTTTTATTGGTTTGGTTCTCTTAATGAGCCACCTTTAGATTGGCGAACAATTGCGGATAAAATAGACCTATCCAATGTGACCGATGCAACATTTTTATTTAATAGCGCAAGAATCAATTACATTGATGTTGACTTATCCAATGCGACAACTTTGTGGGGTTGTTTTAATTGTGAATGGCAAATCACAGGTAGAACACACTTAACACTAAAGGTTAGCGAAAAATGCAAAGATTACACTGTTGCGTTTAATTACTGTGCTGATCTAACACACCTGATTTTTAAAGAGGGTAGCAAAATTGCCGCAAATATGACCGTATCAAGTGCCACTAACCTAGTAAAAGACAGTATTGAAAGTATTGTCAATGCTTTATGGGATGATGCAAGCGGAAAAACATTGACATTAAGTTTAACCGCTGTAAAAAAAGCGTTTCAAACATCAAGCGGGTCAAATGATGGAAACACATCTGAAGAATGGTTGAGTTTGGTGGCAAGTAAATCAAATTGGACTATCAGTTTAGCGTAAGGGGGTATTTTTATGACGACGGAAAGCATTACAACAATCAAACTGACGGCAGCTGAAGGTATGATGTTGACAGACGGGGAACATTTTGGCAAAGAAGTTTTTCTTGCGATAGGCGCAGACCAATCGGCTTGGTATGAAATTACCGAGGCGGAGTATGACGAAATTATGGCAAAAGAGTCACAACAGGGGGAGCCGGAAAGTGCAGATAGCATATAATATAAGCGAGCGGAAAGAAAAAGCAGAATACATTGTTATACATACAACCGGCAACCCCGGAAAAGGTGCAGATGCGAGGGCACATTTTTCATATTGGAACAGAGGCAAAGTGGGGCAGAGTGCAGACTTTGTTGTGGATGATAAAGAGGCTTTGCAGATTAATAATTATAATAAATTCTACACCTGGCATTGCGGTGACGGTAAAGGGAAATTTGGCATTACAAATTCAAATTCTATTGGTATTGAGATTTGCATAAACGCTGATGGTGACTTTCAAAAGGCTGTAGACAATGCCGTTAATTTGGTTAAAAACCTGAAAGAGAAAACGGGTATAAGCAAAGTGGTGCGGCATTATGATGCCTCGCGAAAATGCTGTCCGGCTGAATTTTCTGCCGATAACTGGGCGGCGTGGGAGTTGTTTTTACAAAGAGTAAACAATGAAAGGAGCATGACGATGGCAATTGACGGGCAGACGGTGATGAAGATTCCCGATGATGTGTATGTGCAGGAGATATATCCGTCGGATTTTCGCATTCATTTGTGTGATTGCCGGAAAAAAGATGTGGGCATAAAACGCTATTTTAATGCGGGTTTTTTCTCGGGTGGTGATGGCGTTACGGTTCCGATAGGGAATCTGGCCCGCGATGGAGAGATTATTACACAGGCAAAGGACAACGAAAGTTGGATCAATGTTTCAAAGAAGAAATTGACGACAATTTATACCACAACAGACGGTCGTTGCGGTGTTGTGAAAACGGATAGCCTGGAGACCATACCCGACCTGAAGGAAGCCGTTAGCGGGGTTCCCGTTATCATCGGCGGGAGACGCATCCCGATGGAAGAGATTAAAGAAGAGGGATATGACGGAGGAGAATGCTATGATACCTGGCATGGTTTTTTGGGCATTCGACACGGTAAACTCTGCTATGTTGCAATGAAAAGCGGCTTTAACGAAATGTGCTGGACGATGGTTGCGCTTGGTATTTATGACGCCATTAAGTTAGATGGCGGTGGATCTTTTATTCTGCACGATGTAAAAGAACTTGAATCAACGGGCGAGAACAGAAGAATTCATAATGTGGGAGTGTGGACCAAATGATAGACAGCACGGTGATTGTAGGCATTTTCAGCTTTGCGGCCAGTATTATTGGAACCTTTGGCGGTATTCTGGTGTCATCTAAGCTGACGAACTATCGGCTGGAGCAACTGGAAGATAAGGTGCAGAAACATAATTGCCTGATTGAGAGAATGTATAAGGTAGAAGACAGTGTGAAGTCGGCTCATCACAGAATTGATGAAATAAGGGAGGAACTGAACCATGTATGATTTGTTAAAAGAATTTATCCGTCCCGAACTTTTGATTTTGATTCCGGTGTTGTACTTATATGGTGTGGCGCTTAAAAAGTCTCAGGTGGCAGATAAGCACATTCCTTGGCTTTTGGGCGTAGCATCGGTCGTTTTGAGTTTCTTATTCATAGCGGCAACATCTGAAATTGCGAAATGGCAGGAAGTGCTTATGGCTGTGTTTTCTGGATTGACGCAGGGTGTGTTGTGTGCCGGTGCAAGTGTGTATGTGAATCAGTTGATGAAACAGGCAGGAAAATGTGAATAGAAAAAAGAAAAGCCCCGATTTTCATCGGGGCTTTTGCATATTTATCATACATTATGCATAAAAAAAGAAACCGTAAAAATTTACGGTTTCATTAGGTTTTGGTGGAGATAAGGGGAGTCGAACCCCTGACCTTTTGACTGCCAGTCAAACGCGCTCCCAACTGCGCTATACCCCCAAACACAATGGTATTATACCACAGCGTTTGGTGCTTGTCAACAATTTGGTGCAAGTTTTGTTTAAAAAATGAGTCCGCCTAAAAAGGCAACGACGCAAGCACCTGTGGCAACAGTTATGAGTGAACGATTACAAAATGCAAGAACGATAGCCGTCAGCAGAGCCAAAGCCGCGCAAAGCGGATTTTTGCCGTCGTAGAGCATATGCGGCAAGGTCATAGCCGCGAGCACAGCATAAGGAATGTAGGCAAAGAAATATTGCAAAAAAGGTGATTTTACCTTGTTTTTGCAAAGTGTGAAGGGCAGGGCGCGAATTGCATAGGTTATCCCGGCCATAATCAGCATATAAATCGCAATCTTCATCTTTTTGACCTCCTTACCGAAATACCTGCGGCAACGACTGAGGCCGTAACCGAGGCGATGATGACGGAAAAGCCGTAACCGAGAAATGAAAAACACGGCAGCACGCGAAATACGGTGCTCAACGCCGCAGCAATGCAAACGGCCAGCGTCACCATGCGTGATTGTTTCACCGCCGGAACAACAATGGCAACAAACATACCGTAGAGTGCCATACCCAGCGCGGTTGTGACCGAGGCGGGCAGAACCGTTCCTGCAGCGGCACCCAAAAAAGTGCCTGCCGCCCAGCCGATGTAGGGCACAATCACAAGACCATACATATAACGCGGACTGATGATGGGTTTTGCCGAAGAAACAGCATAAATCTCATCGGTGATAAAGGCGCCCAAAAACAAGCGCTTGCCCATAGAAAAATCACCGTCGAGCCGTTGGGTGAGAGAAATGCCCATTAAGGCATAGCGCAGGTTGATCACAAGCTGAACCATTGCTATTTCAAGAAAACTGCCGCCGGCGACAATGACCGAAATGCCTGCGGCCTGACCGGCAGAAGTCAGATTTGTCATTGACATTAAAAGGGCGGTGATGATATGCAGTCCACCTGCTACAGCGGCAATGCCGATGCCGATGGAGACCGAAAGGTAGCCTAGGCCGATGGGGATGCCATCTTTAAGCCCCTGTTTAAATGTTGTGTTGTTCATTTGCTTCATCCTTTAAAAAACATTGGTAACATTGTAACATAAGGCGAGGCATAAAGCAAGAAAAAAGCCACCCGCGGGTGGCTTTTCTTTATTTGAGTTTTCTTATTTGATTTCTCCGGCTTTTTTGAGTGAAATTTTAACAACAACAGGGCCGATGAGTTCGTAAATCAATG
>JAZRUU010000114.1:0-3163 GCA_045652725.1 Clostridia bacterium | reverse complement strand
GCACAGATTCAGGGCTTTTTCAACATTCCCGTTGACCATTTGTTAGGCGGCCCGATTCTGGCTACATATTATTTAGATAAATTTAAGGATGAACTTGACGATTTCGTTGTTGTGTCACCTGACCTTGGCAGCGTTACCCGTGCAAGAACCTTTGCTTCAAAGTTGAATGTTCCCATCGCTATTGTTGATAAGCGCCGTCCGAAGCCGAATGTTTCAGAGGTTATGAACATCATTGGCGATATTAAGGATAAAAAGGTCATTTTAATTGACGATATGATTGACACCGCCGGCACAATCACAAATGGCGCTACTGCATTAAAAGAGCGCGGTGCTAAAGAGGTTTATGCCTGCTGCACACACGGTGTTCTCTCCGGCCCTGCCATTGAGCGCATCAACAACTGCCCTATTTCTGAAATGTTGATTTTAGATACCATTCCCCTGCCGGCTGAAAAACAGATTGATAAAATTAAAGTTTTATCTGTTGCACCTGTTTTCTCCGAAGCAATCAAGCGTGTTTATGAAGACATTTCAATGAGCGAACTGTTTCGCTAAAGGGGAGTCTCTTTTATGAGTCAGAACATCATTAGCCAAATTACAGAAAAATATGACAAGTTGAGCAAGGGCCACAAGGCCATTGCTCGCTTTGTTATTGAAAACTATGACAAAGCGGCCTATATGAATGTTGAGCAACTCAGCCAGATTACCGGCGTCAGCGAGGCAACGGTGGTTCGTTTTTCAACCGAAATGGGTTATGAAAAATACCAAAAGTTTCAGCACGCTGTTTGGGAATATGCCAAGTCAAAACTCACAAGCATCCAACGAATGGATTTGACTTATGCAAGACTTAACACCGAAAGCGTTTTGACAGACATTTTAAATGCCGATATTGATAAAATCCGCACCACTCTTTCAATGGTAAATGAGGCGGAGTTCGAAACCGTGGTTGATACCATTTACAAAGCAAAGCGTATCTACATTATTGGTCTTCGTTCGGCTTCTTATCTGGCCGGTCTGCTCGGGTTTTATCTCAACCTTATGTTTGACAAGGTTACCGTTGTCAGCAGCATTAGTGCGAGTGAAATTTTTGAGCAACTGTTCCGCGTGAATGAAGAGGATGTTGTTATTGGCATCAGTTTCCCCCGCTACTCAAAACGAACCATTGCCGCACTTCGCTATGCCAAAACAAAGGGCGCAACCGTTATCGGCATTACCGACGGCGCTCTTTCGCCCGTTAAGGTGAATGCAGACTATTCCCTCTTAGCGCGTAGCGATGCGGAATCGTTTGTAGATTCGCTTGTGGCACCGCTTTCTGTCATTAACGCTCTCATTGTGGCGCTTGCCCTGAAAAACAAGGATGAGCTCTGCCAGAATTTCGAGTTGTTAGAGCATGTCTGGCATGAATTTGATGTTTATGATGATATGGAAGATGACGAGGATTATATAACAAAGCCGGAGGATTCAGAGTGAACATTCAGGATTTTGACTACTTTCTGCCCGAAGAGTTAATAGCACAAACACCGCTTCTAACCCGCACCGCGTCGCGTCTTTTGGTGCTCAACAAAGAAACGGGCGACACACAGCATGGCACCTTTTCTGACATAGCAACTATGCTTCAACCTGGTGACTGCCTTGTTTTAAATAACACGCGCGTGATTCCGGCAAGGCTTCTCGGTAACCGTGAAAACAGTGGCGGGGCTGTAGAACTTCTTCTTTTACGCCAACACGAGAACGATGTGTGGGAAACGCTCGTCAGACCGGGTAAAAAATGCCGCGTTGGTGACCGTGTTTCATTTGGCGACGGCAAGTTGGTTGCTGAAATCATCACGGTAAAAGATGACGGAAACCGCTTGGTTCGTTTTGAATATGAAGGCATTTTTAATGAAATTTTAGCAGAACTCGGCGAAATGCCCCTACCCCCTTATATTAAAGAAAAACTTGCAGACCCCGAGCGCTATCAAACGGTGTATTCCAAGGTTGAAGGTTCAGCCGCCGCGCCGACCGCAGGTTTGCATTTTGATAAAACTCTTTTATCTCACCTTGAAAACATGGGTGTTCTCATTGCCTATGTAACGCTGCATGTCGGGCTCGGCACCTTTCGCCCCGTCAAGGCAGAAACAGTTGAAGAACACACCATGCATTCAGAATATTACAGCGTAACGCAAGAAACAGCAGATCTGATGAATCGCGTTAAGGCCGATGGCGGCCGTATTATTTGTGTCGGCACCACCGCCACCCGCGTTGTGGAAACGCTGGCAGATCCGGCCGGCACCATGCACGCCGGAAGCGGTGAAACAAGCATTTTCATTTACCCCGGTTATACTTTTAAAATGACAGATGCTTTAATAACAAATTTCCACCTTCCCAAATCTACTCTTGTAATGCTTGTAAGTGCGCTGGCCGGCAGAGAAAATGTGCTTTCTGCCTACCGTGAAGCTGTGCAGGAAAAATACCGGTTTTTCAGCTTTGGCGATGCGATGTTTATTCATTAAAAAAGAATGCCCCATAAACAAAAAAGCGGCAGGAAACTAGGTTTCCTGCCGCTTTTTACGCTTTTTAATAATTTTCTTTTCTCACTTCAAAATATGCCTGCGGATGTGCACAAACCGGGCAGATTTCGGGTGCTTTTTTACCCATTACCAAATGACCGCAGTTACGGCATTCCCACATGGTCTCTTCTGCCTTTTCGAACACTTTCTGCAGTTCAACATTTGAAAGCAGAGCACGATAGCGTTCTTCGTGTGACTTTTCAATTTTCGCTACCAGACGGAACTGGGCAGCAAGTGCGGTAAAGCCTTCTTCTTCAGCCTCATCAGCAAAGCGGGCATACATATCCGTCCATTCATAATTCTCGCCCTCGGCAGCATGAAGCAGATTTGTTTTGGTATCACCCAACTCACCCAAAGCCTTAAACCAAAGTTTTGCGTGTTCTTTTTCATTTGCAGCCGTTTCTTCAAAAATAGCAGAAATCTGCTGATAACCTTCTTTTTTTGCTACAGAAGCAAAGTAAGTATACTTGTTTCTCGCCTGGCTTTCACCGGCAAACGCTTCCCAAAGATTTTTTTCTGTTTTTGAACCTTTTAATTCCATTATACTACCTCCTTAAATTATGTTACGGCAAACGCCGCTAAAATTACTTATACAGATAGAAACCGTTGCCCTTAAT
>JAZRUU010000113.1:0-1915 GCA_045652725.1 Clostridia bacterium | reverse complement strand
ATGGTAATGGTCACACGAGCCTTTATGCCGATGTGATAGACGCCATTAAGAATGACCGCAAGCCGTATGTGGATGCAGTCGCCGGCAGAAATGCTTTGGAAATGATTTTGGCTATCTATCAGTCTGCAGCAGATGGCAAGCCCGTAAAATTGCCGCTTTCCGGCGTTGCTTCAACTGATTTTACAGGGAGATTTGACGATGAAAGCTAAAGCGTTTTTTGTGCATGAAAGCAGCTTTGTAGATGAACGTGTCGAGATTGGGAAGGGTACAAAAATCTGGCATTTTTGTCACATTCAATCTGATGCAAAAATTGGCGAAAACTGCTCACTGGGTCAAAATGTGAATATTTCGAATCACGTTGTGATTGGTAACGGCGTGAAAATACAGAACAATGTGGCTGTGTATGAGGGCGTGGAGCTTGAGGATTATGTTTTTTGCGGTCCTTCTTGTGTGTTTACCAACGATTTAACCCCTCGTGCCAAATATCCTAAGGGTCCTGCCGGATACAAAAAAACGCTGGTTCAAACAGGGGCCTCTATTGGCGCAAACGCCACGATTGTGTGCGGTCATACCATTGGCAGGTGGGCATTAATTGGCGCCGGAGCGGTCGTTGCCTGCAATGTGCCGGCACATGCCTTGATGCTGGGCGTACCGGCAAAACAAAAAGGCTGGGTATGTGAGTGCGGTGAGCTTTTAAAAGAAGGTTTACATTGCCACAGTTGTGGCAGAAAATATAGAGAAACAGACAATGGTTTAGAGGAGGAATAAGTTTGCAGTTCAGAGATTTGAAAGCACAGTATGAAGCTCTAAAATCCGAAATTGATGCCGGCATTTCTGCGGTGATTAACAGCACTTCGTTCATTTTGGGAAAACCGGTTACAGAGCTTGAAAATAAGCTGGCCGAATACGTTGGCAGAAAGCATTGCATTGGTGTTGCAAATGGCACGGATGCCTTGCAGCTTGCGCTGATGGTTTTGGGAGTTGGACCGGGCGATGCGGTGTTCACCTCTGATTTTACTTATTTTGCCTCTGCCGGTTCTGCATCTATTTTAGGTGCAACCCCCGTTTTAGTGGATATTGATTTGCGCACCTTTAACATGTCGCCTGCGGCTTTGGAAGAGGCGATTAAGCGAGTTTTAGCAGAAGGCAAACTGAATCCCAAGGTCATTGTTCCGGTTGACCTTTTTGGTCTGCCGGCCAATTATCCCGAGATTGAAAAAATTGCCGAAAAATATGACCTTAAGATATTAGAAGATGGCGCCCAGGGCTTTGGCGGCAACATAAATGGCAAGCGTGCCTGCGCCTTTGGTGACCTTTCAACCACATCGTTTTTCCCGGCGAAACCGCTTGGATGTTATGGCGACGGTGGCGCTATTTTTACCGATGATGATGAGGTGGATGCAAGGCTTCGCTCCTTGCGTGCGCAGGGTAAATCCCCGGTTGATAAATATGATAACCGTGAAATTGGCATGAATTCCCGTTTGGATACTTTGCAGGCAGCTATTTTGCTACCGAAATTTAAGGCTTTTGCTGAATACGAGCTCGATGCGGTGAACCGTGTGGCAGACTGGTACACAGAGCGTCTTAAGGATGCCTATGTGACGCCCTACGTGCCCGAAGGCTATTATTCAAGCTGGGCGCAATACACACTGTTATTAGAATGCACTGAGCAGCGCACTGAGCTGCAGGCAAAATTAAAAGAAAATGATGTGCCGTCGATGGTGTATTATCCCCGCGGCCTGCATCAGCAGGAAGCATATCGCGACATGAATTTGTCTGACGATTTATATCCCAATACCATCAAGGCAACAAAAACGGTGCTGAGCCTACCGATGCACCCATACCTTGATGAAAAAACAGTTGATTATATCACAAGCATAATTTGTAAATAAGTAAGGGAGAAGATAAAAATGAG
>JAZRUU010000112.1:0-4437 GCA_045652725.1 Clostridia bacterium | reverse complement strand
TTCCCATAGGTTTAGCCATTTTTATAAGTGTTCTTCCGCAGGAGCATTTCTTTCTTGAAAGAACACAAATATCTCTTGTTCTGTATCTGAGCAGGGGGAAAGCCTCTTTGTCAAGAGAAGTAAACACCAGTTCACCCTTTGCACCTTCGGGAAGAACCTCACCTGTATCGGGGTCAATAATCTCTGCTAAGAAGTGGTCTTCATTGATGTGCATACCCGTCTGTTCGCTGCACTCAAAAGCAACGCCGGGGCCCGATGTCTCTGTGAGACCATATATGTCATAAGCCTTAATGCCAAGTGTTTCTTCAATGCTTCTGCGCATTTCTTCTGTCCACGGTTCTGCACCGAAGATGCCGGCCTTAAGCGGAATATCTTCCGGTTTGTAGCCCTGTTCTTTTAATGTTTCACCGATATATGCCGCATAAGAAGGTGTGCAGCAAAGAATGGTTGCGCCCAGGTCTGTCATAAACTGAATCTGTCGTTCTGTGTTGCCTGATGACATAGGAAGTGTAAGACAGCCAACCTTGTGTGAGCCACCGTTTAAACCGGCTCCGCCCGTGAAAAGACCGTAGCCATATGCCACCTGGCACACATCTTGCTTTGTTCCGCCTGCCGCAACAATTGCACGGGCGCAACAATCTTCCCAAAGGTCAATATCTTTCTGTGTGTAGAAAGCAACCACGCGGCGCCCTGTTGTTCCGGAGGTGGATTGAATGCGAACACAATCATCAAGCGGTTTTGCAAGTAATCCGTAAGGGTAAGCGTCTCTTAAATCTGCTTTTGTAAGGAAAGGGAGTTTATGTAAATCGTCGATTCCTTTAATATCTTCGGGTTTAACACCTTTTTCATCCATAAGGTTTCTGTAATATTCCACATTCTCGTAAACATGCTGAACCTGTTTTACCAATTTTTCTGATTGAAGTTTTTTCATTTCTGAAACCGACATAGTTTCGATTTCTTTCTGATAATAATTCTGAGCCATTTTTGTTTATCCTTTCTTACTTAAAAGTTTTGTTCAAACAGGTTTGCATTTACAGAAAATAAAAAAGCCCCCTGCAATCCCGTTTAAGGATACAGAGGACGAAAATACTTTCCGTGGTACCACCTCAGTTCGCCGCCATCTCACAATAGCGACCTTATCAGGTACTAACATACCTTAGTTCTGTAACGGGAACGCCCGTTGCCTCCTACTTAAGACGAGTCTTGTTCAGTGCACTGCTAACAGAAGGAATTCGTCAAAGTCATCACCTTTGCCTCGCACCAACCGGCAACTCTCTCCAGGCTCTTTCCAAGCTTACTTAGTTCTGCTCAATCGCATTTAGTTGTTTTATATCATATCACTTCATTGCAATAAAGTCAATAGTTTTCAGAAAATTCATTTGAGAAAATTTATTTTCCGTTGGTTTCGGTATGGATTTATGCTATAACTATGCGAAACAGAATTGACTATGAGATATTAAACAGGGTATTTTGAAGAAAAAGAAACTAAAAAAACAGAACAATCCGGAGTGTAATCTAAATCGTTCTGTTTTGATGGCTTTCATTTATATGATAAATATATTTATTATATACTCTTGCAGATTAGCACCATAGGTCAAAGAATAATGTTTTTATCACTGCCACTACAAATGAAACTGCTGCAATTGATATCGACGCTATAGCAAGCGTTAAAAATATCGGTCCAACAACAGGCAAAAAGAAAAGCAATCCAAAAACGATTGATGCAAGAAGACCAATAAACGCCACACGATACATTATATATTCCTCCCATCATTATAAAAACGCTATTTTACACATTATGTGTTTTTTTAACACGCCATTATGAGCACAGATAAAAACATTTAAAGCTCAGTACTGTTTGACTTTCTGCAAATGTCATATTTTCACTTATTATATCATATATTTTTTTTATTGACAAGCACTAAATGTCAATAAAGGGAGAAGATATATGTTTATTGACAAAAATGTGTATGCTTTAAATAATATTTACGGTAAAAAGATTATAGAATTGCGAAAAGATTTGTAAGCGATATCCTCACTATCACGCGTACAATATATTTTTCATAAATACGATATAACCGAACTTTGTTTCGGTTATATTTACCCCATCAATCAACCAATGAGTGTATTTTCTGATACTGCAAAGGACTCATCCCTACTTTTTTCTTAAAGACGGTCGAAAAATAATTAGCATCATAATAGCCCACCTGCGCAGCAACTTCCTGAATGTTATAGGAATAATCTGCCAAAAGCTGTTTGGCATAGTTAATGCGCAACTCGTCCAAATGCTGCTTTGGTGAAATGCCGTGTTGCTCTTTAAATAACTTACGAAAATATACAGAAGAAATATTAGACTCTCTTGCTAATTGTTCAACAGTTAGACCGGGCGACCGAAAGTTAGCATAAAGATATTGCTCCCCTTCGGTAATCAATGAATACGGTTTTCTGCCGGCCTCGGTGCTTTGCTTGTTAATTTGCTCTAACATTAGGTAAAAGGTTGAATAGGCCTGATAATATAGATTTTCTTCAAATTTTTTCACTGTCTCAATTAACAATTCTGCCCCAAGGTCAGAGTGGAACACGGTCAGCTCCTCCGGCACATTGGCCGTCAAAATATGTAGCACCGCCACGGTTTCCCCTTCCGTCTTTTGCCAATACTCCGTATTCTCGGGAATGAATAAAATATCATCCTTTCCCACAGAAATCTCTTTGCCCTTTGACGCAAAAACAGCACTCCCCTGTATGCGTGTACTCAAAACTGAAAAGTTTCGTTTCTTTGTGTAATAAGCGGTTGCCTTTCGGGTAAACAACAGGCTGTTTTGAACAGTTACCGGCGAAAATAAATTGTTAAAAACCATATTTACATCCTCTTTTTCAATTTTTCCTGCCTACAGTATAACACAGTCTTTTAATAAAAACAAGTTTCGAAAATTAAAGAAATTGTTTTTGTTATTATAGTGAAAAGACGGTGTATCTATGATACAATGAAGAAAAAAAGGGAGGTATATTTATGAAACCATTGGTTATTTATCAAGTATATGTACGAAACTTCACAAACCAAGGCACCCTGGCCGGTGCAGAGAAAATGGTACCACATCTGGCAGACCTGGGCATTGATGCCGTTTACCTAAGCGCCATAAACAAAGCTGATGACCAAAAAGAAGGTCAGAGCCCCAGACAGATTGCAAGCGGTATGAATAACCCTAAAAATCCCTACCGAATCGTTGATTACTATGCCGTTGACGAAGAATATGGAACAACAGAAGATTTAAAGAGTTTTGTCAAAGCCTGTCACAAAGCAAACATCAAAGTGTTAATTGACCTTGTTTATATGCATTGTGGCCCTAACGCCGTGTTTATTAAAGACCACCCGAATTTTATTAAGAGAAACGAAAAGGGCGAAATGATGTTAACGCCCTATGGCTTCCTCTTAATAGATTTTGATGATGAAGAACTCCGCGAATACCTCTGGAGTAATATGGAGTACTACATAAAGGAAATAGATGCCGACGGATTCCGCTGTGATGTAGCAGAAGAAGTGCCTTTAGATTTTTGGAAAGAAGGCTTTCGGCGGGTAAAAAAAATTAAACCCGATTTAATTTTCTTAGACGAAGGGGGTATGAGTGGATATTTAGAAGCATTTGACCTTTTATACGGCGGCGGTGTTGAAGGTGCCATTAACCGGACTTTTATACATAAAAACAACGCCGGCAAATCCCATAAGGTTAAAACCTATCATTTTATTCCTTTAGATAAAGAGACTGTTTATAACGCAGAGCATATCAAAACCGCCTGGTTAAACACCCATAAAAAAGCACCTCTCGCTTCTACCATTAACAATGCCGAAAACCATGATATTGCAAACGACGCCTATGATGAGCGACTTGATGCACATCTGGGACCCGATGCCGGTGAGGCTATCTTAGCTTTTTTATTTACACTAGACGGAATCCCTATGATTTACAACGGAAATGAATTTGCCGATTCAGGCAGAAGAAGTATGTTCTGGAACCGTTTTTGCCAGGGTAATATGTCAATTGATTGGAGTAATCTGGCAACAGAAGCAGGCAAAAGGCGTTTGCAGGTTGTAAAAAATTTAATCCGGTTTAGAAAAAACAGAAAATCATTAACTTGCGGCAATTTGGTTTGGGCAGACCACAGCGGTTCAAAAACGGTTTTGGGCTTCTCCAGAAACTATGAAAATGAAACCACTCATATCTTCATTAACACCACCGCAAAGGTACAAAAAACAAAGCTGCAGAACATCCAACCGGGAAAAGTGCTGGCCTCTAACAATGCAACCATCAATAAAAACACCATCACCTTGCTACCCTATGGATATGTAATCACAGAATAAGAGTAATCAGTGCGTGCTACCGGTAAACCCGGTGGCACGCACTGTTCTTTAGAGGGCAAGTCATTTTTTTAGGTGGTCTT
>JAZRUU010000111.1:0-10238 GCA_045652725.1 Clostridia bacterium | reverse complement strand
AATGGCAAAATGTGAAGTTTGCGGAAAAGGCCTGGTTTTTGGTATTAAGGTCAGCCATTCCCACAGAAGAACAAACAGAACCTGGAAGCCGAACTTAAGAAAGGTTAAGGCAATGGTTAACGGAACTCCGAAGACCATCAGCGTTTGCTCCAGATGCCTTCGTTCCAACAAGGTAACGAGAGCGGTCTAATTTAAGATGCATTAAAGGCACCGACGCGTCGGTGCCTTTTTTGTTGCATAAAGAAAGCCACGCAAAAGCGTGGCTTTCTTTATGTTTTTAATCGGTTAAAATGTTTTTGAGTTCTTCTACCGTGTTACAAAGCACATCGGCTCCGGCATCGGCGAGTTCTTTATAGTCACCATAGCCATATAAAACGCCAATGGAAGAGAGCCCTGCTGCTTTGGCGGCGGTGATGTCAAAACAACGGTCACCCACCATGATGGCATCGTTTTTATCAATCGAGTTTTCTGATAAAACATAATGAATCACATCGGTTTTTTCAACGCGCTCTCCCGAAAGGAGGCTGCCGCCGACAAAGGTGAAATATTCAGATAAATGAAAATGGTCTAAAATTTTTTTGGCATAAATTTCAGGCTTTGAAGTTGCGACAAAAAGGTGCTTATTTTGCTGTTTTAAGAGCGAAAGCAGAGCGGGAATCCCTTCATATACCTCGTTTTCAAACATGCCCGTTTCAGCGAAATATTCCCTGTATTTTTGCAGGGCAAGTTCTGCCTCTGCTTCAGAAAAACCGTAAAACTTCTGAAAAGAGCCTTTAAGCGGCGGACCGATAAACGGTGTCAGTTCCTGAAGCGTTGCAACCGAGATGCCGAAATGCGCCAGAGCATAGCGCACAGACTTTGTGATACCGAGCATGGGGTCTGTCAGGGTTCCGTCTAAATCAAACAAAATATTCCGTTTCGTCTGCAAAGTTTTCTGTCTCCTTTTCGCGATGGCCGCCATCACCAATTTCAAGGCGGTTCACCGAAACTTCATAAGCCGTTTTGGTAACGGTTTCGGTATCGCTGATTTTTTTCTGATAGTCTCTTGACTGAATCCGCCCGAAGATTCTTACATTCTGCCCTACATCCAAATGGCGCACAAAGCGGGCGTTGCGACCCCAGGCAATGCAGGGTATGTAGTCTGACTTATTAAAAGCACGGTTCACGGCAAGCAAAATGTCGGCAATTTCTCTGCCGAAAGGTGTCACCCGATACACGATGGGTTTACAAACATAGCCGTTTAAATAAATTTCGTTAATGGGTTCATCGGCGCTGTCAGCCTCGGTAACATCTTTGGCAAAAAGCGTGAGCACGAGTTTGTTGCCCTGCCCCGAATAATTATTATAAGAACGAAACTGCCCTGAAACAGCAAGATGTTTGCCAAGGTCAATGCTGATTTGGTTAAGCATTTTTTCCGAAACAGTAACGCAGATCAAATCGCTGTTCTGGCTCAACCGGTCAGAACGAAGCATAAAACGATAAAACCGTTCGCCCCGAACCTCGTGACTAAAGGTGAGGTAGCCGCAAACGGTGCCGACAACATAGGCTTCGTTGTCATCTATACAGTGTAACATACCGTAATCTCCTTTCGTAGTTGTGAAAGAAAGTTTCTTTCAATCAAATTAAGGCATACGGTATATTGTATTGCGGCAGAGCGTGCTTTATGACAGAAAAATTTTTTTATTGTGCAAGCTGCTCGGCAATTTTGTTTACATCGCCTGCGCCCAGCGTGATGATGAAATCACCGGGCTCTGCTTTGCTGCGCAAAATGGCTTCGGCCGCTTCAAAACTTTCAACATATGTTGCATTATGAGAAAACTGGTCTATTTTATCAGCAATTTCAGCAGAGGTGATGAGGCCCGTATCTTTTTCACGGGCGGCATAAATATCCACCACCAGAACCAGGTCGCAGTCTGCAAAACTTTGGGCAAATTCATCTTTTAATTTATATGCGCGCGTATAGGTGTGCGGCTGAAATACACAAAGAACTTTGCCACTACCTGCGCTGCGGGCGGTTTTTAAAGTTGCCATAATCTCGGTGGGGTGGTGGGCGTAGTCATCAATGACCTTGGCACCATTACAAACGCCGCGCAGTTCAAAGCGACGCTTGGTTCCGTGGTAAGATGAAAGACCCTTTAACATATCGTTTGCGGGAACACCCAAAAGGTCTGCCGCGGCAATGACCGAAAGCGCGTTCATAACATTGTGCAGGCCGGGAACAGAGAGTTCTGCCGTCATATAAAACTTGCCGTTCTTTAACACGGTGAACTTTGCAAAACCGGATTCGTTATAGCAAATGTCTGTTGCATAAAAATCGGCAGTTTCATCTTTGGTAGAGAAGAACAGAATTTTTTTCGCAAGGCCACGAACAGCGGCGCGGGCGTTTGCATCGTCACCATTGACGATTAAAGCACCGTCATCGGGTGTTTTTTCGGCGAACTGGTGAAAACTTTCAATAATTTCATCAAGGTCTTTATAATAATCCAAATGGTCTGCTTCCACATTTAAAATAATGGAGATTTTCGGATAAAAGTCTAAAAAGCTGCGGCTATATTCGCAGGCCTCCATAACCAGAAAGTCATTTTTGCCCTGATAGAGGTTGCTGCCGATGGAGGGCAGAACGCCGCCCACTAAAATGGTGGGGTCAAGGTCAGCGTCTAAAAGAACCTGAGAGAGCATAGAGGTTGTGGTGGTTTTGCCGTGTGTGCCGCTGACGGCAATGGGGGTATGGTAACGCTTCATCAGCGCCCCTAACAGAACCGAACGCTCAACCACGGGAATGTTTAAAGTTTTAGCGTGCAGAAGTTCGGGGTTATCTTTCGGAATGGCGGCTGTGTAGACAACCGCGGCGGGGGTTTTTATGTTTTCTGCGCTGTGCCCGATGGCTACGGGGATGCCGGCAGAAATCAGCGACTCTACAGCCGTGCTGTTTTTAAAATCAGAACCGGTGACGGTGAAACCATCTGTTTTGAGCATATAGGCAAGGGCGCTCATACTGACACCACCGATGCCAATCATATGAATGCCCTTTTGTTTATCTAACATTTCAAGGCCAAACTGTTCCATGATAAAAATCTCCCTTTTTTATGTTTACATTCATTTTCATTATATTACATTTTTAAAAAAATTAAAAGCACTTTTTTTGAATTTAAGTATATTTCTGCCCGAAATGTGAAAAATAAAACCAATATTTGTGACAAAGGAGCAGACAAAATGCAGATAACCGATATCAGAATCAGAAAAATCAATGTAGACTCAAAAATGAAGGCGGTGGTTTCGGTCACCTTTGATAATTGTCTGGTGATTCACGACATTAAGGTGATTGAGGGAACCGACAAATTGTTCATTGCCATGCCCAGCCGCAAAACACCCGATGGCGAATTTAAAGACATTGCGCATCCTATCAATATGGATATGCGTGATGATTTAGAGAGAAATATTTTAGAAAAATATCAGTCGGCACTCGTTTCAGAGTCAGAAAATGTTTCTGTTTAAACTGATCGGCGAGGTGACGCAATGATTTTAAAAACAAGCCTGAAAGAAAATGCAGCAATTCTGGACGACATTTTGCCGGTGCAGAAAAGTCAGGATTTGCTGGTGAGAAATTTTAACTTAGGCAATCGGTTGGCGCGCGTGTATTATTTAGATGGCTTTTTAAACGATGTGGTGATGGAGCGAATGGTCAGCCGCTTGTTTCAGATTACACCCGAAGACATTGAAAAAACCACAGATATGCGCGATTTTGTTGAGAAATTTATTACCTACACCGAGGTAGATGTTTACACCAAAACAGAAGATGTTGTGTTACAGGTGCTCTCGGGCAAAAGCGTTTTTTTGGTTGATGGTCTTGAGGGTGCGGTTGCCGTTGACCTTCGTGAATACCCCGCAAGAAGCGTGGATGAGCCGGAAAAAGAAAGGGTAATGCGCGGCTCGCGAGATGGATTTGTGGAAACGGTCATTTGGAACACGGCGCTGATTCGCCGACGGATTCGTGACCCGAAACTGATTGTTGAAATTGTTCATGTGGGAACGCGCTCGCAAACCGATGTTGCCATTGTGTATATTGAAGATTTGGTGAAAGAAGACGAACTTTCAATCATCAAAAGCAAAATTCAGGGCATTTCTGTCGATTCGCTGACAATGAATATGGAGAGCCTGACCGAGTGTCTTATTAAAAAACGGTGGTATAACCCCTTTCCCAAAGTGCGCTACACCGAGCGCCCCGATTCGGCGGCGGCTGCCATTTTAGAGGGAGGCGTGGTGGTGCTTGTCGATAACGCGCCGCAGGCGATGCTTGTCCCCACCAGCATCTTCAGTTTTTTAGAAGAACCGAATGATTATTATTATCCGCCGGTGATTGGCAGTTATATCCGCATTGTGAGAAGCCTTGTGTTTTTGCTCACCCTTGTGCTCTCACCGCTTTGGTATTTAGCGGTGGAATATATTGATAAGTTGCCGCCGGCCCTTTCGTTTTTAAATGTATCAACACCGGCAATGGTGCCTGTGATTGTTCAACTTTTGCTGCTTGAGGGTGCGATTGATGTGCTTCGCCTTGCCTCGGTGAACACACCGAATATGCTGGGGAACTCGCTCAGCATTATCGGCGCGCTTTTGCTGGGTGATTTTGCCGTGAAATCGGGCTGGCTTGTGCCTGACACGATTTTATATATGTCATTCATTGCCATTGCGAGTTTCACACAGCCGAGTATTGAATTGGGTTACGCCTTTAAATTTATGCGCGTGATGATTCTTTTGCTCACCTTTTTCTTTAAAATCTGGGGATTCATCGGCGGGCTTTTGCTTGTTGTGTTCTTTGTGGCGAGCAATAAATCTGTCACGGGGAAGGGATATTTATATCCGCTGATACCCTTTGATGCCAAGGGCATTAAGGCGATTCTGTTCAGGCATAAGTTAAAAACAAATAAATAAATAAAAAAACGAAGGCTGCAAGTTGTTGCAGCCTTCGTTTTCGTTTATATTTGTTTTGCTACATTCTAAGATATTATTCTGCTGCTTTTGGCATCACCAGCGCGGCGATGATGTAAGCAAGCAGGCCGCAACCGCAGAATAAAATCAATAAAACGGCGGCAAGGCGGACAATGGTGGAATCAATCTCAAAATACTCTGCAATTCCGCCGCAAACGCCGCATACCTTTTTGTCGGTCACAGATTTAAACAGTTTTTTCATTGTTTGCTCCCCCTTTTTATTTTTTCCGCTTGAGAATCAATTGTTTTAAGTGAGAAAAGTCACTGTTTCTGATGGCGTCGGCCGTGAGCGAAACGCTGGCGCCGCAAAGGCAGCATTCTAAAATCAAATCATCTTCTCTGACTTCAACATCAATCATATTTGAGCCGCATTCGCAATAGAGGTTCTCGTTATCTGAAAGTTCTTGAATTTTGTCAAGCGCTTTGAGCATGGTTACACCGTTTTTGCCGGTGTGTTCCAATCCGCAGGCGGCAATGACCTCTTCGATATATTGCTCATTGCGGACAACGGCCTTTTCAACCGCTTCATTTCTGCCAATGAAAACGAGGTTTACCGAAACATTCGGACAGGCAAACTCAACACAGTCTTTTTTGGCAAGTGATTGAAAGGGCAGGGAGAATTTGTGGGTTTCGTCACAAACCAGGCAGTCTGCGGCGACGATATAGTTATGCTTGTTTTCGGGGAAGATAATCAGGTGCGATTGCCCGCAGGCACATTCAATGCTGACACCCTTTTCGCCCGAAAGTTCAAACATTGAAAAACTGCCGAAAGTTATTTCGCCGCAGGCGGCGCAACGGTAGGCAGCCGTTCTGTCAAAATTGATAATCATACTGTTTCCTCGCTTATTATTTCTATCCTCCATAATCATACTACAAACAAAGCGGAAAGTAAAGAAAATCTTTTTAATTTAACCAAAATGACATAAAAAAACGGCTGCCACAAAATGTTGCCATTCTGCAGCAGCCGTGTTTGTTTTATTTTATCTTTTTGCTAATTTTTTCTTCTTGCTTTTTGCCTGTGCATTTTTAAGTGCTACCCAGAGGGGACCTGCAAGCAGAACAGAAGAATAGGTACCGGCTAAAAGACCAACCATCAGAGGAATGGTGAACTGACGGATGGAAGTTACACCGAAAATGAACAGCATAATAACCGGCAACAGGGTTGTGATGGTTGTGCTGATAGAGCGACCCAGAGTTTGCTTAATGCTGGTATTTACAGTTTCAGCAAAGGGGGCACGCTTGTTTTTTGCATAGTTTTCACGGATGCGGTCAAACACAACGATGGTGTTGTTGATAGAGTAACCAACAATGGTTAAAACAGCCGCAATGAAGTTTGAGTTAACGGGAATGCGGAACACAGCATACACCGTGAGCATAATGAGAACATCATGTAAAAGACAGATAACAGCAGCAATACCGGTTCTCATTTCAAAACGGATGGTGATGTAGATTAGCATTAAAACAGCAGCAATAGCAGTAGCGGTTAAGGCCTGTGTTTTAAGTTCATCACCCACGCTTGCATCAACATTGTCAACCTGCAGAACGGCTTCGGGAGCCAGTTCATATTTTTCTAAAATGGCAGTTTGCAACGCATCACGCACTTCGGTTGCAATGGGGGTTGTTTTAATAACCACCTGTGTGCCGTCAGAACGCTGAACGGTGGGGTTCACGCCGTCAGGCGTGCTGTCTTTAATGAATTGACCTAATTCATCTAAGTCAATATCATCTTTGCCCATGTCAATATACATTGTCATACCGCCGGCAAAGTCAACATCCTGCGCAAAACCGCCGAAAACGCCGAAGCAAATAGCACCGATTACGATGATGAGCAGGGAGATGGCGGCGAAAATTTTAGATTTTTCTACAACTTTAAACATTTTCGTTCCCCCTTTTCACACCGTAAAGGCTCGGATTCTGAATTTTTAAGCCAACGAGCTGACGAAGCAGGAACTTCGTTATAACAATGGCAGTAAACATGCTCACAACTGTACCGATAGCCAGCGTGATTGCAAAACCCTGAATCGGACCGGTACCGAAGTTATAGAGCACAACTGCCGCAATCAGCGTGGTGATGTTGGCATCTAAAATGGCAATGAATGCACGGTTAAAGCCGGAATCAACAGAGGTTTTGATTGACTTGCCGATAGAAAGTTCTTCTTTCATTCTGGCAAAGATGATAACATTTGCATCAACCGCCATACCAACTGAAAGGATGATACCTGCAATACCCGGCAGACTCAGGTTAATTCTGAACCAACTCATGATAAAGGCAACAATGCCAATGTAGGCAATAAGCGCAATGTCTGCCATTAAACCGGGGAGTCTGTAGCAGATGAGCATGAAAATCAGAATTAACAAAATGCCGATGCCGGCAGCCATCAGGCTGGTTTCAAGAGCGCGTTCACCCAAAGTGGGGCCTACGCTTCTGAGTTCAACATCTTTAATAGAGAAGGGCAGGTTACCGGAATTGATTAAGGTAGCCAGTTCTCTTGTTTCTGTAGAATCAACAAAGCCGCCTGAAATAACACAGGTGTTTGAGTTAATGGTCTGGCTGACCGAAGGCTGGCTGATGACTTCTTCATCTAACATAATAGCAATGTAGTTGGTGCCATCGGTGCGGGCGGATGCTGCGGCAGTGGCTTCTGCAAACTTCTGCACGCCGCTGTCGTTAAGCTGCAACTGCACATAATGCTGGTCGCCGCCTGTTTCGCTCACCTGACCGAAGGCCGCCGTTGCGCTTGCAACATCGGTGCCCTCTAAAACTACATTACCGTCAGCGTCGCGGAAGGTGAGTTTGGCTGTTTGGCCCAAGGTCTGCACTGCTTCCTCCGGGTCCTGAATGGCGGGAATTTCAACGCGCACCTTTTTGTCACCCTGGCGGCTTACGGTTGCTTCGCTGTAACCGAGCGCGTCAAGACGCTTTCTCAATACATTTTTCACAGACTCCATATCGGAATCTTCTGCTGTTTCTGTCTGTGCCTCATAGGTAATAACCGAACCGCCCACAAGGTCTAAACCTTGTCTGATGCCGTTTTCTTCATCCAAAGCGGACGGATAACTGATGTGCCAGCCGAACATTTGCATGTTAAAGCCGCACAGGGCGATATACGCACCTAAGGCAATGACTAAGACTGCAATCACAAGTTTCGTGATGCTTTTGCCCATAATTGTCTCCTCCTTTGTGAAATCACATAGAATCATTATAATATATACAAGAGTGAATAGTCAACTAAAATCTGAAATTTTAATGAATTTGTAAAGATTTTTTCTCTATATTTATTTAAAAAAGAAAAAAGTAAGGAAAAACCGTAAATAAATGTTGCACTGTGTGGGATTCGGTGGTATAATATGATAGAATGTCTATAGTATGCACAAAAGTAAATTGTTATGTTTTAAAGATTGGAAAAGGGTTTATTTATGAAAGAGACTTGCAACACAATTCCCCAGAATGCCTCTTATTATGCGGGGCAATATGACGCTATTATCGTCGGCGGCGGTCACGCCGGCTGTGAGGCGGCGCTTGCCTGCGCCCGTTTGGGGATTCAAACCGCAATGTTTGCCATCAATTTAGACTCAGTTGCCAATATGCCCTGCAATCCCTCTATCGGCGGAACGGCCAAGGGGCATCTCGTTCGTGAGATTGACGCTTTGGGCGGCGAAATGGGTAAAGCGGCCGACAGAACCTTTTTGCAATCAAGAATTTTAAACCGGGGTAAAGGCCCTGCAGTATATTCCCTTCGTGTGCAGTCTGACCGCAGAGCATATCAGATTGACATGAAGCACACATTGGAAAAAACAGAGAATTTAGATGTGAAGCAGGCCGAAATTGTGGCACTTCATTGCGAGGGTGACAAGGTTTGCGGCGTAATCACTCACACCGGTGCTTATTATGTGGCGTCGTGTGTAATTTTAGCAACGGGCACCTTTTTAAGGGGCAAAATCATTATCGGTGATGTTTCCTACAGCGGCGGGCCGGATGGTCTTTTTCCGGCTGACAGGCTCTCTGAAAGTTTAAAAGCCTGCGGTGTGGAGCTCCGTCGTTTTAAAACGGGTACGCCTGCCCGCGTGAGCCGGAGCAGTGTGGATTTTTCAAAAATGGAGGAGCAGAAAGGCGATGAGCCTGTTACCCCGTTTTCTTTTGAAACCGAAACACCCGGCGAGAATAAGGTTAGCTGTTACTTAACATATACAAACGAAAAAACCCATCAGGTCATTCGTGACAATTTGCACCGTTCACCCTTGTTTGGCGGTAAAATTGAGGGTGTTGGCCCGCGTTACTGCCCTTCAATTGAAGATAAGGTGGTGCGTTTTGCCGATAAAAACCGTCATCAGATTTTTATTGAGCCGATGGGTGCACAGACAGAAGAAATGTATGTTCAGGGCTTATCTAGCAGTTTGCCGGAGGATGTGCAGATTGAAATGATTCGCACAATCGGCGGCCTTGAAAATGTAAAAATGATGCGAACGGCTTATGCCATTGAATATGACTGTGTTGACCCGACAGAGCTGCTCCCCACACTTGAGTTTAAAAAGATTAAAGGCCTTTTTGGGGCGGGGCAGTTTAACGGCAGTTCCGGCTATGAGGAGGCTGCAGCCCAGGGGCTCATGGCCGGCATCAACGCCGCTATGCAGATTTTAGACAGAGAACCGTTTGTGCTTGACCGTTCAGAGTGTTACATTGGCACTTTGATTGATGATTTGGTTACCAAGGGCACACCCGAGCCTTATCGAATGATGACTTCGCGCTCGGAATACCGTTTGCTGCTCCGGCAGGATAATGCAGACCTGCGCCTGACACCCAAGGGATATAAAATCGGTTTAATCAGCGAAGAACGCTATCAGCGGTTTTTGAAAAAGCGTGAGGCTATTGAGCAGGAGATTAAGAGACTTTCTGAAACCGTTGTGCCACCTTCTGATGCGGTGCGCGCCTTTCTTCGTGAGCACGGCTCGGCAGACATTACAACCGGCATTCGCCTTTGTGAACTGTTGCGCCGCCCCGAAATGACTTATGAACTGCTGGCGCCGCTTGATGCCGGCCGTCCGGCCCTTTCACCGCAAGAGGCAGAGCAGGCAGAAATTCAAATTAAATATGAGGGTTACATAAACCGCCAGCTCCGGCAGGTGGAGGCTTTTCGCAAAATGGAGGATAAGCTCCTGCCAGAAGACCTTGACTATGCTGCTATTGACGGTTTGCGCATTGAGGCGCGACAGAAACTTGATAAAATCCGCCCGCGCTCACTCGGCCAGGCGAG
>JAZRUU010000110.1:0-5797 GCA_045652725.1 Clostridia bacterium | reverse complement strand
AACAAAGCAAACAGCCAGCGTGCCCACAACATTTTCTTTAGCAATAAATCCGGTGATGGCCGCCGCAGCCAGTTGCCACGAAACCACACCCACCACAGGGAACAAAAGGTAAGCAAACGGCTTTGCCACAGAGGCTAAAATAGAACTGTCTGCCGTTTCGGCCACCGCAAAACCCCAGGTGAAACTCTGCATCACCTGCACGGCGGTGTTACACAAAAGAATGATGGTTGCCGCTTTAACAACATAAGACCAGCCACGGCTCAGCATAGACATAACTGCGCCGCCAAAATCGGGCAGTTTATATTCGGGCAGTTCAATAATGAAAAACGATTTTTTTGCTCTGTGCCCTGTGAGTTTGTTGATTAAAAGGGCGCAGAGAAAAATAAGAACAATGCCGGCTAAATACATAGTTGCACTCACCCAGCCTGCATCTTCAAAAAAGATACCTGCAAACAGGGCAATCACGGGGATTTTCGCTCCGCAGGGCATAAAAGGGGCAAGCATTGCTGTTGCACGGCGCTCGCGCTCATCACGAACGGTGCGGCTGGCCATAATGCCCGGCACTGCACAACCCACGGTAATAACAAAGGGAATCACCGATTTGCCCGAAAGGCCAACCCGTTTAAAAATCGGGTCTAGCACTACCGCCACGCGTGACATATAGCCGCAATCTTCAAGCAGAGCAATTAAAAAATACATCACCATAACCAGCGGCAAAAAGCCCACAACGGCAATCACGCCGCCAATCACACCATCAACCAAAAGGGCATATAAAAGTGGATTTGCGCCGGTAAGCAGCGTGCCAATCCACGCCTGCACCATTTCAAGCCCTAAAACCAAAAGGTCGGCTATCGGTGTGCCCACCCAAACCTGTGAAATCTGGAACACAAAAAACATAACAGCGGCAAAGATGGGAATCCCCAGCCATTTATTGGTCAGCACAGCGTCAATCGCATCCTGATAATTTTTCTCTCTGGTCAGAACGCGGCGGGTTTCAACTGCCGCTACAAGTTTGTTTACAAACAAAAACCGCTCTTTGTCTGCCTGCATGGCTGCCTCTTTGTCTGAAAAGGCAGTCGCGCTCTGCACAAAGGGGGGCTGAGGGCATTTGCCCCGTTGCGCAAGAGCAAGGGCCACAAGTTCTGAAAGGCCGCCCGCGGCGGTAGAAACCGTTTCAACCACAGGGCAACCCAATTGATGCGAAAGTGCCGCAACATCAATGGCGGTTTTCTTCTTTTTATTTATATCGGCCTTGTTCAGCGCCACCACCATAGGGATGCCAAGTTCTAAAAGTTGGGTGGTAAAGAAAAGGCTGCGGCTTAAATTTGTGCCGTCTACAATATTGATGATAACATCAGGATTCTCCTGTTTTACATAAGCGCTTGTGATGCTTTCTTCAGAGGTAAAAGGTGACATGGAATAAGCCCCCGGTAAATCGACGGCAACAACGCGCTCTTTGCCGTTGTAAAAACGCTTTTTAATGGTGTGTTCTTTTTTATCAACAGTAACGCCGGCCCAGTTGCCAACCTTTTCATTACTGCCGGTTAAAGCATTGAACATTGTTGTTTTTCCGCTGTTGGGATTTCCCGCTAAGGCAATTTTCATAAACCTTTCCCCCTTCCTGATGTAAAGTCTGTCTTCCCGGTTAGCCTGTGCTAACCTGAAAACCAAAATATATGACGGCGATTGCCGCCTTAATTTAATACACGATGATTGCTTCTGCAAGTTGTTTATCTATATGGTAGCGGCTGTCTTTAATCGAAACCTTGCAACCGCTTTTTAAATGAGAAATCACAGTAATCGGCTCATCGCTGTAGCACCCGAGAGAAAACAAAAACGCGTTTAATTCTTCATCATCTGTGCAGATGTTTTTAATAATATATTCCTTACCCACGCAGGCTTCACGCAATGTCATTTTTCTCCCTCGTTTCTGTTTGGTTTTGTTAGTCTAAACTAACTGTTGTTGTTAAAAAAAGATTAGTCTTCACTAACCGTTTATTATTCTACCGCAATTACCATAGTTTGTCAAGAACTTTTTATAATTTTTCTTTTTTAATTTTTTTGAAAAATCGTGTCAAATTTACAATTTGTTCACACTCCTGACAAAAAAAAGTTGTATGATATAGTTAGTAACAAAAACTGTTGCCCTAAAAGGAGGTTTTTATGATGGATGAAAACAAAATCTATGATAATAATGTAGAAATGGAAACGAAAGATGTTTTGCAGGCCGAAGAAACGCAGGAAACTGCCACCTGGTTTGCTGACGATTTTGAAAACCAGTTCCGCCGGGCTGTGCCAAAGCACCGTTCGCTGACGCTGTACCGCCCCAAGCCCAAACGCTTCCGCAACTTCTTTAAAAAACCGGTTGTTGTGGCCGTTATCAGTTCTCTGCTTACCTGTTGTTTGTGCCTTGGCTTGTTTGCCGCGGTGTATCAACCGCCAACAGGCGGCAGCATTCTGCCTCAGGCCGGTGACGCGTTAAGGGCGCAGGGCTATAGTGACAGCACCATTAAACAACTCGCAACCGATGGTTCGGGTGCTACGCTTGGCATTCCCGAAATTTATGACCTTGCTTCTCCTGCCGTTGTCACCATTTTATGCTCCACACAGAGCGGTGGCTATGTGCAGAGCCAACTTTCGAGCGGCTCGGGCATCATTCTCCGTCAGGATGGTTACATTGTGACCAACAACCATGTTGTTGAGGGTGCTTCACAGGTAACCGTCAACACCATTGCCGGTCAGAGTTTTGAAGCCAAAATCATCGGCACCGACGAGCGCACAGACCTCGCCGTGTTAAAAGTTGAAAGTGAAGCGGCTCTCCCCTTTGCAGAACTTGGTGATTCTTCTACCCTGCGCGTGGGTGAGGTTGCGCTGGCCATCGGCAATCCGCTTCGTGAAGAACTTGCCGGCACCTTAACCGTTGGCTACATCAGCGCCATCAACCGCTCAATGGAAATTGACGGCAAGCAGATGACAATGATTCAGACCGATGCCGCCATTAACCCCGGTAACTCCGGCGGTGCATTGCTGAACTTAAGAGGGCAGGTTATTGGTATTAACACCGCAAAATCTACGGGTTATGATGTTGAAGGCCTTGGCTTTGCCATTCCCATTAACGAAGCAAAACCCATAATTGAATCTATCATTGAACACGGTTATGTGACCGGTCGCGTTGTTATCGGCATTTCAGGCCTGACCGTAACCGAAGCCATTGCCAAGGCGAACAATTTGCCCATCGGCATTTATGTGCAAGAAGTTCTCGCAGATAGTGCCGCTGAAAAGGGTGGCCTTAAAATGGGTGATGTCATTGTCTCCTGCGATGGGCAGAAGGTGACCACAATTGACGATGTGAACAAAATTCGCGACACGCATTCTGTTAACGAGATTATGACCATGCAGGTAGTAAGAGACGGCAAAACGCTCCATGTTTCATTGGTATTGCAGGAAGAAAAGCCCACCCAGAAACAACCGGCAAAGCAGCCGCAGCAGACACCACAAACACCTTCATTTGACTCACCGTTCTCCTTCCCCTTCTCCTGGTTCGGCTGGTAATTTCCGCTTAACCCCTTGACAAACCAATAAAATATGATACAATAAGAATTAGCACTCTAGCCACTAGAGTGCTAATCTTTGTTTGGAGGCATAGCAAAATGGCAAAAAAAGCATTTAAATCTGAATCTAAAAGACTGTTGGAACTGATGATAAATTCCATTTATACTCATAAAGAAATTTTTCTGCGTGAGTTAATCTCCAACGCCAGCGATGCAACTGATAAACTCTATTACCGCACGCTCTCTGATGAGAATTTAAGTTTTTCAAGAGAAGATTTTTTCATTCGCATTGATACTGATTCTGAAAACCGCACCCTGACCATTACTGACACGGGTATCGGTATGACCAAAGAAGAACTGGAAGAAAATCTCGGCACCATTGCCAAAAGTGGTTCTTTGCAGTTTAAAAGTGAAAATGAAAAGGTTGAAAATGTTGACATCATCGGTCAGTTCGGTGTCGGCTTTTATTCGGCCTTTATGGTAGCAGAAAGGGTAACGGTTACCAGCCGCGCTCTCGGGGCAGACAGCGCCTATATGTGGGAGGCAGAAGACACCGAGGGTTACACCGTTTCACCTGCCGAAAAAGAAACCGTGGGCACAGAAATTGTGCTCTATTTAAAAGAAAACACCGAAGACGAAAATTATGACGAATTTTTAGATGAATATCGCCTGCGGGCTATTGTAAAAAAATATTCTGATTATATTCATTACCCCATTTTAATGGAGGTAACCAAACGCCGCCCCAAGGCAGATAACCCCGAAGAATATGAAGAATATAAAGAAGTTGAAACCTTAAATTCCATGATCCCCATCTGGAAAAAGGCAAAATCAGAACTCGACGATGCGGCCTATAACAGTTTTTACAAAGACAAGTTCTTCGATTTTGAAGATCCCCTCGCTGTGATTCACACCAGCGCCGAAGGTCTCACAAGTTACACCGCGCTTTTATACATTCCCGCGCACGCGCCCTATGATTTTTATACCAAAGATTATGAAAAGGGCCTGCAGCTTTATGCAAACGGCGTTATGATTATGGAAAAATGCGGCGAACTGCTACCCGAGTGTTTCCGCTTTGTGAAAGGGCTTGTGGATTCTGCCGACCTTTCTCTTAACATTTCGCGTGAGATTCTGCAGCACGACCGTCAGCTCAAAACCATTGCCGCACACCTGCAAAAGAAAATTAAGGCCGAACTTTCTTCCATGCTGAAAAACGACCGTGAAAAATATGAAAAGTTCTATCAGAACTTCTCCCGTCAGATTAAGTTTGGTGTTTATGATAACTTCGGCAAAGATAAAGACCTGCTCAAAGACCTGCTCCTGTTCTATTCATCGAGCGAGAAAAAGATGGTTACCCTCGCCGAATATGTCAGCAGAATGAAAGAAGACCAGAAACACATTTACTATGCCTGCGGTGACAGCATTGAAAAAATTGAAAAACTGCCGCAAACAGAACTTGTGAGCGAAAAGGGCTGCGAAATTCTTTACTTCACAGATGATGTGGATGAGTTCTCCATCCAGATTCTTGCCGAGTTTGAGGGCAAGAGCTTTAAATCGGTTTCTGCCGGTGATTTAGACATTGAGACAGAAGAAGAAAAGAAAGAAAATGAAAAGAAGAAAGAAGAAAACAAAGATTTATTCCTCTTTTTAACGGATGCCCTTTCTGAAAAGGTTAAAGAGGTTCGCGCCTCCTCGCGCCTTAAGTCTCACCCGGTTTGCCTTTCAAGTGACGGTGCGCTCTCCATTGAAATGGAAAAGGTTTTAAATTCTATGCCCAACGACCAAAAGGTTAAGGCCGAACGGGTTTTAGAAATCAACATAAACCACCCCATTTTCAAAAAACTTACGGCGCTTTTGGCTGAAGATAAAGAAAAACTCAAACAATATGCCGGCGTTTTATATGACTGCGCTCTCTTGATTGAGGGCTTGCCCATTGAAGACCCTGTGGCTTATACCAACGCCATTTGCGAGTTAATGCAATAAATAAAAAACCATCGCCCGCTGCCTTTTTTCAGGCGGCGGGCGGCTTATAAGACAAGCAAAAACAAAATCTTTGCATAAAATTAAAAAATTTTCAAAAAATATATTGACAAGGCGCAAAATATTTGTTATAATGAACAAGCTGTCATCGAGATGGCGAAAGATTCCATCGGCTACTTTGGTTTCTCACGCCGGTGTTTCTATATTTCTTATGGCCCGTTGGTCAAGCGGTTAAGACACCGCCCTTTCACGGCGGTAACACGAGTTCG
>JAZRUU010000109.1:0-12688 GCA_045652725.1 Clostridia bacterium | reverse complement strand
CTGGAGCATTTTGGCAAGCCGGGTGTTTGGCCACATGTTTATAATCCTTGGGTGGCTGAAAGACTGGATGAACAAGGAAAAGTTTTTCGCAGCAGGTGTGGCAATGCGGTTTTAACCATGATTTCTACAAAAGACTTTGTTGATTTTGCACTGAAGCAGTTAAGAGAGCAGAATCATAACATTTTGTGGCTGTTTGAAGAAGAACCATATACAACTGCAGCCTATATAAAATGGGAAAATGAATTTTTATCTATTATACAAGATTCAATTGGAGGTAATAACTTATGTTAAAAGGAATTCCCGCAATTTTATCACCCGAACTTTTAAAAGTGCTCTGTGAAATGGGGCATAGTGACACCATTGTGATTGCAGATGGCAACTTTCCCTCTGAAACAATTGGAAAAAATGCAATTGTCATCCGCGCTGACGGTCACGGTGTTCCCGAACTGTTAGAAGCCATTTTAAAGGTTTTTCCGCTTGATACATATGTTGAGCATCCTGTTTCTTTAATGCAGGTTATGCCCGGTGACAATGCAAAAACACCGATTTGGGATGTGTATAAAAAACTTGTTAAAGAAGCAGATGACCGCGGTGATAAGGCGTTTGCCGAAGTTGAGCGTTTTGAATTTTATGAACGAGCAAAAGGTGCATACGCCGTGATTGCCACGGGCGAAACGGCAATTTATGCCAATATTATGCTGCAAAAGGGCGTTGTTACCGAGTGATTAAATTTCAGTCTTTTTTAAGCGGGTCATCAGGAAACGCTACCTATGTAACCGATGATACGGTTTCGTTTTTAGTTGATTGCGGCGCAAACGGAAAATATATAACAGAGTGTATGCGGCGCATTGGTGCTGCGCCTGAGAACCTTTCAGGTATTTTAATTACACATGAACACCGCGACCACATTTGCGGCGCAGGTGTTTTTTCGAGAAAGTTTAATGTGCCCGTTTATGCCAATGAAAAAACCTGGGCTGCCATTGGTGATGTATTAGGGCCGATTGCTGAAGAAAACAAACGCTACATCACCCCTGAAATGGTGTTCGGTGACCTGAAAGTGCAAAGTTTTTCCATTCCGCACGATGCGGCAGACCCGGTGGGCTACAGTTTTATTTCACCGCATCACAAATTCACCGTTGCCACCGATTTGGGCTATGTTACCGAAGAACTTGAAAAGCATCTGGCAGGGAGCGATGCGCTCATTATTGAGGCAAACCACGATGTTTCTATGCTCGCAAACGGTCGTTACCCTTATCACCTTAAAAAGAGAATTATGGGCGAAAAAGGGCATCTTTCAAATGATGCCTGTGGTGACCTTTGTGTCCGTTTGGCAAAAAGCGGCACAAGTGCCATCTGGCTTGGCCATTTATCAAACGAAAACAACAAACCGCAGGTTGCCTATGAAACGGTGCAGGATATTCTAAAAAAATCCGGCCTGACGGTTGGCGGCGGCATAGCGTTGAATGTTCTGCCGCGATATTGGATAGAAACAGGGGAGAGCAATGCAGGTCGAAATTTTATGTGTCGGTAAATTAAAAGAAAAATATTTAAAAGATGCTTGCGAAGAATATCAAAAACGCCTCTCGCGCTTTTGTAGCCTAACGGTTACAGAATTTAAAGATGAGCCCGTTCCCGAGCAGGCATCAAACGCGCAAATGCTTTCGGCAACCGCGCGGGAGGGCGAACGGATTCTTGCAAAAATAGGCGAAAGAGATTTTGTTATCTCGCTGTGTGTTGAAGGTAAAGAATTATCATCTGAAGCCTTTGCCAAAGAACTTGGCTCTGTTTTTCAAAAGGGCATTGCGCGGCTTGTTTTTGTTATCGGCGGCTCTTGCGGACTATCTGACGCCGTAAAGAAACGGAGCAATCTGCGTCTTTCGTTTTCACAAATGACTTTTCCGCACCAACTGATGCGCGTCATTTTGCTGGAGCAACTCTACCGGGCTTATAAAATCAATGCAAATGAAAGTTATCATAAATAACATCCAAAAAACCAATCTGCATCAGCGTTGCAGATTGGTTTTTTGGTGTTTTTCTTTGGGTTCTGAAAGGTATGGGCACTCATGATTTGTAATGGCTTCATCACTTAAATACGGCAAAACAACGCTGTCACAGGCGCATTTGCCATCCTTTTGATAGGTGCATTTTTTGGTGCAATTAATATTTGTCAATCTTTTCTCTCCTTTTCGTACCGGTTGAGGCGGCAAAAATGGCCGCCTCATTATATATAAACGGTGCAGGGGCGCCCCGACCGGTACAGTATTATAGTATGAAATGAGCACCTTTTTGGTGTCATAAAATGTTGACAAAAGAAAGTGATTCGTTAGCAGGAAGCAGGCGAAAAAACAGACGAAGCACGCCCGCTTTCACAGTTGCTTCATCCTTGTTTTTCACAAGGATGTATCCCTGCATTTCACATAGCGTCATTTGAATCTGGTCAAGCTCCCGATGACCCACAATGGCTTTTAGCCATTTTTCAGTCATGGCCCATTCTTTTTTGAGTGTCTCAAATGCCGCAAGGCAGGCTGTCCAATTTTCAGAAGTAATATAATATTCAACGAGAAAAAGATGATTACAAAGCCGCTCTGTTTCCACGCTTAGCGCTTGTGTATACATAGCCGCTCCTGTCAGAATCACCGCAAAAATTAAAATGGCACAAACAAAACTTTTCATTTTGGTTCACTCTTTTTCTGAATAAAAAATTTACCCGCAGAATCAACGGTGGCCACAAACACATCTTCAATATTTGAAATGTTATATTCATTTAAATGCTGAATCAGCCATTCAACGCTGACACCCGCATTTTTTACCGCATCAGCATTTAAAACGCCGTCTGAAATTAAAAGGTATGGAATGCCCTCATACTCCGGACTTATGCCGACATCTTCAGGCGTGAGCGGCCGTTTATTTGACTTGGGAATCACACTTAAATTTCCGTTTGACTCAATGATGGCATATTCAATTTCTAAAATGTTCGGGTAGCCGTTGCTGCGGAGTTCTTCCATCAAATCATCCACATTAAAACGGAGCCGCTTCATCTCTTTTTCAACAATCTGCCCTTTTGAAACCAGCACTGTCGGTGTGCCTGAGAGCAGTTTTCTGAGTTTGCGGCTCTTTAGCGTCATATAAGAAAATGCCATTTCGGCAACAATGAGTGTGAAAATGGGAATCACACCCGTTAAAAGCGGCGTGCCGACATTTTCAACAGGGATAGAGGCAAGTTCAGAGAGCATCATAGCGATAACAAGTTCAGAGGGTTGCAGTTGCCCGATTTGACGCTTACCCATTAACCTGAGCGCCAGCACCACCAATATGTATAACACAACTGTTCTGAGCAAAGTAATCAGCATAGCCGTCACATCCTTTCTTTGCTTATCATTCTCTTTTAATATAAAATTTATGTAACAAAAGTAAAAATTCATACTTTTGTAATATCTGTATGATACCCTTAATACAAAGGAGTAGAGAAGAATGAAAAAACAAAACAAAAATTGGGTTCGTATCGTTGCCGTTATTTGTGCTTTTGCAATGCTTGGAACGGTTTTATACTCTGTAATTTTGGGTTTTTTAGGCTATTTATAAAGCATTTTATAAAAAAATTGTCAGATTCTTTAATTTTTTTATAAAATTACTGTACAAACATACAGAAATATGCTATAATGAACTTATATTTTTATTTTTTTAAAAGCGTTGGCAGAAGGAGTTTGTATGGAACCCAGAATTCACATTATTGTCGGCCATTACGGCAGCGGCAAAACAGAGTTTGCAATTAACTATGCTCTTTCTCTCAAAAAGACTTATGAAACGGTTTATCTTGTTGATTTAGACATTGTAAACCCTTATTTCAGAACCAATGATGAACGGGCAACACTTGAAAAACTCGGCATCACGGTGATTGCATCGCCTTATGCGAGCAGCAATGTGGATGTGCCGTCACTTCCGTCTGATATTTATCGTGTTTTTGCAGATAAAAATGCAGCCGTTGTTTTTGATGTTGGCGGCGATGATGACGGGGCTATTGCACTGGGGCGCTATAAACAATATTTTGATGCCGAACCGACAGAAATGCTCTTTGTCATCAATCTGTTCCGCCCGATGACGGCAAACGCCGCTTTGGTTTGTGAGATGATTGCAAACATTGAAACTGTCAGCCGGCAGAAAATAACCGGTCTCGTTAACAGTTCAAACCTTGCAGGTCTCACTACGGTGAGTGAACTTTTAACAGGGCAGACAGTAACCGATGAAGTTGCAAACATAACAGGCATACCCTGTAAATTTGCGGTAGGTTTGCCCGATGTTTTGGCAGAACTGCCCAAAGATTTTGCTGCACCTTTATTTTCAATTAAACGGTTTATGGCTTTAAAATTTTAAATTATATAATTTGGTCGGTTTTTGCCGGCAGAAATGGAGAGTAACATGGCAAAGGTAGTCTTTTTTGAAGAAAAATGTAAGGGTTGTTACCTGTGCGTGGGTGCTTGTCCGAACAAGATTATCAAAATCGCGGAGGACAGAATGAACGCCAAAGGTTTTCGTCCCGTTGAGGTTACCGAGCAGGAAAAATGCATTGGTTGCGCTATGTGTGCAACAATTTGTCCTGATTGTGTAATTGAAGTATTTAAGTAAAAACAACACAAAGAAGTGGAGTGTATAAAATGGCTGAAAAGGTTTTGTTAAAAGGCAATGAAGCAATTGCTGAAGCCGCTATTTTAGCAGGCTGCCGCTATTTCTTCGGCTATCCCATTACGCCGCAGACAGAAATCTCGGCATACATGGCAAAGCGCATGCCGAAAATCGGCGGCGTGTTTCTGCAGGCTGAAAGTGAAGTTTCTGCTTGTAATATGGTCTATGGTGCTGCAGCTGCAGGCGCCAGAGTTATGACATCATCATCAAGCCCGGGCATCAGTTTAAAAGCAGAGGCAATTTCTTATATTGCCGGTGCTGATCTGCCCGCGGTGATTGTTAACATTATGCGTGCGGGCCCGGGCCTCGGTGGCATTCAGCCCTCACAGTCTGACTATCATCAGGCAACCAAAGGCTTAGGCCACGGTGACTATAAGATGATTGTTTTAGCACCGAGCTCCGTTCAGGAAATCATCAATTTAACCGCTGAAGCATTTGACTTGGCTGACTATTACAGAATGCCTGTTATGATTTTAGGCGACGGTACGCTGGGTCAGATGATGGAACCGGTTACCTTTGATTTGCCCGAAGGCAGAAAACTGCCCGAAAAAACCTGGGCAACCACCGGCACAAAAATGGAGCGTGAACACAATGTTGTTAACTCGCTCTACATTCAGCCCGATGTGTTAGAAAAAATTGTTACCGAGCGTAACGAAAAATATATCGAAATTGAAAAGACCGAAACCAAGTTCGAGTCTTACAGAATGGAAGATGCTGAATATATGTTCACCGCTTACGGTTCAACAGCCCGCATCGTAAAAAATGCTGTTGATGAACTCCGTGAGCAGGGCGTTAAAGTGGGTCTTATTCGTCCCATCACTTTGTGGCCCTTCCCGAAGGAAGCATATACGCAGTACATTGGTCAGGTTAAGGCTATTTTATCTGTTGAAATGTGCCTCGGCCAGATGATTGATGATGTTAAGCTTGCCGTTGAATCCAAAATTCCCGTTCATTTCTACGGCAGATGGGGCGGCAACATTCCGTATCCCGATGAAATTATTGCAAAAATGAAAGAAATCGTAGGAGGTATCGCATAATGAAACAAGTATTTAAAAAACCCCATGCTCTTTGCGATGTGCCTCTGCATTATTGCCCCGGTTGCACCCACGGCATTGTGCACCGTTTGGTGGCAGAAGTGATTGATGAACTCGGCATTGAAGGCAAAACCGTTGGTGTTGCACCGGTTGGTTGCTCGGTTTTTGCTTATGACTATTTTAACTGCGACATGGTAGAAGCGGCTCACGGCCGTGCTCCCGCTGTTGCTACGGGTATTAAGCGCACCAATATGGATAATGTTGTCTTCACCTATCAGGGTGACGGTGACCTTGCCGCCATCGGTACGGCTGAAACTGTTCACGCCGCTGCCCGTGGTGAAAACATCACCATCATCTTCATTAACAATGCAATTTATGGTATGACGGGCGGCCAGATGGCTCCCACAACCTTGCCCGGGCAGATTACGCAAACCTCGCCCTATGGCAGAAATACCGAAACACAGGGCTTTCCCCTGCGCGTCAGTGAAATGCTTTCAACATTAGACGGCCCCGCCTATATTGAGCGTGTTGCTGTTGATTGTGTAAAACACATTAACCAGGCAAAGAAAGCAATTAAAAAAGCGTTCACCTGCCAGGTTGAGAAAAAAGGCTTTTCGCTTGTTGAGGTTGTTTCAACCTGTCCCACCAACTGGGGCTTATCTCCCGAAGAGTCTATGAAATGGCTGCAGGAAAATATGCTGCCTTACTATCCTCTGGGCGTTTATTGCGACAAGCTTTAAGAGGAACATTCAAAACATTACAAGCTGTTGCCGAATTGGAATGCCTCCTGTTTGGCATCAGCTTGTTTTTTTCAGGGTGACACAATGGTTATTACAAAAATCGAACCGCAAAAAAAACATAAAAACCGTAGTTCTGTTTTTTTAGATGGCGTTTTTGCCTTTGGAATGGCAGACTTTGATGTGCATCGTCTGCATTTAAAAGAAGGGCAAGAGCTTTCAGAATCTGACATTGAAACCATTCAAAACGAAGTGCTCGCGCAGGATGCAAAGCAATATGCCTTACGGTTGCTTGACCGTCAGACATACACAGAAAAGGCCCTGCGCCGAAAAATGAGCGAGCGCGGCTATGATGAATCGGCCATCTGTAAAACTGTTGAATTTTTAAAAGAATACGGCTATATTGACGACAAAGCCTTTGCAAGGCAATATATCTCTGCCGCACTTAGCAGCAAAAAAAGCGGTTTGAAAAAAATTCAGTTCGACTTAAAAGAAAAAGGCATCAGCCGTGAGATAGTTGATGAAATCACCGCAGAATTTGATACAGAAAGTTTAGACCAAGAAGAGCAGGAGGCTATTTGCTTCTTACTTTTAAAAAAATTAAAGGGCGATTTTTCATTTCAAAGTATTATAAAAGCAAAACGCTATTGCCTTTCACGCGGGTTTTCATCCGAAGCCATTGACCGCGCAATGTCAACAATAAAAGCCGTTGGAGAAGAGGCGTGGCTTGACGAAACTTAAAAAAATCAGCAAAGGAGTGATGATATGAAACTTGCATCTGTAATTGTGAACAAAACAGCGCGCGTGCTTGACCGCACCTTTGATTACATCATTCCCGAGCATTTAGCAGACTCCCTTTCAATCGGCTCTTTGGTGGCTGTTCCGTTTGGCAAAGGGAATCAACTGATTGAAGCCTATGTTGTCGGTTTTCCTGCCGAAACAGAAGTTACAGAACTCAAATCAATCGACTCTCTCGTTAAAAATGAACCTTTATTTGATGAAAAGATGGCAGAACTTATTTCTTTCATGAAACGGCGCTATTTTTCAACATATCTATCTGCCGTTAAAACCATTGTGCCTTACGGCACAGGGACGGGCAGCAAAACAGTTTCAGATAAAATTTTAAAAGGCTCGGCTCTTGCCATAACGCAGGATGAAGCCTTTTCTGAACTTGAGAACGCGCGCCGCAAAGCACCCGTTCAAGCACGAATTATTGAACTTTTAATGCAAAATGAATTTGTTGCCAACACTGACATTCAAATGCTATTAGGCTGCAGCGCCGCCGCCATTCGTGCACTAGAAAAAAAGGGCGTGATTGAGCCCGTTGAAATTGAAATTTTCAGGAATCCTGTTGATTATAATACCATTAAAAGAACAGAAGCCATCACACCGAATCAAGACCAGAAAGCAGCGATTGATGCCATTTCACAATCTCTTTCTGCGTTTCAGGTTTTTCTCCTTTACGGCGTAACGGGCAGCGGCAAAACCGAAGTGTTTTTGCAATGTATTGAAAAAGTGTTAAAACAGGGCAAAAGCGCCATTGTTCTCGTGCCTGAAATATCACTCACACCACAGATGATTCAGCGCTTTGCAGGGCGTTTTGGCAACCAGATTGCCGTTTTGCACTCGCGACTTTCACTGGGTGAGCGTAACGATGAGTATAAGCGCATTAAAAACGGCGAGGCAAAGGTAATTATCGGGGTGCGCTCTGCTGTGTTTGCACCGGTTAAAAACCCGGGATTGATTGTGGTTGACGAAGAACACGAAAGTTCTTATAAATCGCAAAGCACACCGGCTTATCATGCCCGTGAGATTGCTGCAATTCGCGCCAAACAACATAACATTCCCTTAGTGCTCGCCTCAGCAACGCCTTCAATTGAGAGTTACTATAAGGCACTCTCGGGAAAATATACAATGCTGACATTAAAAAACAGAGCCGGCACAGGGATGCTGCCTGCCGTTTCTGTGGTTGATATGCGCCGCGAACTTGCAGAGGGAAACCGCTCGCTGTTTTCGGCGGAATTAAAAGAAGAAATTCAGAAGAATTTAGAAAGCGGCCGGCAGACAATTTTGTTTTTAAACCGCCGCGGCTTTTCAACCTTTATCTCGTGCCGTTCCTGCGGGTATGTGGTGAAGTGTCCCCGCTGTAACATTGCGATGACCTATCACAAAAACCGTGATTTTTTAACCTGTCATTACTGCGGCTACACCCAAAAGAATTTGCTCACCTGCCCGGAGTGCGACAGCACCTACATTCGCCATTTTGGCACAGGCACGCAAAAGGTAGAGGAGGAACTTTCAGAACTTTTCCCGGATGCAACACTGCTCAGAATGGATTTAGATACCGTTTCAGCCAAAAATTCACACCAAAAGATTTTAGAGCAGTTTGAAAAAGAGAAGATTGATATTTTAGTCGGCACACAAATGGTCACGAAAGGCCTCGACTTTGAAAATGTAACGCTCGTCGGTGTGCTCGCGGCCGATATGAGCCTGAATTTAGACGATTACCGCGCCAATGAAAAAACCTTTGATTTAATCACACAGGTCTGCGGCAGAGCAGGGCGCGGCAATTTTGCGGGCCGTGCCATTATTCAGAGTTACATGCCTGAAAATCCCGTTCTGCAAATGGCAAAAGAGCAGGATTATGCTGCTTTTTATGAAGAAGAAATTTCATTGAGAAAAATGCTTTTATATCCGCCGTTTTGTGATATGGTTTCCATCGTTTTTTCTTCATTTAATGAAGCGTTTGTCGGCCAATATGCCAAAAAATCGGCCGATGCTTTGCGGGCGGCTCTCAAAGATTCTCCGGCTGAAGTGCTTGGCCCGGGCACTTGCAGTTTTTACAAAATGAACAACAAATACAGAAAACGAATCTTGATTAAATGCAAATTAAATGATACAATAATAAACATCATCTCAGATTTTATTCAAAAGCATTATCAGGGTAAAGATAATCAATCTGTCAGCATTCTGACGGAGACAAACCCCATTCACATTTTATAACAAAGAGCAGAAAGGAACTGTAAAAATGGCATTACGCAATGTTTTAACCGTAGACACAGAAAATGAGAGCCTGCGAAAGAAATCACGCGAGGTTGAAAAGATTGACGAGAAAATTCTCACAATTATTGATGATATGAAAGAAACGCTCTATGATAAAAACGGCGTTGGTCTTGCTGCGCCACAAATTGGCATTTTAAAGCGGATTATTGTGATTGATGTCGGCGAAGGTCCCATTGTTTTAATCAATCCCGTTATTGTCTACCAAAAGGGCGAAGCAACCGAAATTGAGGGCTGTTTATCCGTTCCCGGTGTGTGGGGCACGGTTACAAGACCCGAACAGGTGATTGTGCGCGGCTTAAATCCTGATGGTGAAACAGTTGAGATTGAAGGTACAGGCCTGCTTGCCAGAGCATTTTGCCACGAAGTTGACCATTTAAACGGCACAATTTATACTGATAAAGTCATTGAATACATTGACCCGAGCCAGATGCAGCAGGAGGGATAATTTTGAAAATAGTTTTTATGGGAACGCCCGATTTTTCAGTTCCTTGTTTAGAAGCGTTGATTGAGGCCGGTCACGAGGTTGCGCTCGTTGTTACCCAGGCTGATAAACCAAAAGGCCGCGGTCACAAGCTCACGCCGCCGCCGGTTAAAGAGTGTGCGCTTTCACACGGCATTGCCGTGTTTCAGCCAGAAAAAATGAAAGATGACGCCGCTTTTGAGCGTCTTTTAGCTATAAACGCCGACCTGTTTGTGGTTGTTGCCTACGGCAAAATACTGCCTAAGCGCATTTTAGATTTACCCAAACACGGCTGCATCAATGTTCACGCTTCACTTCTGCCCAAATTTCGTGGTGCGGCACCAATTCAATGGAGCATTATTGCCGGCGAAACGGTAACCGGTGTCACAACAATGCAAATGGATGTTGGGCTGGATACGGGAGACATGCTTTTAAAACAAGAAGTTGTGATTGATGATAGCGACACCGGCGAAACCCTGCACGACAAGTTAAGCCTTGCAGGAAAAGAAGTGTTAATCAAAACATTACAAGCGCTAACGGCAGGTACTCTTTGCCCGCAAAAGCAGGATGATGCACTTTCGTGCTATGCGCCTATGATTGATAAAACCACTGCAAAACTTGATTTTAATCAGCCTTGCGAGGATGTTTGGCGCCTTGTCAGAGCCATGAATTCGTATCCCTACGCTCACACAACCTACAACGATAAACTTATGAAAATTGTAGATGCAAAACCGGAAAAGGGGAGTGCCTTTACAGGTAACAACGGAGAGATTGTTTGCGTAAAGGAAGATTGCTTTACAGTTAAATGTGCTGATGGTGTGCTTCATATTACCGCCATTCAGATGGAAGGTAAAAAGAAAATGACTGTTTTTGAGTATTTGAAAGGTAACGAAATTGCAGTTGGCGTTCAGTTACGGTAACAAAAGGGGAGTGGTTTTAATGAAATTGATTTCGTGGAATGTTAACGGTCTGCGCGCTTGCTTAACAAAAGGATTTTTAGATTTTTTTAACCGCGAACAACCCGATATTATTTGTCTGCAAGAAACCAAAATGCAAGAAGGTCAGGCAGAAATCATTTTAGAAGGTTACGAACAGTTCTGGAACAGCGCCGAAAAAAAAGGTTATTCAGGCACAGCCGTGTTTACAAAAATTAAACCCATTTCTGTGCAATATGACATTGGCATTGATGTTCACAGCCACGAAGGCCGCACCATAACTTTAGAGTTCGATGAGTTTTATTTGGTTAATTGCTATACGCCCAATGCGCAGCAAGAACTTGCGCGCCTAGATTACCGTATGCAATGGGAAGACGACTTCAGAGCCTATCTGATTGCGTTATCAAACAAAAAACCGGTCATTTTATGTGGTGATTTAAATGTGGCACATCAAGAGATTGACCTTAAAAATCCGAAAACAAACAGAAAAAACCCCGGCTTCACGGATGAAGAACGGGGTAAAATGACAACATTATTAGAAAGCGGCTTTACTGACAGTTTTCGCTATTTATATCCTGATAAAACTGAGGCTTACAGTTGGTGGTCATATCGGTTTCAGGCAAGAGCGAAGAACGCCGGTTGGCGTATTGATTATTTTATTGTGTCAAACGCTCTGCAAAACCGCATTGATGATGCTTTGATTTATGCCGATGTTTTAGGCAGTGACCATTGTCCCGTTGGGTTATTATTATCGTAGTTATTCATCATCACCAGGCTCGGCTAATGGATTGCTATCGGCAGCATTTCGGAGTTGTTCGCTGTCTAAATGTGTGTAAATCTGCGTGGTTGCAAGGTTTGTGTGGCCTAAAATCTCCTGCAGAACGCGCACATCCACATGACCGTGCTGATACATCAGCGTGGCGGCCGTGTGTCTGAGTTTATGAACTGAATATTTGGTTTCGTCAAGCCCGGCAGCCTGTAAGTGTTTTTTTACAAGATGCTGAATGGTTTTGACACTAAGACGCCGCTTGTTCCGGCTGATAAAAAGAGCGTTCTGATGAGGCGGTTTAATGCCTTCTTTCGGGCGTTCTTTTTCTATATAATCTGAAATTGCTTTTATGCAGGCCTTGTTCAGATAAATAACGCGTTCTTTGTTACCTTTACCAATAACGGTCAGTTTATCATCTTTAATATCTTTTAAATTGATGCCCGCAAGTTCTGAAAGCCGCATACCACAGTTTAAAAATAAGGTAATAATAGCATAGTCACGGAGTTTATCGTTACCATCGATACAAGAAAGCAAGGTTCGGCTTTCATCCAGAGATAAATATTTTGGTAAAGATTTAGGAATTTTAGGTGAATCAAGGTCTTTTGCAGGATTATCAGCAATGATTTTTGCTTTTGTATTTAAATATTTAAAAAAGGAACGAAGTGCCGCAACCTTACGCGCACGGGAGTTGGCATTGTTTAAGCGCTCTGAAGATGCATAAGACAGAAACTCATATAAATCGTGCAATGTAATGGTTTGAATAAATTCGGGTGTAATATCATCAATTGCAATGGATTCAAAATCATCAAGCGAGGCGCCCATATGGAGAACTTTCATATAACGAAGAAAAGTTCTGAGGTCAAAGAAGTATTCAGACACGGTATTTTTTGATTTACCGCGGATGGCTTCCATATAGGTTATAAAGTCTTTTAAGAAGTATGGGATGTCTTGCGGCAGATTTTTCATATTTTTCACTCCTCCCAATTATACAAAATTCTTATTTTGTATAA
>JAZRUU010000108.1:0-6596 GCA_045652725.1 Clostridia bacterium | reverse complement strand
TAACGCCCGATGAAATTTTAGCCTGCTGTGAAAACGGCTATGCCCTCGGCTTTCGCACCTTTGTTCTGCAGGGCGGTGAAGACCCGGGCTTTTCAGATGAAACCCTTTGCACATTGGTGCGCGAAATCAAGGCAAAATACCCCGATTGTGCCGTAACCCTTTCGGTTGGCGAGCGCCCTCGAGCAGTTTACAAAGCCTTTAAAGAGGCCGGTGCCGACCGTTACCTGCTCCGCCACGAAACGGCAGACGATGAGCACTATAGCCTGTTGCACCCAAAAAATTTATCCCTTGACGAACGCAAACGGTGTCTTTACAACTTAAAAGAACTCGGTTTTCAGGTGGGAACCGGCTTTTTGGTTGGCTCGCCTTATCAGACAACAGAACATCTCTGTCAGGATTTGTTGTTTATTGAATCCCTGCAACCCCAAATGATTGGCATCGGGCCGTTTATCCCCCACGCCGAAACGCCCTTTGGCAACGAACCGGCCGGCGATTTGGGTTTAACTTTGTTTCTGCTGTCGCTATTGCGCCTGCAACATCCTGATGCCTTGATTCCCGCTACAACTGCCGTCGGAACACTAAAAGAAGGCGGTCGCGAGCAGGCCATTTTGTGCGGTGCCAATGTTGTGATGCCGAACCTTTCACCTGCCAGCCACCGCAAAGATTACACCTTATATAATAATAAACTCTCCGATGGTGCCGAGGCAGCCGAATCACGCAACGCGCTTGAAGCAAGGCTCAACACCATTGGCTACAAAACCGTTACCCATCGCGGTGATTTTGAGGTACATCTGTAACCAGCCCCAGATGCTGTGCCACAAGATATGCAAAACGGCAGCGATATAAGTTCCAACTCCGTTTGCCGGCACCCACAGCATCACCTCTGCCTGTGAACATACAGGAATAATAGGCATAATCAAAAAATGCATGTAATGAATCCAGCGTTCCGCAATCTTCGGAACGCTTTTTATATGCCCCGTTTAAGCTTTTTTCAACTTCAGCAACTGCCTGCCATTGCCACAATCGCTCACCGCTTACGGCGGCTTTGGTTTTTGCGTTTTGACTGTAGTCGCGTATCACATACAGCATTTGCATATATACCTCATGCGTCATAGCACCTGCATTGCTCTTTTTTGATAGATAGTGTCTCATCGTGCATCCCCTTTGGGACGGTAGTTTTTCTGAAACCCGTATTTTTCACGGTCTTTTGCCATTTGTTCCTTTGTTTTGTAAAATGAGCAGGTGTCACGCCGACAAATCGTTTCTGTCATAATGGCACACCCGCCAATGCGGTAAGCAAAGCAATCTTTCTGAACTGCCATTTTAATCATGCTCCTTTCATACATCAATGCCTTGTTTCTTTCCCAGCGAGCCGGACGCTCGCTCGTGCCAAAAAAGGCATCCACATCCTTGTCCTGTATCGTTTTCATTCGTGCCTCCCCTCTATGTATGTTGCATTTTGCAACCCTTTAGACAAAAAACACACGAAAATGACACAATTCGTCACCGCTTATCCACCATAAAAAAGTATTCCATCACTCTTTCGGGCGCAATGTTCAGCACATAGCGAATGGCCTCTACCTCACCCAGAGTCATATCGGCACGATTCTTAATTTTACGCCCCAAAGTGCTGGGTGAAATACCTACCTGCGATGCAAGCGTGCCAATCGTCAACCCCTGTTCCATAATTTTTCCCCTTAATTTGTTTGTGTTTACCAATTTGAATCCCCTCTTTCCGTTTGTTGCATTTTGCAACTACAAAAATATTACCATAGGAATTTTCGTTTGTCAATACTTTCATTGACACATTTCGCAACATTTTTCTATTTTTTTATTGAAAATTGTTGCATTTCGCAAATCGTTGTGCTACAATACAAGTAGCTATAAGAGAGAAAGCCAATCTGAAAAAGGAGATTGTCATATGAATCACATGACTACCGGTCAAAGGATCAGAGAAAAAAGAAAATTGCTTAAATTGTCACTTCAGGCAGTTGCAGACAAGGTAGATGTCAACCGTTCCAGCGTTATGCGGTGGGAAAATGGTGTAACAAGTCACATTAAACTACCAATACTTGAGCGTTTGGCGCAGATTCTGCAGACAACACCGGAATATCTGATGGGTTATGAGGATGACGATATGTTAGACAGTGCCTGTCGCAATCCCCTGCCCGAAAGCGTTTGTATGTTACCTATTTTAGACAAAATCACAGTGACGGATAACACCTTCACCTGGCAAAACATTCTAGCCTACGAGGTTGCCGATGCGGCATTTCGTCACAACAGTTTTTTCATCCGCGTGGATGAAAATTCAATGGCACCCCGCCTTGATGTTGGCGACATTGTGTTGATTCACCGCCAGAACACGCTCGAAAACGGTGATGCCGGTCTGTTTTCTTTAGAAAACGGCGGGCTGATGATTCGTCAGTTTTTCTGTGAAAAAAACATAGAACTTCGCGCCTGTAACCCTTACTTCCCTTCCCTGTTTTTAGATGCCAAAAATGAAAAACAGGTTAAAATTATTGGCAAAGTTGTTGAAAGCAAACGGAAATGGTAAAAAAAGAAAGCAAAATTTTGTGAAATCAATTTGATAAAGCAAAAAATTTTTTGTTGAAAAAAAGAAACAAAAGTGATATACTTATTGTATTAAGGTAATTTTGTAACCAAACAGTGTGTTAATTCAAACATATTTTATATTCAGGAGGAAAAAAATGAGCAACATTCGTCCCGAGTCTATGGCTCGTATTGAAACCAAAGAACTGGCAGACAAGTTTATTGCAGAACAGGTTGCCGAAGTCAGAGCACAGGTGGGAGATAAAAAGGTGCTTCTTGCACTCTCCGGTGGTGTTGACAGTTCTGTTGTTGCCGCGCTTTTAATCAAAGCCATCGGCAAGCAACTCATCTGCGTGCATGTTAACCACGGTTTAATGCGCAAAGATGAAAGTGAAGAGGTTATCCGCATCTTCCGTGATGGTTTGGATGCAAACCTCATCTATGTAGATGCAACTGACCGCTTTTTAGGCAAACTCGAGGGCATCTCTGACCCCGAGCAGAAACGCAAAATCATCGGCGGCGAGTTCATCGTTGTGTTTGATGAAGAAGCCAGAAAACTGACCGATGTTGACTTTTTAGCTCAGGGTACCATCTATCCTGACATTATTGAGAGCGATGGTGTGAAGGCTCACCACAATGTTGGCGGCCTGCCCGAAGATATGAAGTTCGAACTCGTTGAACCCATTAAACTGTTATATAAAGATGAAGTCAGAGTGGTTGGTAAGGCGCTTGGTCTGCCTGCCTCCATGGTTGACCGTCAGCCCTTCCCCGGCCCCGGCCTGGGTGTTCGTTGTCTGGGTGCCATCACCCGTGACAGATTAGAGGCTCTGCGCGAAGCCGATGCTATTCTCCGTGAAGAATTTGACATTTGCGGTCTTTCACAGAAAGTTTGGCAGTATTTCATCGCTGTGCCCGACATGAAGAGCGTTGGCGTGAGAAATGACAAGCGTTATGAAGGCTGGCCGGCAATCATCCGCGCGGTGAACACCACCGATGCAATGCCCGCCACCATTGAAGAAATCCCCTATGCGGTGCTGCATAAAATCACCGCCCGCATCACCGCCGAGGTTGAAGGCATCAACCGTGTGCTGTTAGACCTGACACCGAAGCCGACCGGAACAATTGAGTGGGAATAATAAACAAATCCCTTGAAACTGCGTTATAGCGCGGTTTCAGGGGCTTTTCTTTATGGATTGATAACAAAATGATAACAATCCTTATTATTCTGTATCTCCTGCATCTGATTTATATTATTTATTTTACTGTCCATTGCGCAGATTCTGACTGCTCCGATGTGACAGTTTTTTTGTTGCAAAAAACTGTCATTCCGAACCGTTTGTATGTTGGGCAAATATTTCAAACCGGATTGTTTTTAAACCCAAATTCGAAGTATTTTTTCATAATTTTAAATTTTTTTTCAAAATCCCTTAATTTTTTTTGGATTTTCTTGTTCATATCGGTATATATATTATAGAGCACTAGAGAGGAGGAGTGCAAATTTTATCCAAACAACAGTGAAAGGAGGTGAAAATATGGACAAGCACTTAATGATTTCGGCTTCAGAAATTGCAGAGATTCTCGGCATTTCTATGTCCCATGCTTACAAAATAGTTAGGTCTCTAAATGACGACCTAAAGCAAAAGGGTTTTTTGACCATAGCCGGTAAAACTAGTCGCAAATTCTTTACTGAAAGATTCTACGGTTCAGAAGAAGGAGGAGAAAAAAATGTCAGTGCATAAGGACAAAAGCGGTAACTGGTTCGTTTCATGCAGATATAACACATGGGAAGGACTCAGGAAACAAAAAGTCAAACGAGGATTTAAAACCAAAAAGGCTGCTCTTGAATGGGAGCGAGAATTTTTGAGACAATCCAAAGCCGACCTTGATATGAGGTTTGACACATTCGTAGAACTATATGCTACTGATCTTAGACAAAGACTTCGGGAAAATACCTTTGTCACAAAGGAAAGTATAATCTACAAAAAGGTGCTTCCTTACTTCAAGGAAAAAAAGCTGAACACCATAACGCCTAAAGATGTTATCAAGTGGCAGAATGAATTATTGGCTTACCGTGATGAAAACGGCAAACCGTATTCAAAAACCTATCTCAAAACAATTCATAACCAGTTGAGCGCGATATTTAATCACGCAATACGCTATTATGATTTGAAATCCAATCCAGCAGCCAAAGCAGGGTGCATTGGCGAAAAGGAAGCAGGAGAGATGGATTTTTGGACTAAAGAGGAATACAAACTTTTTGCAAATGAAATGATGGACAAACCTAAATCGTTCTACGCTTTTGAGGTACTGTATTGGTGCGGTATCCGCTTAGGTGAGCTTCTTGCTCTGACTCCCGCTGATTTCGATTTTGAAAATGAACTACTTCGTATAAATAAATCGTATCAGCGTATTGGAACTCGTGATGTAATTACCGAACCGAAAACAAAGAAAAGCATACGCACAATAAAACTCCCGAACTTCCTTTGTGAAGAAATCAAGGAATATTTGGGTATGCTCTACGGCATAAAGCCAACGGATAGAATGTTTCTAATATCCAAGAGTTTCTTACATCACGAAATGGACAGAGGTTCAGCGGCGGCAGGTGTTAAGCGAATTAAAATTCACGGACTTCGCCATAGTCACATAAGCCACTTAATAGACTTGGGATTTTCCGCAGTTGCAATTGCTGACCGAGTGGGACACGAAAGCATAGATATTACATATAGATATACACATCTTTTTCCATCAAAACAGGTAGATATAGCAAACAAACTTGAAGATGAAAGGATTGATTTAATTGGAGAAAAAACTTGATGCAAAGGGAAGATGGCGATGCAAAACCTTCTCGCTTCGAATGTCACCGGAAGAAAAGGCTGATTTAGATATTCGCGTTGAGTTCTCAGGTCTGAGCAAACAAGAATATATGATAAGTCGGCTACTGGAGAGGGAGGTAATCGTTCAGCCCAGTTCAAGAATTTACAAGGCTTTGAGAACTCAAATGATGGAAATCCTTGATGAACTCCGCAGAATTGAGAGCGGTGCAACTGTTGACGAGGAACTCCTTACAACAATAAAAACCGTTGCAGAAACATACAACGGTCTTGAAGAAAAGAAAAAGTCCTAAAGTATCGACAAATACCTTAGGACAAGGAATGTGGTAAGAACCACAACCCCAACAATGGTATTTTACCACATTCCTATTGATTTTTCAATAGGAGGTGAAGAAAATTGTCGAATTTGAAACTGATAAATATGGAAGATGTTGAAGTCGAAGAAGTAAAATGGCTGATTTATCCATTTATACCTTATGGCAAGATAACTATAATTCAAGGTGATCCAGGCGAAGGCAAAACTACGCTTGTACTTCAAATTATCGCAAGGCTCACCAAGGGCGAAAGTATCGTAAATGAAGATGCTAAAGGACCGATTAATGTTATTTACCAAACCGCCGAAGATGGATTGGCAGATACAATCAAACCTCGTCTGTTATCTGCTGATGCAGATTGTTCTAAGGTTCTTGTAATCGATGATAAAGATACACCGCTTACAATGCGTGATGTACGGCTTGAACAAGCTATCATTGAAACCAATGCAAAGCTCGTAGTTTTAGACCCGATACAAGGCTTTTTAGGTGCTGATGTTGATATGCACAGGGCAAATGAAAACAGACCTGTTATGAAGCACATATCTAACCCCGCAGAAAAGTACAAATGCGCTATCATACTCATTGGGCATATGAACAAAAGTAGCACCGGAAAATCTGCATACCGCGGTTTAGGCTCTATTGATTTTCAGGCAGCAGCAAGAAGCGTTTTGATTGTCGGAAGAATTAAAGATGAGCCTGAAATCAGAGTTGTATGTCAAACCAAAAGTTCTCTTGCACCTGAAGCAAAATCTCTTGCTTTTAGATTAAGTGAAGAAAATGGCTTTGAGTGGATAGGTGACTATGATGTTACGGCAGATGATTTGCTTTCGGGAAGTGCCAAAGGAAAGAAAAAGCAAATGGCAATGGAGTTTCTTGAAAACATTCTTGCTAATGGGCAGAT
>JAZRUU010000107.1:0-2369 GCA_045652725.1 Clostridia bacterium | reverse complement strand
CACAGCATTCTTTATAAAAAGCGCCCCGACATCAAAGCGGTTCTTCACGCCCACCCACCGGCACTTTTAGGATTTTCCATCGCACGAGAGATTCCTAATACATCACTTATTCCAAATATAGATAATATCTGTGGCGAAATTAAGTATGCCGATTACGAACTCCCCGGCAGCGAGGCACTTTCTGAAAATATTGCAAGAGTATTTGATACCGGGGTTTCTACGGTTATGCTTGAAAACCATGGTGTTGTTGTGGGCAAAGAAAATCTGTTTGAAGCATTTAAGGCCTTTGAAACGCTGGATTTCTGCGCGCGGCTTGAACTGCAAGCGATAAAAATAGGAAATCTCGTTCCTCTTTCTGAGCACAAAATCAGCATATCAAAAGAAAAAAATCGAGTATCACTTGATGAATTTGTACCGGATAACTATTCCAGCATAGAAAAGGACGCACGCACAAAAATGTGTAAGCTGATAAGCCGCGCCTATGACCAAAGGCTGTTTACAAGCTCACAGGGCACTTTCTCAGAGAGATTACCCGGTGGCGAGTTTATTATTACACCTTACGATATGGATAGAAAATATCTCTCTCCGGAGGATTTGGTCAAAATCAGCGGTAATGCCTGCGAAGCCGGTAAGAAGCCCAGCCGAAGCGTTATGTTACACAAGCACATTTACGAAATGCACCCGGAGATAAACTCCGTTATCCTGGCTCATCCGCCGAATCTTATGGCTTTTGCCGTGTCTGATGCAGAGCTTGATTCAAGAATCATTCCCGAAAGCTATATTATGCTTCGTGATGTTAAAAAATATCCCTTTGGCTCAAGCTTTATGCAGCCTGAGCTTTGTGCAAAAGAAGTTGGCATCAAAAATCCTGTTACCTTAATCGAAAATGATTGTTGTATCGTAACAGGCACTTCTCTTTTGAATGCTTTTGACAGACTCGAGGTTGCAGAATTCAGTGCAAAAGCCATTGTAAATGCTGTATCTCTCGGTAAGGTTGTTAAAATTGATGATTCAGAAATCGACAGGATTATTGACGCATTTAAACTTGAAAGATAGCACAAAAAACCCACAGAACTTGAGGTTCTGTGGGTTTTTTAGACGCTACATAGTGTAATATATGATTATTTCTGCCCCGCAACACTTTTTCTGTATTTTTCGCTTTCCCAGTTATTGATAAAGTCTTTGCCGGCTTCATCCATCGTCTGAATTTTCATGCCGGCGCTTTTCACGCTGTCAATCACATAAGCATACGCTGCAAAGGTTTCCTGAATCGCCATTGCTTCTTTTTTAGGAGCCTTAATAGTCATTGTGTCACCATCAAAAGCGATTTTGCCTTCATTCAGACCACCGTTTAGATACACAAGCTGGTCAGGGTATAAAATTGTGTTTTTAATGGTATCCACGCCATATTTGTCTAAGAAATCTTTAACAAAAGGAGATTTCCAGATGAAGGTATCTTCTGCTTCTGCCATAGAAAGATCACCGCAGAAATCAGACAGGTTTAAGTATTTTTTAATAGCCTCATTCACTTCAATATGTAATTTTGTGCATTCTTCAGCACAATCAGAAGTAGTCACCAAACCATGATTTTCCAAAAAGATTCCCTTGGGGAATATGCCGTTTTCCATCTCATATCGAGAGATTGCATCACCAATGGCAAGGGTCAGAGAAAAGCCGGGGTTAATGTAAGGAATCCACACAAAATCTACATCCGGCAGAATTTTCTTAGCAAGCTCTTTGCCGCCTTCAGCGCAGGTGACAACATTTGCATAGACAGGATGGGTATGCATAACATATTTTTTCATAATGGAATGAAAACCCGCTTCAACAGAGGGGCGCAAAATTTTGCCTGCAGGATTTTCGGATACACAGGTCAGAGTAAAGGGCGTGGATTCCTTTTCTCTTTCCGCATATTCTTCAGGTTTAGCACTATTGTGATAACCGCGAACCTTGATGTAGTTGACATCAGCATAGCCATCAATCTCTGTAATTTCACCAATGGTAAAGCCGGATGCCTTAATGGCCATCACGTTGTCACTGTGCTTGCAGGAAGCGTTCCCGCCACCGCCTTGCACATAGTCTTTTTGCTTGCCAATTGTATTACACATTTTTACAAATTCTCTCATTTTTTACCACTCACTTTCTTAATTTTTTACATTTTCTCTTTAAAAAGGGTAAAAAATAAGGATATCGAAGCGTAATCACACACCACGAAATCGTAACGATATCCTGACGGCTGACCAAACCGATATCCCTATTTTTCAGTTTCAAAAACTTATGCCATATTATATTTCTTCAGCATTTCTTTTTCAAAGTTCAAGAGATATGCTGCTTCTGCGTCGATGCCGGCTTCTGTCGGGTTATCAACC
>JAZRUU010000106.1:0-17290 GCA_045652725.1 Clostridia bacterium | reverse complement strand
TTTATAGCTTCCAACATGCGAAAAAATTTCTCCCACAATACAATTGGTTTCTGAATAAAAATCAGGCTGGATATGTGTTTTGTTATTATTTAAATAGATTTTTGGATTTTTTGTTAATGCAGTCCCTAATACTTTTTCTATTTCAGCAAAAATGATATTTTCAGCATATTGTTGTTCTTTAGAACTTGATTTATATGTATTCGCCATATTTAACACCTACCAATTCCACCATTTTCTCCCTGTTCGTTTATCTTCATAATCAGCAAAAATGTTACTTATGAAAATCACCATCATCCATAGAACGCTCAATGTATCTGGAGCAAAAATAAAAACTATCACATATAGAACAAGCAAAGCACATAATGTCCATTGTTTAAAAGTAAGGTGTTTTTCTAATACCAGTTTTTTTATATACGAATACAGAAATAGCAATACAATAAAAAGGCCAATCCATTTAAATGCATTAACTACAAAATTTAATATATCTAATATAATCATCTTACTTCTCCTTTCGACAACATTCGACATCCTTTATAGACTCATATCAAGCCAAGATCAAAAATATTTCTTTGCGCTATCCCCCTGCGTGCCCTTTAGGGTAAAAAAGGGGCTTTGCAAGGGAGGTTTTATACATTTTTACATCTTCTGCTTTAAAACTAACAAACACTTTATATCTCATTTACTTTTTAACAATGTGTTCGGGTTATCACACTCATCATACCACATTTTTTTCTGATTTACAATAAGTTGAAAGCGAAAAAAATCCTCCGCCGCGCGGAGGATTTTTTCACTTCATTCTGAAAAAGGATTTTAAAATGCCGTTGATAAACCTCGGGAACTGCAAGACCACAACTTTCATAGCGTCACCGTCCTTTTTTAATTAACTGCACATTCGGCAAAAGGTGATGAAAACAATCATGATGCCCTCAACCACAACAAGCCAAACAGGCGGCAGAATCATACCCGCAAACACACCCAGACAAAATGCAGCCGATACAATGCCCCACAGCCGATATTTTAATCTCACAACGCTCCACCACCTTTTGCGATATATTACATTATACGCCAGGCAGAAAAAAGTGTTACATATCCGGCACGGGGGTATTGAAAACGAAAGAAAAAAGCACTATAATAAAAGAGAGATTATTGTTATGAGGGATGTTATGGATTTTCAACTTGTTTCAGATTATAAACCAATGGGCGACCAGGTGAGCGCCATTGACAGCCTTTCACAGGGGATTCTCTCCGGCGAAAAGGAGCAGATTCTGTTAGGTGTTACCGGTTCGGGCAAAACATTTACCATGGCAAATGTGATTCAAAAGGTGAACCGCCCCACGCTGGTGCTGGCCCACAACAAAATATTGGCCTCACAGCTCTGCAGCGAGTTCAGGGAATTTTTCCCCAACAATGCGGTTGAGTTTTTTGTCAGTTATTATGACTATTATCAGCCGGAGGCTTACATTCCCTCAACCGATACCTATATTGAAAAAGATTCCTCTGTCAATGACGAAATTGACAAACTGCGCCACAGCGCCACCAGCGCCCTGTTCGAGCGCAGAGATGTGATTATTGTTTCCAGCGTTTCGTGCATTTACGGTTTGGGTGACCCGGTTGACTATAATCAACTCGTTATTTCTCTGCGTCCGGGAATGGAAAAACCGATGGACGAAATTTTGAAAAAACTTGTTGACATTCAGTTTGAACGAAATGACCTTAACTTTGTTCGCGGCAAGTTCCGCGTGCGGGGTGATGTTCTGGAAATTTTCCCCGCCAGCACTTCAGAACACGCCATTCGTGTAGAATTCTTTGGTGACGAAATTGACCGCATCAGCGAAATTGATGTGTTGACCGGCGAGGTTTTAGGCATTCGAAAGCATGTGGCCATCTACCCCGCCTCTCACTATGTTACCACACCCGAAAAGCGCGAGCGGGCCATTAGTTCTATTGAAGATGAACTCTACGAGCGCATTGCTTATTTTAAGGCAAACAATATGCTTTTAGAGGCGCAGCGCATTGAGCAGCGCACCAATTACGACATTGAAATGATGCGCGAAATCGGGTTCTGTCAAGGCATTGAAAATTATTCGCGCCACATTAGCGGCAGAGAACCGGGTTCTGCGCCGTTTACCCTGCTTGACTACTTCCCCGATGATTTTCTTTTAATGGTGGATGAATCTCATGTGACCATTCCGCAGGTGCGCGCAATGTATCACGGTGACCGTTCACGAAAAGAGGCGCTTGTGAACTATGGGTTCCGTCTGCCCTCGGCGTTTGATAACCGTCCGCTTAATTTTGACGAATTTAACAGCCGCCTGCATCAGGTAGTGTATGTCAGCGCCACACCGGCAGACTATGAGCGCGAGCGTGCCACCTCTGTTGCAGAACAGGTTATACGCCCCACCGGGTTACTTGACCCCGAGGTGACCGTGCGCCCCACAAAAGGCCAGATTGATGATTTGATTGATGAAATTCATCAGCAGGTAAAGCAAGGTGACAAAACCTTAATCACCACCCTCACCAAAAAAATGGCAGAAGATTTAACAGACTATCTCCGCGAGATGGATATTAAGGTCAAATACCTGCACTCTGAGGTTAAAACCTTTGAAAGAATGGAAATTGTGCGCGATTTACGCGCCGGTTTGTTTGATGTTTTGGTGGGTATTAACCTGCTGCGCGAAGGGCTTGACATTCCCGAGGTTTCACTCATTGCTATTTTAGATGCCGATAAAGAGGGTTTCTTGCGTTCAGAAACCTCTTTAGTGCAAACCATTGGCCGTGCAGCGCGAAATGTTCGCGGGCGGGTCATTCTCTATGCCGATACCATAACAGGCTCTATGGAGCGCGCAATGAAAGAAACACAGCGCCGCCGCGAAAAGCAAATGGCCTATAATGAGGCACATGGCATCACGCCGACCTCGATTCAAAAGAGCATCCGCGAGGTAATTTATGCAACCGACACCGCGCCGGATGATTCGGTTAAAGATATAAAACTCGATAAGAGTATGGATATTCATCTGCAGATTGAGATTCTCACCGAGCAGATGAAACTTGCCGCTACCGAACTGCGTTTTGAAGACGCGGCAAAACTGCGTGATAAAATTAAAACACTTGAAAAGAAACTATAAAACAGGCTGCAGTAAAATGAAAACATTTTACTGCAGCCTGTTTTTTTCTGTGCATTTTATTGCATCTTTTACTTTAAGGTTATAACCGTTACACCTGTATCTCCTTCTCCCAGTCCGCCGGCGCGGAAAGATTTCACCATTTTGTGTGCACGGAGATAATCGGTAATACCTTTTCTCAAAACGCCCGTCCCCTTGCCGTGGATCACAGTCAGCGTTTGCAGATTGGCTAAAAGCCCCTGGTCAATAAAGCGGTCCACTTCCAAAAGCGCCTCATCAAGCGACATTCCTCTCACATCGACCTCGGTTTTCGCATTAGCACTTGAAGAAACAGAGCGTGTTATCACCGATGATTGTTTTTTTACCGTTTCTTTTTCGCGCATTAAATCAGAAATGTTGGTTCTGATTTTCATAATGCCCGCCTGCACCTGCAGGTTGCCGCTTTTATCAGGCGCGGTCAACACGGTTGCCTCCTGATCAAGCGAAATGATGCGAACCATGTCGCCCACCTTTAGGTTTTTAGGCGGCTGACCGCTCCGCTTGGGTGTCTGCGACTTGTTACCCGCCGTTTTCTCCTGCTGTTCGCGCAGTTCGGTTCTTGCCGCCTCTGCCTGCTGCAGGGCCTCTTTGAGTGCCGCGTTATCACGAATGGCGCGGAGTTCTTTCATCATTTTCTGTGAGGCCTCTTTTGCTTCTTCTAAAATCCGCAGAGCCTCACCTCTGGCTTCTTCAATAATTTTTGCACGCGAAATGTCAAGTTCTTTCTGCTCTTTTTGCAGGCTCTCTTTAATATCGCGCGCATCACGCCGCATGGTTTCAGCCTGACGGCGCTGTTTTGCTGCCTGCTGACGGTTTTTTTCAAGGCGTGCAAGAACATCTTCCATCTGCACATTTTCATCATTTAAAAGCGCACCCGCGCGCTCTAAAATTTCTTCTTCCATCCCCAAACGGCGCGAAATGGCAAACGCGTTACTCTTACCCGGAATACCGATGAGCAACTTATAAGTCGGCGACAGCGTTTTTAAGTCAAACTCGCAAGAGGCATTTTCAACCCGCTCGGTAGAAAGCGCATACAGTTTCAGTTCGCTGTAATGGGTTGTGGCCGCCGCTTTAGCGCCGCGGCTTCTCACATAATCCAGAATGGCGATGGCAAGCGCCGCACCCTCGGTCGGGTCGGTGCCGGCGCCAAGTTCATCAGTCAGAACAAGGCTGTTGATTGTGAGCCTTTTTAAAATGCTGACAAGATTCACCACATGAGAAGAAAAGGTGCTCAGGCTTTGCTCAATGCTCTGCTCGTCACCAATATCGGCAAACACATTCTCAAACACCGCAAGACGGCTGTGCTCGGCGGCGGTAACATGCAAACCGCTTGCCGCCATCAAAGAAAGCAGCCCCAGCGTTTTAAGCGAAACCGTTTTACCGCCCGTGTTGGGGCCTGTTATCACGAGCGTGTCAAAATCTTCACCCAGATAAATATCCACCGGCACAACGGTTTTGGGGTCAAGCAGCGGGTGCCGCCCTTTTTGAATGTTCACAATGCCTTCATCATTCAAAAGCGGCTCAACCGCGTTTTGTGCAATAGAAAGTTTTGCCTTTGAAAAGAGAAAATCAAGTTCATAAATGGCTGATAAATCTGCGCGGAGTGCCTCGCTATATTCGCTGACAAAGGCAGAAAGTTCAAACAAAATGCGCGAAATTTCTTCTTTTTCTTCGGCATCAAGCGCCGTCAGCGAGTTGGTGATAGAAACCACCGTCATCGGCTCAATAAACAAGGTTGCACCTGAGGCAGAAGCATCGTGCACAATGCCCTTAATCTCGTTTTTATTTTCAGACTTAACCGGCAACACATAACGGTCGCCGCGCATGGTCACAATCGGCTCTTGCAGGGCCTTTTGATATTTGGGCGAACTGATCATCTCCTGCAGCGTGTCACGAATTTTACCGGCGAGCGATTTTTTCTTTCGCCGAATCTGAAACAGTTCAGGGCTAGCTCCGTCTGCCATTTCATCTTCAGACAAAACAGCATCATCAATGCGGTCAGAGACGCTCTTCAGTGGCTCCAAAACGGCCAGAAAACCAGAAATTGTTCCCTCTGAGAGCGCTTTATCATCTTCTAAATAGCGTTTTAGAGAACGGGTTGTTTTGGCCACCGCAGAAACCGACAACAATTCACGCATAGTTAGAGCGCCGCCGCGCTCTGCGCGAAGGAGCGAGGGGCCCACATCGGTCACCTTGAGCCCGGGCGGATTCCCCCTGCGAAGAATCATACCCACGCCCTCGGTGGTCTGCGCCTGCCATAGTTGCGCTTCTTCGAGTGAGTTTGCCGGCTCAAGCGCAAGAATTCTGTTTTTTACCGGCTCATTTTGTGTCAATTCGGCAAGGCGTGCTAAAATCTTATGAAATTCTAATGTTTGAAATGATTTTTTATCCATATTCTTCTCCGCAATTATTTTAAAAGAAAAACGGCGTTTGGCGCCCGCTAATGCCGGAACCCTGCAAACGCCGTCTTAACACAAAAGACGATTTATTCGGTTATTGAATCAAGTAATGCCTGCAACATTTCACGGGTTACAGTTGTTAAAAATGTGGGACGAATGGTGAGCGCGTGTTCTAAATGCGCCTTGGCATCTTCGTTCTTACCCAGTTTAATTTCAACCACCGCCGCGTTATAATATGCCTCAATGAAAGCAGGTTTTTTCTCCATCAGTTCACAGGCATAACGGTAAGCCTCTTCATAATTTTCAAGTTTGGTGTAAAGCTGAACCATATTATCAAGAATAACCGTGTTATCCTTATTATAGTCATAGCCCTCAAGATTAAATTCTTCAGCCTTTTTCATATCGTCACCCAAAATGTAAAGATAGCCCAGACTACCGTAAACATTTGAGTTTCTGTATTGCTCAAAAATTTCTTCAAGTTCTTCTTTTGCTTCATCAATTCTACCGGTTTTCATAAGCAGAACCGCGTGATTTGATTTGGCAGGCAGTTTCAGTTCAGGCGAGAGTTTAAAAGCCAGCAGGTTATTTAAAATGGTTTCGGCCTTTTCCACCCGACCCTCGCGCATTAAATAATAGGCATAGGTAATGCGCTGTTTGCCGTTCATACCCCTTTTTTCTGCCTTTTCAAACCAACGAAAGGCACCGTCAAAATCCTCGAGGGTATAAAGGCGCATGGCTTTTGCAATGCATAAGTCAGTATATTTTGAAAAATAGAAATACAAAAGCAGCACCACAAGGGCAACCACACCCCAAAGGGGTTTTGAAACAAATAACCAGATTAAAAGACCAATTATGGCAATGGGGGTTAATAATTTAAGCATATTCTTCTCCTATCACAGCACTCGGTAAAGTTCAGATGCGGCATCTTTGCCCACATGCTCACTGATTTTAACAACCTCAGCACGCATGGTTTTTTCGCCAAAGCGAAGTTCTAACACATCGCCGACCTTTACATCATATGAGGCCTTGGCGCTCTTGCCGTTCACCGTTACTCTGCCCTGGTCACAGGCTTCGTTGGCAACGGTGCGCCGCTTTATGATTCTTGAAACTTTTAAAAATTTATCTAACCTCATTGTTTTTCCTTTCTACCAGGCAACAAAGCCCACCTTTTTATAAACCTTGCGCAGAGTTTTTGCAGCGATTTTAGCCGCCTGTTCTGCACCTTTTTTATAAACCTCTTCAACATAGGCCTTATCTTTAGAAAGTTCTGCAAAGCGTTCACGCACCGGTGCAAGTTCTGCAGCAACCGCTTCACCTACAGCCTGTTTAAATGTGCCATAGCCCTGACCTGCAAATTCTTTTTCAGCCTCTTCCATTGTTTTGCCCGTTACGGCGCAATAAATGGTTAACAGGTTGGTCACGCCCGGCTTATCTTCTGCGGCACGAACCTCACTGCCGGAATCGGTAACGGCTCTTTTAAACTTTTTAATAATAACCTCTTCAGGGTCTAAAATCCATACATAACCGTTGGGGTTGGGGTCAGATTTCGACATTTTGTTTTCAGGGCTCTGCAGGCTCATAACGCGCGCACCCGCCTTGCCGATGTAAGGCTCGGGCATGGTGAATGTTTCACCGTAATGATGATTAAAACGGGTTGCAATGTCACGCGTGAGTTCAATGTGCTGCAGTTGGTCGTGTCCCACTGGCACAAGGTCGGTCTGATATAAAAGAATATCGGCCGCCATCAGAACAGGATAGGTAAACAAACCGGCATTGATATTATCGGCGTGTTTTTTTGACTTATCCTTAAACTGAGTCATTCTTGAGAGTTCACCCATTTGTGTATTGCAGGATAAAATCCACGCAAGTTCAGCGTGTGCCGCAACATGTGACTGAAAAAACAGAATTGACTTTTCAGGGTCAACGCCGCAAGCCATATATTGCATCAAAACATCCATACTCCGCTTTTTAAGTTCGGCAGGGTCTTGACGAACGGTGATGGCATGCATATTCATAACAGAATACATACAGTCATAGTCATCTTGCAGTTTAATCCAGTTTTTAAGGGCACCCAAATAGTTCCCCAGCGTCAATTCGCCGGAGGGCTGCATGCCCGAGAAGATTCTTTTTTTGGTTTCGGTTTGTTGTTCCACAGTCGTCTCCAATCCGCCGCTTGCGCGGCCTCTGTATTATAAGCGTTCGGTCAGAAGTTCACCTAAAATCTGAATGCCTTTTTCAATTTTCTCATCGCTCATAGTCGAATAATTCAAGCGGAAGCAGTTGCTCGGCGCATCTACATCGGTCATAAAGGCGCTGCCCGGCACAAAGGCCACTTTGCGCTCTACAGCCTCAAGCATAAGCTTGCCGGTGTCAATTCCCTCAGGCAGGGTAACCCAGATGAAAATACCGCCATCGGGCCGTGTGTAGGTTGCCTTTTCGGGGAAATATTTATCCATGCACGAAAGCATCAGTTCGCAACGATGCTTATAAATTGCACGGCTTTTTTCAATTGATTCATCAATGTCATATTCTTTCAGATAGCGGCTCACAATCATCTGCGAGAACACATTGGTGTGCACATCGGTTGCCTGCTTGCCAACAACCATCTTCTCCATAACGCCCTTATCCATAATCAGGTAAGCAAGGCGCAGACCCGGTGAAAACACTTTAGAAAAAGAGCCGAGATAGATAACATTGCCGGTCGTATCCATTGACTTAATGGTGGGGATTTTATCACCTGAGAACCGAAGTTCACCATAAGGATTATCTTCTAAAATTGCCACATTGTATTTTTGTGCAAGCGCGAGCATGCCCTTGCGGGTTGCAAGGCTTGAGGTGATGCCGGAAGGATTCTGGAAAGTGGGGATGGTATAAATCAGTTTAATGTTTTGGTTGTTCTTTAATGTTTCTTCCAAAACGGCCAAATCCATACCCTCATCCGTCATCGGCACGCCGTAAAGTTTTGCATTATAGGTGCGGAAGGTGTTTAAACAACCGATAAAACTCGGCTCTTCGCAAATCACACCGTCACCCTCATTTAAAAGCACTTTCGCTGTCAGGTCGGCACCCTGCTGTGAACCGCTGACAATGATAATATCATCATTTTCTGTGCCAATCTGCTCTTTTTCGCGCATACGGTCTAAAATCTGTTGTTTCAAAGGGGCATAACCCTCTGAAATGCCATATTGCAGGGCCGTTACCGGCTCTGTTTCCAAAATATCGTTACAAATTGCCTTAATGGCATCCACAGGGAAACTTTCAGGCGCAGGTAAACCGCCTGCAAAACTGATAATATCCGGCTGGCCTGCCACTTTAAAAATTTCTCTGATGGCAGAGGCCTTAACACCAAGCATTTTGTCTGAAATCAATTTTGAATAATCCATTGTTTCTCTCCTTTTGTCTACTCTATTCCAAAGAATCGCTTTCCGTTTTCACAGGTGATACGGGCAAGTTCTTCTTCTGTTATGCCTTTTAATTCTGCAAGGGTTTTTGCAATGAGAAAAACCTTTGAACTGTCATTTCGCTCACCGCGATGGGGTTCAGGCGAAAGATAGGGGCTGTCGGTTTCAATCAGCAGGCGCTCAAGCGGAACGCTCTCTGCCGCCTCTTTGGCTTTTTTTCCGTTTTTAAAGGTAACGGGGCCGGCAAACGAAATGTAAAACCCTAGGTCAATCAGCGTTTTTGCCATTTCGGCACTCCCCGAATAGCAATGCATCACCCCGCGGAAATAGCCGCTTTGGCGAATAACTTCCAGGCAATCTGCATGGGCGTCACGGTCGTGAACAATGTAAGGCAGGTCAAGTTCCTGCGCGAGCAGAATCTGCCGCAAAAACCATTCTTTTTGCTTTTCTCTGTCTGCCTCGTCGTAATGATAATCCAGCCCAATTTCTCCAATAGCCACAACTTTTGGCTCTTTTGCAAGGTTGCGCAAGGTTTCAAGATCTACCTCATTCATACTTTGCGCATCATACGGGTGCAGACCGACAGCAGCATAAATAAAGTCATATTGTTTTGCAAGCCTTGTGCTTGCCACAGAACCCTCCATATCGGCACCAACATTGATAACGGGCGCACCGTTTGCAAGTTTTATGGTTGCAATCACCGTTTCACGGTCAGCATCAAAACGGGCATCATCTAAATGCGCGTGTGTATCAAAATACATAGTTTTCTCCTTATAAAGATGACACATAGCCTGTATCTTCAGGCAAATTTTCTCCCGCTGCGGCCGCAACAGCCAACGCATCACACCGCTCGTTTTCGGGGTGACCGTCGTGCCCTTTCACCCAGATGAATTCAGTTTCGTGAATCTTCATCAAATCCAGAAGTCTCTGCCACAAATCGGGGTTTAGAGCCTTTTCTTTGTTGCTTTTAATCCAGCCTTTTTTCTGCCAGCCATATACCCAACCCTGATTCACCGCATCTACCACATAGCGACTGTCGCTGTAAACGGTAACGCGGCAGGGTTCCTTCAGGCGCAAAAGACCTGAAATAACCGCCAGAATTTCCATACGGTTGTTGGTTGTCAGGCGGTATCCGCCCGAAAGTTCTAAATTATGTTCACCATATCGCAAAATGGTGCCCCAGCCACCGGGGCCGGGATTGCCGGAACAAGCGCCGTCGGTAAACATTGTGACAGATTTCTTCTCAGCCATAAAATGCCTCCAGACGCTTTTTAATTTCTTCAACAAGTTCACGGGTTAACGCGGCAGATGAAAGGGGCGAAACAAACGCCGCCGCATATTTATGGCCACCACCGCCAAAAGCCGCGGCCAATTGAGATAAATCAATATTTTCCTTACCGCGAAGGCTCACTTTTAAATTGTTTTCGTCTTTTGTTTTAATCAGCGCCGCCACCAAAACGCCCTCAATTGAGAGCACAGTGTTGGGGAGTTCTTCTACCTCTTCATGCGTCAGGCCGTAGCTTTGCAAAAAGTCATCAAAACACTCTAGCACCGCAATTTTCCCGTCATCAAACAGTTGAATTTTTTCACCCACAGCACCGGTGAACTTTAATTTTTTCAGTTTCGCGGTGTCATACAACCGGCGGGTAATATCACGATGGTCAAGACCTGCCTCAAGCAGTTCTGCCGCAATGCGAAAGGTGCGCGGCGTGACATTGGAATATTTAAACTGACCGGTATCTGTAGAGATACCGGTGAAAATGGGAATCAGTATTTTGTCCGGCAGGGTGCCGCACATATTTTTTATAAGCACATAAACAAGTTCTGCGCAGGCCGCACTACCCGTTTCAGAATAATAGGCATCACCAAACGGTGCATCTGAATGATGGTGGTCAAGCACCAGACGGTTAGAAACAGAATCAAACAGCGCTTCAAAACTGCCAAGTCGGCTGGGCGAACCGCAATCGAGCGCAATGGCGGTGTCAAAATCGCCCGCCTCGGCCGCGAGGCTATAGCCTTCATTTAAAAACTCATATTTCTCAGGTATCGGCTTTTCAAGCAACACCGTGGCTGTTTTACCGAGCGACTCAAGGGCAATTTTAAGCGCAAAAGAAGAACCCAGTGCATCCCCATCGGGATTGATGTGGGTAAAGATGGCAATCTTTTTTGCTTCTTCTAATTTTTTTTGAATGATTTGCAGATTATTCACGCGTCTCACCTTGGGTTGATTTTAATAATTCGCTGATTCTTGCGCCGTGTTCCATAGAATGGTCAAGTTCAAACACCGGCTCGGGTGTGTAGCGCATTTTCATTCTTGTGCCAAGTTCCCGCCGAACATAGCCCGCCGATTTTTTCAGAGCCGAAATGGCGGCTTTTTGTTCTTCTTCAGTTCCCATCACGCTGACATAAATTTTTGCATAGCGAAGGTCAGGCGTCACATTCACCGTCACCACGCTCGTCATCATGGGGATGCGCGGGTCTTTCATGGTTCTTATAATATCGGAAAGTTCTTTTCTGAATTCTTCGTTAATTCTTCCGATTCTGTTAGCACTCATATTGTTTCCTCCGAATCAGGCAACGCTGCCTGATTTATTTTTCAACTTCAACCATTTTAAAGCCTTCAACAATGTCGCCCTCTTTAATGTCGTTAAAGTTTTCAATGCCCAAACCGCATTCGTAGCCGGAGTGCACTTCTTTCACATCATCCTTAAAGCGTTTTAAAGATGCAAGTTTGCCTTCGTGCACCACTATACCGTCACGCACAAGGCGAACCTGCGTGTTGCGTGACAGTGTGCCGTCTAAAACATAGCAGCCGGCAATTGTGCCCACGCCCGAAACTTTAAAGGTTTGACGGATCTCAGCGTGACCGGTAACTTCTTCGCGGAAGGTGGGCTCAAGCATACCTTTCATAGCCGCCTGAATTTCTTCAATAGCGGTGTAAATAACGCGATAAGTACGAATATCCACGCCTTGCTGTTCAGCAGATGCCGCCGCACCCGGGTCAGGACGAACATTAAACCCGACGATGATGGCATTTGAAGCATAAGCCAGCATAACATCAGACTCACGAATGGCGCCCACGCCACCGTGAATCACACGAACGCGAACTTCTTCATTTGAAAGTTTCTCCAGCGACTGGCGAACAGCCTCAACAGAGCCCTGAACATCGGCCTTAACAATAATGTTCAGTTCTTTAACCTGACCTTCTTTAATGCGGTCAAACAAATCATCAAGCGTAACCGCCGAATGAGACTTAACGCGCTCATCTTTAATCTGCTGTTTTCTCTGTTCAACAACATTTTTACCCAAACGCTCATCGCTGATAACATAGAACATATCACCGCCGTCAGGGGTTTCTGAAAGGCCGGTAATTTCAGCAGGCACAGAGGGGCCCGCTTTTTTAATTTTCTTACCCTTATCGTCAAGCATTGCTCTGACATGGCCAATGGCCGTGCCGGCAATGACAATGTCACCAACATGCAGAGTGCCGTTCTGAACCAGAACCGTAGCCACAGGGCCGCGGCCTTTATCCAAACGGGATTCTACAACCGTACCCCTTGCACTTCTGTTGGGGTTGGCTTTTAAGTCGCGCATTTCGGCAACCAAAAGCACCATTTCAAGCAGACCTTCAATATTCAGTTTCTGTTTGGCAGAAACTTCAACACAAATGGTATCACCGCCCCATTCTTCGGGAATCAGGCCGTGTTCGGTTAAATCCTGCTTGATTCTGTCAGGGTTGGCACCGTCTTTATCAATTTTGTTAATGGCAACAATAATGCTGAGATTTGCCGCTTTGGCGTGGTTAATTGCCTCAACTGTCTGGGGCATAACACCGTCATCGGCCGCAACAACCAAAATGGCAATATCGGTTACCTGTGCACCTCTGGCACGCATTGCCGTAAAGGCCTCGTGACCGGGGGTATCTAAAAATGTAATTTTCTTATCGTGAATTCTGACTCTGTGTGCACCAATGTGCTGCGTAATGCCGCCGGCCTCGGTGTCGGTTACATTAGAGCTGCGAATAGCATCTAAAAGCGAAGTTTTACCGTGGTCAACATGGCCCATAACAACCACAACGGGTGAACGGGGCTCTAAATCTTCTTCAGCATCTTCTTTTTCGGCTTCGGCAAGCAGAACTTCTTCACTTGTCAAAATAATTTCGTGCTCAACAATTGCACCCATATCTTCGGCAATCAAAGAAGCCACATCAAAATCAATTGTCTGGCTGATGGCGGCCATAATACCCAAAGTCATCAGTTTTTTAATGACCTCTGTGGGAGAAACGCCCAGGCGTGAAGCAAATTCGCCAACTGAAATCTCGTTGGGAATCAGCACTTTTTTCTTCTCTTCTTTTTTAGGCTTCTGCTCTTTGGCCGGCTGGGGCTTGTTTTTCACATTCGCCGTGTTATTGTCGCGGTGGCGGTTTGCGCCCTTTTTCAGTTTCTGCATTTTCACGCCGTCTTCCGAAACATTGGTGGGCACAAGTTCTTCCAGCTTTTCAGTATCCATTTTATCAACATCAACAACCGTCTGGCGGGTGTCAACATGGCGAACTTTTCTCTTAATCGGCTCATCAACTGCAGAGGCAGGCACATCATCTGCCTTTTCAGCCTTGGCAGGCTTTTGGTTTTCGGCTTTGCCTTCAACTTTTGCCTCTTTCTTGGTTTCAGGCTTTGCTTCTGCCTGCTTTTCTTTCTTCTGAGGTGCTTCGGGTAGAGACTCTTCTGTCACACCAAATACAGGGATTTCTACCTTTTTGTCATATTGCTTGGTAAAAATCTCAAATATAATATCAAACTGCTCCTCTTCAAGAATCGTCATATGGTTTTTAATTTCATAACCATATTCGGTCAAAAGCGCAATCAGTTCTTTTGAATTTGTATCAAACACCTTTGCAAGTTCGTGCACTCTTACCTTTGTCATTCTATACACCTCCGAAAAATTCTGCGGTCACTTGGTTGCCGCCTGTCTTGCTTTTTTGTCTTTTACTGCTCGTTTTTAAGCGTTTCTGAAATCTCCTGATAAACCGCATCGCTAAAGGACTCGCGAAAAGCGCGGTTCAGCCGTTTTTGCTTTACAAGCATCTCGGCACAAGCCGGATTTTTGCAAATATATGCACCTCTGCCGTTTTGCTTGCCTGTAACATCAAGCCGGATGCCGGTCTCGTTTTTCACAATCCGCAAAAGTTCATTTTTGGGGAACTTTTCACCACAGCAAATGCATTCTCTTGTTGGCTGATGTAAAGATTTCATAGTTTTTATGCCTCCGGTTTAATGTCAATCTTCCAGCCGGTCAGTTTTGCCGCAAGTCTTGCGTTCTGGCCTGCCTTACCGATAGCCAGCGAAAGTTGATGTGCCGGAACAATTACATGAGCGGCACGAGCCTCTTCATCAATTGCAACGCTGATTACTTCAGAGGGGCTCAGCGCCTCATTGATAAACCGAACCGGATCATCAAAATATCTTACAATATCTATCTTTTCCCCGTTTAATTCATCGCATACATACTGCACGCGACTGCCTCTGGGGCCCACACAAGAACCAACGGCATCAACATTCTCATCACTTGAGAATACAGAAATTTTGCTTCTTGAACCGGCCTCACGGGCAATGGTTTTAATTTCAACAATACCATCGGCAAGTTCGGGAACTTCTTGTTCAAACAGGCAACGAACCAAACCGGGATGGGTTCTTGAAAGTGTCAGTTTCGGGCCCTCTTTGGTTGTTTTAATGCCCACAACAAAGAACTTCATGCGAACGCCGGGCACATAAGCCTCACCATCAAGTTGCTCATTGATGGGCAGTTCGGCCTCCTGGTCACTTTCAACCAAAACGGTAACAACCCGGCCGTCATTTTTCGTAACCACACCGCTGAGCAGGGTGCTTTCCTTATCGCGGTAATATTCATAGGCGTTTTCGTTCTCAGCTTCATTGATGCGCTGCACAACAACCTGTTTTGCGGTTTGAGCCGCAATTCTGCCAAAGTTCTTAGGCAGAATTTCAATGTTAACAACATCCCCCACCTGATAGCGTGCATCAAGCAGGCGCGCTTCAGATAAACCAATCTGTGCGCTGGCATCTTCAACCGATTCAACAACTTCTTTTTGCTGTGTCAGTTTAATTTCGCCGGTTGCTCTGTCAATTGTAGCTTCCACATTCTGTGTGTGACCATAATTTTTCTTGTAGGCCGCAATCAGCGCCTTTTCAATTGCTTCTAAAATAACTTCCTTGTCTATGTTCTTATCTGCAGACAACTCGGTTAAAGCATCCATAAATTCTTTATTCATTTTCCGTTTTCCTCCCAATCTATTTGCCGTTTTATTAAAAAATAACCGCTAAACGAATTGATGCCGCCTTATCCTGTGCGACTTCAATCACTTTCTTTTCATATCGCAGGGAAACAACACCGTCATGATAGCCGACGAGTTCTGCCGTAAATTCTTTCAGCCCCTCAATCGGCGCATAAAGTTTAACATCAACCTGATGACCAATATAAGCAATAAAGTCAGATTCGCGTGAAAGTTTTCTGTCTAAACCGGCAGATGAAACCTCAAGTGAATAAGCCGAAGGAATCGGGTCGGTTTCGTCAAGTTTTTCAGAAAGAGCAAGGCTAACTGCTTCACAATCGTCAATTGAAACGCCACCCTCTTTATCAATAAAAACCCGAAGAACGCTTTCTTTGCCTTCTTTTTTAAATTCAACATCCCAAACCGAAACATTTGCCGCCGCCGCAATGGGCTCAGCCATTTCAAAAACAAGTTGTTCAATTTTAGAGTAAGCCATAGAAATCTCCTTATCGCTTAAAAATTCCGTAATACAATGCGAAAGAGTGGGCTTGCATCCCACTCTTTCAAAAGGTTACTTATTAACGCAAGCTAAGCACACAAATCCTCAAAGCGGGGATTATCTGTGGTTCGCAAAGCACTCGCTGCAATACACCGGTCTATCTTCTTTGGGTTCAAAAGGAACCTGCGCTTCTTTACCACAATCAGCGCAAATAGCCGTGTGCATTTCTCTGGACTGTCTTAAGCTGTTCTTTCTTGCGATTCTGCATTCTTTGCAACGAGTGGGCTCATTTTCAAAACCCTTTTCTGCATAGAATTCCTGTTCGCCGGCTGTGAAAACAAATTCTGCTCCACAGTCCTTACAAACCAATGTCTTGTCTTCGTACATGTGTTTTCCCTCACTTTGATAATAAAAAAATAATATAATGTAAACGGGACTTTGCCCCGATTTACCAAAACAACACAACTCTATTCAACTTATTGCAAGAGTTTTTCAACCTTGTGCCTGATTCTCTGCAAGGCGTTATCAACTGCCTTTGGCTCACGGTTTAAAAGCACAGCAATTTCACCATAAGGCACACCATTTAAGTGATGTTTTAAAACTTCAGCCTCAAACGGCGAAAGCGCGGCTTCAATTTGTTCACGCGCAAACGCTTCTGTTTCCCGATCAATCACAATTCTCTCCGGGTCACAACCTGCTGTTTCACCCAAATGCCCTAAACCGTCACCGGCTACCTCACCCTCATCTGCATCAAGCGATACATAAGAGTTTAGGGGCAAATGTTTTTGCCTGGTTGACATTTTAACGGCCGAAATAATCTGCCGCTTAATGCATAGACCGGCAAAAGTTTTAAAACTTACATCTTTTGCAGCATCAAACCCCACAATTGCTTTGTAAAGGCCAATCATCCCTTCCTGAATGACATCTTCACGGTCAGCGCCCACCATAAAATAAGCCTGTGAGCAAGCCTTTGCAAAACCTCTGTAACGGTCTATCAAGACATCAATCGCAAGAGCGTTTCCGCTTTTTGAAAGCAAAACCAAGGCTTCATCCGTCTCCTTTGAAAAATCAAAGTCTGCCAACCGTGTAAACGGCGAATTTTCAGGCACAGTCAGAAGCCTCCTGCAAATCATCAGTCTTGTCATCATTATATGATAACTCTGCCATAAAGTCAAGCAAAATTGTAAAAATTTTTCATTTTTTTGTTTTTTTAATTTTTTTTAATTTTTCACTTGCTTTTTATGTTGGAGTGTGCTATAATATCATATCGTTGAGTTAAATAGTTTTGGAGAGGTGGCTGAGCTGGCCTAAGGCGCACGATTGGAAATCGTGTAACGGCTAATACCCGTTCGAGGGTTCGAATCCCTCCCTCTCCGCCAATAAAATAAAAGCACTACCGCAAGTGAACTTGTCAAGTAAAAGTAGACAATAAAAACCACCACTTATACAAACCCTTGTTCAATTCTGTATTGGACAGGGGTTTTGTAATTTAATTTGTATGATAATCTTTCGTTATTAAAGTAATGAACATAGTTTTTAATGAA
>JAZRUU010000105.1:0-2252 GCA_045652725.1 Clostridia bacterium | reverse complement strand
AGAAAAAAACCCACAACTTCGCAAAACTGCCGCGCGCTGTAATCGCTGTCGCAAACCACCATGGCAGAGCGCCCCATTTGTGTTGAAAGCGAAGCCGTAAGTTGGGCTTTGGCCTGTTCTGTCAGGCCTGTGACAGAAAAGGGAAAAAGACCACCGGTAACGGCGGCCTGCAGTTCTTTCCATTCTTTTTTACCTGACAAAAGTTTTTCAAACAAAAAACATCACCTGTTTTCTCATTCACATCCAAAACCGTTAAAGCGGTTCATGGCGCTTTGCGGTCCGTTTTCAATAATTTCACGAACAATTTCGGGCACACAGTCAACCGCTTTTGCCATCACCTTAACCTGCTCATCGTTAAATCTGCCGAGCACCCAGTCTGCCAGATTATATTCCGGCGGTTTTTTGCCAACACCCAGACGAACACGGGGAAACGCATCACTTTTCACATGATATAAAAGAGATTTAAGCCCGTTGTGCCCGCCATCTGAACCCTTGGCACGAATGCGGATTCTACCCGCATCTAAATTCACATCATCACAAATCACAATCAAATTTTCCGGTGGCAGTTTATAAAAATTCAAAATTTCGCCTGCTGACTCGCCCGAGAGATTCACAAAAGTCTGCGGTTTAACCAAAAGCACCTTTTCGCTCCCGATTCGGCCCTCACCAACGAGCGCCTTGTGTTTAATTTTGTTAATTTGAATCCCCAGAGACGCCGCAAGATAATCAAGGCTGATAAAACCAATGTTGTGCCTTGTGTTATCATATTCTTTGCCCGGGTTTCCGATTCCTAAAATAATATACATTCTCTGCCTCCGCTTTATTTCAGCATTGTAATAGCCACACCGTCACCCACCGGCAACACCGTTGTGTAAAAGCGCGGGTCGGTGCATAAAAAGTCTAAATAATCCCGCATAACGCGTACGCCGGTTCTGTGCTTGTGTTCCGGCTCACCGGGTGCTGCCGTGCGCCCGCCATAGAGCACATTATCGGTCACAATCATGCCGCCGGGGGCGGTTTTGGGCAACACCTTTTCAAAATAGCGCATACTCGCACCCTTCGCCGCATCAATAAACACCATATCAAAAGTGCCCTCTAATGTTTCAATCAACTCTTCTGCATCGCCGCAAAGGGGTTTAATGTCACCCAAGGCACCATAGTTTCTAAAATTGTTCCGCGCCTGCAAAAAGCGCTCTTCATCTTTTTCAATGGTCACAATGTTTGCCTTTTTGCCGCTGCCGGCATAAAGCGTTAGCGCTGAATAGCCAATGGCTGTGCCCACCTCAAGAATCCGCCCGGGGGCCTTTAGGTGTGCAAGCAGATACAAAAGCCGCGCTGTCGGCCGCACTGCCGCAGGAACATTCTCGCGCCGTGCTTCTGCCTCAAGCGCCTGCAAAAAGGCATCTTCGGGCGGCTCTAATTCATTTAAAAATTCTTCGATGTAAGGATAGGTAATCTGATTATCCATTGTCTCTCCTCAATCTTTTGCAAGCCACATCGGCAAAGCCGAGTAGCGTTTTTCTTCATAGTCGTTTTCAATCATCGTTTCGGCGGCACTTTTCTGCCCCACCAAAATCACCAGCCGCATGGCACGGGTAACGGCTGTGTAAAGAAGGTTTCTTGTCATCAGCCGCGGCACACCGTGAAACACGGGCATCACCACCGCGGGGAACTCGCTCCCCTGACTTTTGTGAACCGTTACAGCATAGGCAAGTTCAAGTTCTTCGAGCATCGCCTGCGGATACTCTGCCCGTTTTTCGCCGTCAAACACAACCGTAACGCCCTGCGGTTCAATTTTTTCAATCGTGCCAATGTCGCCGTTATAAACACCAAGACCCTCTTCTGCGCCGTCAAGCGTCTCCCACGGCAGGTCATAGTTATTCTTAATCTGCATCACCTTGTCACCCTCACGCAGAGTGCGCAAGGGGCCGACGCGCTCTGAAAGCCCTTTTCGCGGCGGATTGAGTGCCTCTTGCAGAAGCCGGTTTAAACTGGCAACACCGGCCACCGTTTTTTTCATTGGCGAAATAACCTGAATGTCTGTCATCGGGTCAAGGCCATAAGCGGCAGGCAGACGGTTTTTTACAAGTTCTGTTAAAACAGGGCCTATTTCTTCTGCATCTTTAACCGAAACGAAGAAAAAGTCTTTATCTTTTTGATTATACACAGGCAGTTCGCCACGGTTAATACGGTGCGCGTTCTGCACTATCATGCTCTCTTCTGCCTGGCGGAACACCGTGTCAAGCCGCACA
>JAZRUU010000104.1:0-4958 GCA_045652725.1 Clostridia bacterium | reverse complement strand
GCGCGCTACCAAGCTGCGCTACACCCCGTTCTTTTGTCTCCTTTTATATATTACCTCTTTTGTCGGTTTTTTTCAAGTGTTTTTTCTGATTTTTTGCAAATTGTTATTGTTTTCTATTTCAAAGACCTTTATACCAATCCCACAAAATGCCGAAAACCATTACCGCACCGGGGATGCCGAACAGAAAATAAGAATATTTCACCCAGGTTGAAAATTCAACAAACGAAAACGGAAGTGCTGCAAGGCAAACGCAAGCCGCCGCCGTTTTGCGACCGATTCCCAGCCCCTTTAATCGCTCGGTAACAGAAAAGCCTGTTGATACAGCCGTTGTCAGCATTGCCATATAAAGCACGGCAGAAAACAACACATACGCCCCGCGCCCCACCTCCCCCGCAAGGTGTAGCATTGGCAAATTGCCACCAAGAGAGGCACGCGCGGTGTAGATTGCCACAGTACACAGAAGCATCATAACGGAGAGAAACAAGCCGCCCAGAAAGCCACCGGCACGGGCGGTTTTTTTATCGGGCGCAAGGGCAGCCGACGGCACAAGTACCGCCGTGGCTGTCAACATATTATAACCTACATAAAACAATGTATATGGTAAAAAGCGGCCGTTACTATGCATCTGCGGTAGCCAGACCGCCACAGGAAGCGGCATATAAAGCGCAGAAACGGCAACATAAAGCGTGCCGAAAAGCATAACGGGTGCAAGCAAAAGATTCACGGCAGAGATGCCGCGCAAGTCAAACAACAGCACCAAAAGACAGAGCGCATCTGTCAGCAGAACGCCCACCCATACCGGCGCAGAAAAACGCTCGCGGAAAAAGGCCCCCGCGCCCGAGAGCATAACGCAGAAACTGACACATAAAAACAGTTCGGTGATAACAGCAAAGATGCCTGCCGTTTTTTGACCAAAAACTGTTTTCAGGTAGTTGCGATGCGTTTTTTCCGAAAGGTCTATTGCGCGGGCACAAATAATGCCGCCAAGCAGGCAAAACAAGCTGCCGGCCAAGATGCAGCCTAAGATTCCGCGTTTTTCGAAACGAGAAAAAAACTGCACAAGTTCTTGCCCAGATGCAAAACCCGCACCTAAAACCGTACCCAGATACACCGCACTGATTTTTAACAAATTTTTTGTTTTTTTCACGAAAAAATTAACTCCTTTTTTCAATAATATGATATTATGTAAACTTTCTGTTTTCTTCGTGTTAATGGGGTTTTACAAAATGATTGCAAACATTTGTTTTGTTGTTAAAACCTGTTGATAACTTGTTGATAATGTTGATAACTTGCTCAAAATTCGCATTTTCAACAAAAAAACCTGTTAAAAACCTTGTTGATTGTGTGAATAACTTTTTTTTACAATTTTATATAGGTTTACATAATGTCTTGAATTTTTCAGCCGATTTCAAGCAAAAAAATGCCACAAATTTGCTAAAAATTTCTTTTTACTTAATTTTTATGTTCCCCGACTTGCATTTATGCGGTCAATGTGGTATGATATTTTAGGTTAATCATTTACTTTATATATAACTATATCGTTTTTTCAGGAAAGGAATGGCTTACACAATGAAGGTTCGCGTTTTGAAAGACATGACAGCAGAAGAAAGAGAGTTCGTTTTAAAGCGTGCTGAGCTTGACATCAGCCGTCAGATGGAACTCGCCAAAGAGGTTGCCGCCGATATTAAAGAAAACGGCGATGCCGCTGTTTTAAAATATACCGAAAAGTTTGACGGTGTTCACCTTGAGCAGGGCTCCATCCGCGTGACCGCTGAAGAAATTGAGGCAGGTTACAACCGTTTGGATGCCAAAACGAGAGAAGCCATCACATATGCGGCTAAAAACATCCGCAATTTCCACGAAAAGCAGATGCCTGAAGAAATGTGGTTCACCAATGTTGATAACGGCTTAATGGTTGGCGAAAAAACTACCCCCATTGTGGATGTTTGTTTATATGTTCCCCGCGGCAAGGGCAGTTTCCCCTCGGTTCTTTTAATGCTGGGCGTGCCCGCTGTGGTGGCAGGCGTACCCCGCATCACCGTTGTAACCCCACCGAATGAAGAAGGCGGTTGTGATGATGCCATTTTGGCCGCCGCCAAAATTATTGGCATTACAGATATTTACAAGGTTGGCGGCATTCAGGCCGTTGCCGCTGTGGCTTACGGCACGCAGACCATTCCCAAATGCCACAAAATTATTGGCCCGGGCAACTCTTATGCAACGGCGGCCAAGCGCGTTTTAGCCGGCCAGATTGACAGCGGCTTACCCGCAGGCCCCAGCGAAGTGATTATTTTAGCCGATGAAAATGCCAACCCCGAAAAAGTTGCGCTTGATGTTATGATTGAAGCAGAGCACGGCCCTGATTCTGCGGCTTTGCTCGTTACCCACTCTCGTGAACTTGTTGAAAAGGTGTTGCCGATTATTGACCGTCAACTCCCCAAACTCTCTGAAAAACGCCAGAGTTTTATTAAAACGAACTTTGAAACCTATGGCGGCGTAATTCTGACAGAGAGCCTTGACGAATCTATTGACTTTGTCAATGAATATGCTCCCGAGCATATGGAAGTTATGACAAAAGACCCCTTTGCCGTTTTAGAGAAAATTAAAAACGCCGGCGAAATTCTGTTGGGTGAATATACCCCGGTTACACTTTGTAACTTTGTGCTTGGCCCCAACGCCATTTTGCCGACAGGCGGATTTGCCAAAACCTACTCTTCTGTTTCTGTGATGGACTTTTTAAAGCGTTCTTCTGTGGGCTACGCAAGCCGCGAGGGCTTTATGCGTGTTCGCGAGTACGCTTCGCGCATTGCCCGTGTTGAAGGGTTTGACGCTCACGCACTGGCTGTAGAAGAAAGGAGCACCGAAGAATGAAACAAACGGTTTGTGTAACACGAAAAACAACAGAATCATTTATGACTGTAAAATTAGATGCTACCGGCCTTGCACCGGATTACCGCAAAAAAATCAAAACCCATGCACCCTTTTTCTCACATATGTTAGAGCACATTGCATGGCGCAGCGGCGTGACCGTTGAGACCGATTTTTCGTTGGATGAATTCACTTTAAACCATGTGATTTATGAAGATTTGGGCATCACTTTCGGCAAAGCCGCCCGTTCTTACATTTGGGAGAACAAGGCAGAAGGTGCAACCGGCTATGGCGATGCCATTGGCATTATTGATGAAGCCAAGGCAAGTTGTGCCATCAGTTTTGAAGAGCGCGCTTATTTCAGCCTTTGTGATAATGCCATTACCATGCCTGCTGAAACAGAAGGCGTTTTGAGTGAAGACCTCGCAACCTTTTTAGAAGGTTTTTGCCAGGGTGCAATGTGTACCCTGCACATTGACATTGAAAAGGGTGTGAACGGCCACCACATCTGGGAGGCTGTGTTCCGCGCTTTAGGCATTGCGCTGGGTCGTGCCTTTTATTTAGACCCTGCGCGCAAAAATCTTTCTGCCGGTGTGGCAGGCAGCGTAACCTTCACCATTGAATAGGAGAGGTAAAAATGTTACATTCTCTTTTAGACCGTTATGACACGGTGCTTCTTGATATGGATGGTGTTATCACCAGCGAAGAAGTGTATTGGAATGCCGCCACCCTCACCGTGCATGAGTTGCTTTTTTCAAGCCGCTATTACGGCAGTGATGAATGCAACCCCGGGCAGATGACGGCCTCGCTTTCTGATTTAAGAAAAAAAGCCTTTTGTGATGATGCAGTCATCCGCCATTTAAAAAACAAAGGTGTTAACAACAACTGGGACCTTTCGTGGATTGTGGTTGGTGGCGCACTTTCGCATAACACCCGCGATTTTCGGGCAATTTATGAGTGGATTAAAACCCTGCCCTCTGTTGAAGACGGGCTTTATGATTTGGTTAACGAATTGCTCCTTGCAGCCGGATTCGACCGCGAAACAGCCGCACACCACGGCGGCATCTGGAAGCAGATCCAACTTTCATTTCAAGAGTGGTTTTTAGGCAGCGACCTATTTCCGCAGCATTGGAACAGCCCCCTGCTTCAACCCGGCAAACCGGGGCTCACTTTCTCTGAAGACCCCATTGTTAATAAAGAAACGCTTACAGAACTCCTTGCTGAACTCGGTCGCACCAAGCGACTTGGCATTGGCACGGGGCGCCCCCGCATTGAGGCAGAAAATCCTTTGCGCAACTGGGAGGTTCTCTCTTTCTTTACGCCAGATGCCATTGTGACATATAACGATGTGCTTACAGCACAACAGTCTATAAATAACCGTCTTTCTCTCGCCAAACCGCACCCTTATATGTTTCTGCGCGGCGTTTTTGGCAACACGCTCACAGATGAAGCCCTGCTCAACGGCCGCTATGACGCCGCCACCGGCGCCAAAACGCTGGTGATTGGCGATGCCGGTTGTGACCTGTTCGCCGCAAAGGCTGCCGGATGCGATTTTCTCGCCGTGCTGACGGGTATTGAGGGCGAAAAAGCCGAGGGATTTTTTAGAGAAAACGGTGCAGACTATATTCTGCACACCATTTTAGACCTTTGGGTTCATTAAGTTTACAATAAAATTATATACAGGAGGAAATGAACATGGCAAACAGAGTTACAAAAGACACAATTATTATTGATGTTCTGAGAATGAACGAAGGCACAGCAAAATTCTTTTTTGAGATTGGTATGCATTGCCTGGGTTGCCCTTCAGCCAGCGGTGAATCTATTGCTGAGGCCTGCATGGTACACGGTGAAGATGCTGACGCTTTAGTTGAGCGCATCAATGCTTTTCTGGCAGAAAACGAATAAGCAACGAAAGCAGAAAGTAAAAGCAAGCCTTACTTTGCGAGCCATTATGCCGCTTTGTGAGGCTTGTTTTTTTATAAATAAAAAGGAGAATGAAAATGGGCGAAAAACATTATCGTTTAAAGATAGAAGGAATGCGCTGTGCCGCCTGCTCGGCTGCAGTTGAACGGGCGCTTTCCGGCACAGAG
>JAZRUU010000103.1:0-2368 GCA_045652725.1 Clostridia bacterium | reverse complement strand
GGTTCTTCTGCAGCGATTGAAGCCCACGAGGCAGGCGCCAATGTTATGATTGTGACCAAACTCAGAATTGGTGATGCCAACACCATGATGGCTGAAGGCGGCATTCAGGCGGCGGATAAAGAAAACGATTCGCCCGCCATTCACTTTGTTGATGCTTTTGGCGGCGGCCATTTTGCTGCAAAGCGCGAACTGTTATCTAAACTGGTTTGTGATGCACCGGAAGCAATTCTGTGGCTGTCTGAGCTGGGTGTTGAGTTTGATAAAGATGAAGAAGGCAATATGATTACCACCCACGGTGGCGGTACATCCAGAAAGAGAATGCACGCCGCAAAAGACTATTCGGGTGCAGAAATCATGAGAACCCTTCGTGATGAAGTGTTAAACAGAAAGATTCCCGTTGTTGACTTTACGGCGGCAATTGAACTGATTTTAGATGAAAACGGCAATGCGGCAGGTGCGGTTCTTTTAAACATGGAAACCGACGACATTCTGATTGCAAAAGCCAAAACCGTTATTATTGCAACCGGTGGTGCAGGCAGAATGCACTATCAGGGCTTTCCCACTTCTAACCATTACGGCGCAACGGCAGATGGCCTTGTTTTAGGCTACCGTGCCGGTGCAAAACTCCTATATGCTGAAACCCTGCAGTATCATCCCACGGGTGCGGCCTTCCCCGAGCAGATTTTCGGTGCGCTTGTAACCGAAAAAGTTCGCTCGCTGGGCGCTAAACTCATCAACAAAAACGGTGAGGCGTTTATGCATCCATTAGAAACGCGTGATGTTTCGGCGGCATCTATCATCCGCGAGTGTAATGACCGTGGCAACGGCGTTTCTACAGGTAACGGTCTTTCTGTTTGGCTTGATACCCCGATGATTGAAAAAATCGGCGGCGAGGGCACGATTGAAGCCAGAATTCCGGCTATGATGAGAATGTTCGGCAAATATGGCATTGACATTCGCAAAGAGCCGATTTTAGTGTATCCCACCCTGCATTATCAGAACGGCGGCCTTGACATTTCTGCTGACTGTATGACAACAAATGTAGAAAATCTGTTTGTTGCCGGCGAAGCCGTTGGTGGCATTCACGGCAGAAACCGCCTGATGGGTAACTCTCTGTTAGATATTATTGTATTTGGCAGAAGTGCGGGTAAGAGCGCGGCGGCAAAGTGCAAAACGGTTACCGTTGGCGCACTCACGCTCTCTCATGTTGACAAGTTCGAGAAAGAAATTGCAGATAGCGGTATTGAAACCGAAATGGTTTCTCCCAAACTGCTCCCGAACTATGTAAAACAGCGTGACGAAAAATAAATAAAACAACAAGGAACAGCCGCAGGGTTGTTCCTTGCGTGCGTTTTAACTACAGTTAAGAAAGGAACTTTGTCATGACTTTATTTGGAGGCGTTATCCCCGTTACCGGGATTACATTTTTAATGTTTTGTCTTTTTGCTATCTTGTTTTGTGGCTATGCGCTGGGCAGAATCACCATTAAAGGTGTTTCGCTGGGCGATGCTGGCGTTTTTGTGATTGCCCTTTTGTTCGGTGCTTTTTGCTTTGGGCCGCTTGAAAATCAACTTGTGATTAAGGGCGCTATGGAGGTCGGCTTTGCCGAAAAAGCGCTTGAGATTATTGAAAGTTTAGGCTTGATTCTGTTTGTTACATCTGTTGGCTTTATTGCCGGGCCGAAATTCTTCGGCAATATGAAGAAAAATATGAAATCTTATGTATTGCTCGGCCTTGTCATCATTCTTTTTGGTGGCCTTTCTGCTGTGGCCTGCATCTACATAGGCAGAGCCATCGGCTTTGGCGCGTCTATTCAGACATCAGATGAGTTCACGGCAATGATTGTGGGCATTCTCTCCGGTGCGCTCACATCTACCCCCGCGTTTTCTGCGGCAAAAGCAACCGTAGATGCATCGTATCAGAGTCTGGTTGCCGTGGGTCACGGCATCGCTTACATTTTTGGTGTTGTGGGCGTTGTTTTGTTTGTGCAGATTGTGCCTAAATTTATGCGGGCCGATATGGGTGCAGAGCGTGCAAAAATTTCAGGCGGAGAAGAAGCGGCTGTAAAAAAATCTGCTGTGCAAAAACTGTTCAGCCTTGATTCTCACGGTCTTGCGGCCTTTTCGCTGGCCGCTGTGCTGGGCGTTTTTGTGGGCAAGATTATGATTCCCTTATCGGGCAGCGGCCTCTCAGGCACCTGCTTCTCGCTGACAACGACCGGCGGTTGCCTTTTGGTTTCGCTTGTTCTCGGTCACTTTGGCAGAATCGGCAAAATGAATCTGATGCCCGACCAGCACACTTTAAAACTTTTCAGAGAGTTGGGCCTTGTTCTGTTTTTAGTGGGTGCCGGCATTCCCGGTGGTGCCGA
>JAZRUU010000102.1:0-1744 GCA_045652725.1 Clostridia bacterium | reverse complement strand
TAACACAGACATTCGGGCGCTGGCTATGTCACAGGCGCCGGTTAAAATTCAGATTGGTGAAAAGCTGACAAAGGGCCTCGGCGCAGGTGCTGACCCTGAAATTGGCCAGAAGGCTGCTGAAGAAAGCCGCGAAGAAGTTGCACAGGCAATTGCCGGCAGCGATATGGTTTTCGTTACAGCAGGTATGGGCGGCGGTACCGGTACCGGTGCGGCTCCTATGGTTGCTTCTATCGCCAGAGAAATGGGCATTTTAACCGTTGGTATTGTTACCAAACCCTTTGCTTTTGAAGGCCGCCAGAGAATGGCTCGCGCTGAAGAAGGTATTTTAGAACTCAAGAACGCTGTAGATGCGCTCGTAACCATCCCCAATGTCAGACTGTTGCAGATTTCTAATCAGCACACCACCATTGTAGATGCTTTTAAAACTGCTGACGATGTTCTCCGTCAGGGCGTTCAGGGTATTTCTGACTTAATCTCCGGCAACGGCTACATTAACTTAGACTTTGCCGATGTTGTTAAAATCATGAAGAACACCGGCATCGCTCACATGGGCGTTGGTCGTGCTTCCGGCGAAAAGCGTGCTGAAGAGGCTGTTCGCGCAGCTATCCAGGGCCCGCTGCTTGAAACTTCAATTGACGGTGCTAGAGGCGTGCTGATTAACATCACCGGCGGTTCTGACCTCGGTCTGTTCGAAATCAACAGCGCTGCTGAACTCGTAACCGAGGCTGCTGACCCGAATGCAAACATCATCTTCGGTACTGTTTTAGACGAAAGCTTGCAGGATGAGATCATCATCACCGTTATCGCAACCGGTTTTGAAGGTCTCCCCAAAACAAAGCCTTTTGCTTTTGCAGCACCCGGTGAAAAGCCTGCCACAACCACCGAAGCGGTTGACGGCACAAACATTGACATTCCCCTGTGGATGAAAGAAAATCAGTAATAAAAAACCAAAGGCGTTTGCAACTGCGGTTGCAAACGCTTTTTTTCTTTATGCTGTCTTTACCATCGGTAAAACCTATGATTTCCGCAACCCCCGGAAGGGGCCACCACAGGCTTAAGCCCTAAAAGGAGAACGGAATTATTTTATCGCATTGTAAACGGGTATAAGCCCCCTGCCTCGCGTGCCCTTTAGGGTAAAAGGAGGCCGGCATTAGGCTGACCGGGGGATCGCGCCTAAAAGCACCAACAAAAAAGGCGGCTCCCACAGGAACCGCCTTTATAACTTTTTCAGTCTTTTAATTCTTCCATACATTTGGGGCAAATATTTCTGCCCTTGAATGTAAAAACATCAGTCGCGTTGCCGCAGAAAATGCAGGAAGGTTCATATTTTTTCAGGATCACCTTATCATCATCCAGATAGATTTCCAGTTCATCCCGCTCTGCAATGTCCAGTGTACGGCGCAGTTCAATGGGAAGGACGATTCTACCCAGCTCATCAACTTTACGAACGATACCAGTAGATTTCATGTCATACTCCTTCCCTTTTGGTCATAAAAAAGCAAATCAAGTCATTACGGACATTATTCTAACACAGTTCAGTAAAGTCAAATGTTTTTTATAAGTCATTAATTCTTTTTTTGAACGTACCATATCACAGAGGTGATAGGTATGATGAGTTGGCTATGGACAGGAATCCTGCTGCTTTCGATTTTGAGCGCAATGATATTGGGAAAGGGGGCTGAGCTGACTGCCGCAATCCCCCAAGGTGCCCAGGCCGGCCTTACGCTGGCGATTTCCCTGGGAG
>JAZRUU010000101.1:0-9630 GCA_045652725.1 Clostridia bacterium | reverse complement strand
GTTTACACCTTTTTGGGCGGTTACAAGGCCGTTTGCTGGACAGACTTCTTCCAGGGTCTTTTAATGCTGGTTGCCCTTTTGGCTGTGCCTATTGTTATTGTTGCAATGCAGAATTATGATACAAATCTCCTGTCAGAGGTTTATAAAAACGGTGAAACCTCTTACAGTTTCGTGGCCAACTTCTTCAATGCAAGCTGGCAGGATATTGTTTCAGGTTTAGGTTGGGGTCTCGGTTACTTTGGTATGCCTCACATTTTGGTGCGCTTTATGGCCATTGAAAAGCCGAGCATGGTTAAAAAGTCTGCAACCGTTGCAATTGTCTGGGTTGTTCTTTCTCTGGGGGCGGCAATTTTAATTGCATACCTTGGCAGAATGTTTACTGCAAACTTCCCCGGAACAGAAGTAACCTTTGCACAGTATCTGCTCGAAAACGGCATGCAGGAAACCATCTTTATTCACCTTTCGCGTTACATTTTCCCCGCGTTTATTGCAGGGCTTCTGCTCGCGGCTATTATTGCGGCATCTATGTCAACGGCTGACTCTCAGCTGTTGGTGGCATCTTCTTCTTTCACCAGTGATATTTACAAGCCGTTCATTCGTAAAAATGCATCACAGAAAGAACTTCTGTGGGTAGGCCGCATTGTGGTTATCATCGTTTCTGTTGTGGCTTATTTTATCGCCAGCAGCAAAAGCGGCGGCGCGCAGGTTATTATGGATATGGTCGGCAATGCGTGGGGTCTCTTTGGTGCGGCTTTTGGTCCGGTTGTCATTCTGTCGCTGTTCTGGAAACGCTTCACTTATAAAGGCGCTGTTGCCGGTATTGTTGTGGGTGGTCTGGTAGATATTCTCTGGCTGATTTTCTTCAGCGCTACAGGCGTTTATGAAATTGTTCCCGGTTTCATTCTGGGTGCTTTGGCGGCTGTTGTTGTTACCCTGCTTGACAAAAAGCCCTCTGCCGAAGTTGAGGCAATTTATACCAGCGCGACTGACAATTCAATTGATGACTAATGAATAGATAAAATAAAAAAGCCTCCCGCCGGGAGGCTTTTTTGTTGTTTATTATTATTTTACAATGTTATCAATTTTCTTGGCAATGGCTTCGGTTTCTGCAGCTTCTAACAATCCCAATGTGATTGAAAAGTTAAGTTCTGCACCGGGGGCCAGCGTTTTGAGTTGGCCGTTTTTCTGCGCGTGGGTGAAGCCTAAATGTTCTGCGGTAGCGGGGAGCACCATGCCGAGCGAATCTTCTTCACCGGTTCTGGCCATCCAACGGATGCCGTAGGGGAGCGCCTCAACCGGGTGAGAGATGTAGAATGCATTGCCGTCAGGCATGCGCTGCATGGTATGCGCCATGCCATTTTCATCTGCCTCATAATAAATGGTGAAGCAGATTTCAGGGTCATAATATTGATTGGGTGCGCCGATTTTGTGGTGCAGGGCCGGTTCTTTTTCGAGCGCATCCATATAAGCTGCGAGCGGTTCTGCAATTTCTTTGGGGGCCGACGGGTCAATGATTTTGTGAACCTTAATGTGCTCAGAGTCATATTTTGCGGAGTAGACAAGTTCGCTGCCATCAACCGGGCGGAAGTTAGCGTGACCGAGATACATATAAGTCAGCGGATTTTTGTGGGGATTTTCAAGATGCACGCTGATATGCATAACGGTTTCACCGGCATAAAGGCGGCACTCGGGAACAAAGCGATAGTTATAATTAAATGCTTTTTTTGCGAGATATTCACCGGAAACGGCAAGATATGCACCCTTTTCATCTTCACCGGAGAGAAGCCAGATGGTTTTATATTCTGCAACGGGCAATTCACCATGCGGTGCGTGTGTGTCTTCAGGGCCGACAACACCCATAGCGCGAATGCCGCAGTGCATATAAAAAGGACCGTAACTCTCTAAAAAGTCTTTTGTGGGAACGGGTTCGTTGAACATTGACTTCATTGTGAGGCTCTTGCCCAAAAACTTGGCACGCCAGATTTGCTGACCCTGATAGGGCAGAATGATGAAATAGCCCTTTTCGTTCTCAACACGAATAGCCGCAATGCCTGTGGGGTAGGCAAAGGCGAAAGCTTTCAATGCGCCGTTATCTGCAATCAGTTTTTCTTTTTCTTCAAACATTGAGGGGGTTAAGAAAATTTTTGTTTCCATTAAAAATCCACCTTCCTTTTTTAAAAAAGTGTATCATATAACCCTGAAAAATGCAATCATTTTTCTGCTTTTTGCAGAGTGAAGCATCCCTTTTGACGAAAAAAATGACAGATTTGTAAACAAATGCAGGTTTGTTTTGACAAGTAGTCATTTTTTATATATAATAAAGAAAGACTATGCAAAAGAGGAGATCGTTATGGCAGACCATGTTTATAAACTCCGCGAGGTGCCCAAAGGTGAGCGGTTTAAATTTTTTTGGGATTATTATCGGTATCACACAATTGGTGCGGTGGTTGCTATCATCGCAATTATTTCTTTTTTAACCACAGTGGTCTTTGCCCCCAAGCGCGACCTGGTGATTCTTTCTGCCTCACAGGTGCTTGTTCCGGCAGAAGTATGGCTTGCTATAGAAGCAGGCCTTGACGCAATGCCCCTTGACTTAAATGAAGACGGCAAGGTGCTTGTTGATGTGAACGATAACTACATTGACCCCGAATGGCGCGAGAGCGACCCTGAAACCTATCTTGCTATTCAGGCAAAGTTAACAGCGTCACTTTCAACGGCAGAAAGCGCCCTGCAGATTGTTGACGAAAACTTAATGGCCTATTTTCGCGAAGAAGGGCTTTTGGGGACCTATAAAGAACTGCCGGATGCCGCGGGGCACGATATGGATGAAGAAATTGCCATCCCCTTAAAAGAACTTGCTCCGTTTAAGGATATTGAAGGCTTGCCCGATGGGCTCTTTATGACGCTGCGCCCGCTTGATGCAATGCAGATTTTTGGCAACGAGAAGAAGTTTAACAACTATCAGCGCCAGATTGATGCGCTGCTTCTTATGATGCAATCTTAAACAAAACTGCAGGCCGCTTTTCACGGCGGCTTGTTTTTGTTTTTTTATTTTCCGGAAAGGAGAAAAAATATGCTGAAACAATTGGCCCCCTGTTTGAAGGGTTACGGTAAATATGCTATTTTGGCGCCTGTTACCATTATCTTTGAGGTTTTGCTTGAAATTATGATTCCTTATTATATGGCAAAAATCATTGATGTGGGCATTGCGAGTCGCGACCTTGTTTACATTGCCAAAACCGGCGGTATGATGGTTTTAATGGCGATTTTGTCACTTGTTTGCGGTTCGCTTTCGGCTTATTATGCATCAAAAGGTGCAATGGGCTTTGGCAAAGGCGTGCGGCGGAAACTGTTTTATAAAATTCAGGAATTTTCGTTTGCCAATGTTGACCGTTTTAATTCAGCCTCGTTGATAACGCGACTGACAACAGATGTGCAAACCCTGCAACACACCTTTATGATGTTGATTCGTTCCTTTGTCCGCTCGCCGATTATGCTCATCAGCGCAACCTTTATGGCGTCGCGGATTAACACAGGTCTTTCGTTTGTGTTTTTGGTGGCTGTTCCCATTTTGGGCACGGCTCTTGCAACCATTATGTTTTTATCGTTTCCGCGGTTTCGTAAAATGTTTTTATGCTACGATAAAATGAATGGCACCATTCAGGAAAATTTAATTGGCATTCGCGTGGTAAAAGCCTTTGTGCGCGATGATTATGAAAACAAAAAGTTTGAAGACAGCGCAGCGGCTCTGCAAAAAGCGCAGTTTAATGCTGAAAAACTCATCATTTGCAACATGCCGATTATGCACCTTGTGGTCTATGGCTGCATCATCTCTATTTTGTGGTTTGGCGGCAACCTTGTTATCGGCGGCACAATGGCAAGCGGTGAACTCATCAGTTTTATTAGTTATGTAAACCAGATTTTAATGTCTTTGATGATGATTTCAATGGTTTTTGTAAATTTTGTTATGACGCGTGCCTCTCTGGTGCGTATTGCCGAGGTATTCAACGAAGTGCCCGATATTGCCAACAGCAACTCCGGCGAAGCGGTAAAAGACGGCTCTGTTGTTTTTGAAAATGTTTCATTTTCTTATAACAAAAACCCTGAGAATCTGCACCTTGAGAATGTGAATCTCACCATTTTGCCGGGCGAAACGGTGGGCATCATCGGCGGAACGGGCTCATCAAAAACCAGCCTTGTGCAGTTGATTCCGCGCCTTTATGATACCCTTTCGGGGCAGGTGCTGGTCGGCGGAAAAAATGTGAAAGACTACGAACTCAAAAATCTGCGTGATGCCGTGAGCATGGTGTTGCAGAAAAATGTGCTCTTTACCGGCACAATTATGGAGAATTTGCGCTGGGGCAAACCCGACGCGACGGAGCAAGAAGTGATTGAAGCCTGCAAGGCCGCACAGGCGCATGACTTTATCACGGCCTTTCCCGATGGATATGAAACCGTTTTGGGTCAGGGCGGCGTGAATGTTTCGGGCGGGCAAAAACAACGGCTTTGCATTGCTCGCGCTCTGCTTAAAAAACCGAAAATTATTATTTTAGATGATAGCACCAGTGCGGTTGATACCGCAACTGATGCAAAAATCCGCGAGGCGCTCTCTGAAAAACTCGGAGACACCACAACCATTATCATTGCCCAGCGCATTGCCTCGGTTTGCGATGCTGACAAGATTGTGGTGATGGATAACGGCACCATTAACGCGGTGGGTACTCACGAAGAACTGCTTGAAAACAACGAAATTTACCGCGAGGTTTATGAATCTCAGCAGAAGGGGGTGGCGTAAATGGCCAGAATGCCGGGAGGCGGCAGAGGCCCGATGCGCGGCCCTGTCAGAAAACCGAAAGATGCTAAAAAAACCCTGCTTCGTATTTTGAAGTATATGGGTTCTTACAAACTTTTGTTACTTTTGGTGGTGCTGCTTGTTATCATCAGCGCCGGTGCCGATGTTGCAGGCACCTATTTCTTAAAACCTGTTATCAACAATTACATTGTGCCCTTTATCGGGCAGCAGAATCCCGACCTTTCGGGGCTTGTGCGTGTGCTTTGCCTTTTGGGCGGCATTTATCTTGCCGGCTCAGCCTCGGCCTTTTGCTATAATCGCCTGATGGTGGTTATTTCAACCAAAACGCTGAAGAAAATCAGAACCGATTTGTTTGAGGCTATGCAAAAACTGCCGATTAAGTTTTTTGACACCCACACCCACGGCGAACTGATGAGCCGCTTTACCAATGATACCGATACCCTGCGAGACCTCGTGGGCAACGGCATTTCACACTTTATCTCATCATTTTTAACCGTCATCGGTGTGTTTGTGATGATGCTTGTTTTAAGCCCGATTCTCACAATTCTGGTGCTTTTAATGCTGGCAGTTATGCTGCTTGTGGTGAAAACCGTGGGCAAGCGGAGCAGCCTTTATTTCAGACAGCAACAAAAAGAACTTGGCAAAGTTAACGGCTTTATTGAAGAAATGATTGAAGGCCAGAAGGTGGTCAAAGTCTTTTCTCGTGAGGAGCAGATTAAAGAAGATTTTGATAAACTCAATGAAGACCTTTGCCGCGCCGCCACCAATGCGCACGCGGTTGCCAACATCTTAATGCCGATTATGGGTAACCTTTCATATCTGCATTACGCGTTGACGGCGGTCGCCGGCGGTGCACTTGCCATTTTTGGCTGGATGGACATTGGTACCATTGGTGCCTTCTTGCAATATACCCGTTCATTCTCCCGTCCGATTACACAAATTTCACAGCAGTTTAACAGCATTCTCTCTGCCCTTGCCGGTGCAGAAAGAATTTTTGCGATGATTGATGAAGAACCTGAGGTTGATAACGGCACCGTTACGCTGGTTCGTGCAGAGCGCGCGTCTGACGGTAGCCTTGCAGAGAGCGAAAACGGCACTCTCTGGGCATGGAAACAGCCGCAGGATGATGGCAGCGTAATCTATACCGAAGTGCGCGGCGATGTGCGGCTTGATGATGTGACCTTTGGCTATTCGGAAGAAAAGGTTGTTCTCAAAAACATCAGCCTTTATGCCGAGCCGGGGCAGAAAATTGCCTTTGTCGGCTCTACCGGTGCAGGCAAAACCACCATCACCAATCTGATTAACCGCTTTTATGATGTGCCGGAGGGGAAAATTACCTATGACGGCATTCCCGTAACGGCCATTAAAAAGCCTGACCTTCGTCGTTCACTCTCAATGGTGTTGCAGGATGCGCATCTGTTCACCGGCACCGTGCGCGATAACATCCGCTACGGCAGGTTGGATGCAACCGATGAAGAGGTAGAAGCAGCGGCAAAACTTGCCAATGCGCATTCATTTATTATGCACCTGCCCGAGGGGTATGACACCGTGCTCAAGGCAGATGGCGGCAATCTTTCGCAGGGGCAGCGCCAGCTGTTATCCATTGCAAGAGCGGCCATTGCCGACCCGCCGGTTTTGATTTTGGATGAGGCAACAAGTTCCATTGACACCCGAACCGAGGCGTTGATTGAAAAGGGTATGGATAAACTGATGGCCGGCAGAACGGTGTTTGTCATTGCACACCGGCTTTCAACAGTCAGAAACTCTGATGCCATTATGGTTTTAGAGCATGGCGAAATTATTGAGCGCGGTAACCACGAAAGTTTAATTGCCGAGCGCGGCAAATATTATCAACTTTACACCGGCGCATTTGAAATGGAGTAATTTCTTCTTTATATTATATAAGAAACAACAGGGGGGAACGGGTTGCCGTTTTCCCCTGTGAAAAAATAAATGAAAAAAATTTAAAAAAATACTTGACGAAAGAAAAAAGTTGTGATATATTAAAATGTGCCTATATGGAAGGCTTTTTTTTGTTGTGCAAAAATTAGGAATATATACTAGGAGGGAATACCTATGAGAACCAAAATTACACTGGCTTGTTCTGAATGTAAACAGCGCAATTATGATACAATGAAGAACAAAAAGAACGATCCTGACAGACTGGAAATGAATAAATATTGCAGATTCTGTAAGAAGCACACCTTACACAAGGAAACAAAATAATTTCCTTGGGCAAGCCTGTCATTTATTACCATGCAGACAGGTGCAGGCTTTTTTGCCGATGCATGACGGCAGAATGGAGAGTATCATGAGCGAAAAAAAATCTAACATTTTCGTTAGAGCGGGCAAAAAAATCGGCGGCTATTTCCGTGAACTCAAATCAGAATTAAAGAAGGTTTCATGGCCTTCTATGAAACAGGTTCGCAATAACACCGGTATTGTTATTACGGCAATTATTTTAGTTGGTGTTTTAGTTGCGATTTTAGACTTTGGCTTTGGGTTCTTAGTTAATACGCTCCTTAAGTAACCGCAAGGTGCAGACGACTTGGTAAAGGAGGCGAAAGAAGCAGTATCGCTTCTATTATATGGCTGACGAAGCAAGATGGTATGTTGTTCATACCTTTTCAGGTTATGAAAAAAAAGTACAGGCAAATATTGAAAAAGCCGTTGAAAATCGAAACCTGCAAGACCTGATTCTGGATGTTAAAGTCCCGATGGAAGAGGTTGTTGAAACCAAGGGTACTGAGCAGAAAAGCGTTATGCGCAAGGTTTTCCCCGGTTATGTTATGGTTAAAATGGTTATGACCAATGACAGCTGGTATGTCATCCGCAACACCCGCGGTGTGACCGGTTTTGTCGGCCCCGGCTCTGATCCCGTTCCCTTAACCGAGGAAGAGGTTCATGCTATGGGCATTGAGCGTAAGGTTGTTTCAATTGATTTCGAGGTTGGTACCAGCGTTCGTGTTTGCGAAGGGCCCCTGGCCGACTATGTTGGCGTTGTGGATGAAATCAATATGGAGAAACAGTCTGTTCGCGTGATTGTGTCTATGTTCGGCAGAGAAACACCTGTTGAACTTGACTTTTCACACATTGAAGTTTTACAGTAAATTGAGCCTTAGGGCTTTGTTTGGCAGCGAGTTTTCGCTGTTTGGGTGGGAGAACACTATGTTCGCCAAAACCACATCTTTTTAAGAGGAGGAACTTTTACAATGGCACAGAAAATTTCAGGTTACATCAAACTGCAGATCCCTGCAGGAAAAGCAACCCCGGCACCGCCTGTAGGTCCCGCTTTGGGTCAGCACGGTGTCAACATCGTACAGTTTACTAAGGAATTTAACGAAAAGACAGCAAAAGACGCAGGTTTAATCATCCCTGTTGTTATCACAGTTTATGCTGACAGATCTTTCTCGTTTATCACCAAAACTCCGCCGGCAGCTGTACTTTTAAAGAAGGCTGCTAAAATCGAACGCGGCTCCGGTGTTCCCAACAAAACGAAGGTTGCAACCGTATCTAAAGAAGTTGTTCGCCAGATTGCTGAGCAGAAAATGCCCGACTTAAATGCAGCAAGCATTGAAGCTGCAATGAGCATGGTTGCAGGTACTGCCAGAAGTATGGGAATTGTTGTTGAGGACTGAGTTCGATTGAATAAGTGGGAGAGCGAAAGCTTGCAAGACCACATAAGGAGGAAATAAAATGTTCAGAGGCAAAAAGTATATTGAAAGTGCAAAGTTGGTTGATAAAGCCAATTTATATGACCCCAAAGAAGCAGTAGAACTCGTAACTAAGACCGCAAAGGCTAAGTTTGACGAAACTGTTGAAATTCATGTTAAATTAGGTGTTGACTCAAGACACGCAGACCAGCAGGTTCGTGGTGCAATTGTTCTGCCCCACGGTACCGGTAAGGTTGCACGCGTTCTGGTTTTCGCTAAAGGCGACAAACTGACCGAAGCTGAAAATGCAGGTGCAGATTTCTTTGGCGGCGAAGAACTCATCCCCAGAATCCAGAACGACAACTGGTTTGATTATGATGTTGTTGTTGCTACGCCCGATATGATGGGTGTTGTTGGTCGTCTGGGTAAAGTTTTGGGTCCCAAGGGTTTAATGCCCAGCCCCAAAGCAGGTACCGTTACTATGGATGTTGCTAAAGCAGTTGCTGAAATCAAATCCGGTAAAATTGAGTACCGTCTGGATAAGACAAATATCATTCACTGCCCCATCGGTAAAGTTTCTTTCGGCGCTGAAAAGTTAATGGATAACTACAAAGCACTGATGGAAGCCATCATCAAAGCAAAGCCGGCCGCTGCAAAAGGTCAGTACATTAAGAGCTGTGCTGTTGCTTCTACCATGGGCCCCGGCGTTAAAATTTCGCCCGCAAAAGTTTTAGACTAAATTTTTGCTTGACAATACCGCAATTATGTGGTATACTTACTTTCGTTAGTTGAATATTTTTTCCGCAGACAGTTGGTATCTTTTGATGTAAAGCGCAAGCGCCAGCCGAGGAGAGCAATTTATGAAAGCATAAAAGGCTTTTCTCTGTGTGCGGAGAAAAGCCTTTATATTTTTCCATCTTCGGGTGGAAATGGTTCATAAGTGAGGTGAAAAAGATGCCCAGCGAAAAAATTCTGGAACAGAAAAAAGAGATTGTCAACACTCTGGCAGAAAAAATGGAAAAGGCTGTTGCCGGTGTTATGGTTGACTACCGCGGTTTAACCGTTGAACAGGATACAAAGCTGAGAAACGAGTTGCGTGCTGCCGGCGTTGAATATGCCGTTGTTAAAAACACCCTGGCCCGTTTTGCTGCTAACCGTATTGGT
>JAZRUU010000100.1:0-7464 GCA_045652725.1 Clostridia bacterium | reverse complement strand
ATCGGAGGGATACTGGGTGTATCAGTATTCAACATTGGTTAATTTTTATGAATTCAGGTGGTTTAAAGACCAAAAGGCGGCACAGGCATTTTATGATGACGCGGTGTTTGCTGATGATGACCTTTTGCAGGAAAAAGCATTATTTTATATTGAAAATGGCAATAACAAGTGTATCGTATATGAGAAAGGATGAGGATTATGACTTTTAAAGAACTTGCTTTAAAGCGTGAAAGTTGCCGTGACTACAGCGATAAGCCGGTAGACCACGATATTTTGGCCGATGTTATGGAAACGGCTTGTCTGTCTCCTTCTGCCTGCAACTCGCAGCCCTGGAAGTTGGTTGCCGCAGAGGGCGAGCAGGCTGTGGCGCTTCGCCCCTTTGTGCAGGAGTGCGGTCGCAATAAATTTGCAGTAAATGTGCCTGCTTTTGTGGCCGTTTGCGAAACCAAGGCAAAACTGTTGCCCGGCGTTCGTGACAATGAGCAGCACTTTGCACAGATGGATGTGGGCATGGTGACAATGATGCTGACTCTGGCCGCCGCAGATGCCGGCCTTTCAACCTGCATTCTCGGTTGCTTTAATGAAGAAAAGGTGAAAGAGGTGCTCTCAATCCCCGATGAGGCTGTTGTGCGCCTTGTGATTGCGGTTGGTTATGGCAAAACAGAAGAACCCCGTAAAAAGATAAGAAAAGAAGCATCTGAAGTTCGCAGTTTTCAACGGTGGTAAAATGAAACGGCTTTTGCAGGATGTCTATGACAAAACGGCTGTTGAACTTGCACCCATGTTGGTAGGAGCCTATCTGTGCCGCAAAACACCCGAGGGAATTTTGCGCTTTATGATAACCGAAACGGAGGCCTATTTTACAGAAAAAGACACAGCCTGCCACGCTCATCGCGGCAGAACGCCGCGCACAGAACTTTTGTATCGTCGCGGCGGGTGTGCTTATGTTTACCTTTGTTACGGTATGCATAATCTGTTTAATGTAATTTGCGGTGATGAAGGTGTGCCGCAGGGTGTGTTGATTCGCGCTGCAGGTGGTTATGACGGGCCGGGCAAACTCACTAAAGCCATGGGCGTTGACAGGCGCTTAAACGGAGTTGACCTTGTTTTTGGTGACGAACTCTGGCTTGAAGAAGGAGAGACACTGCCTTATGAGACTACGCCGCGCATTGGAATCGGGTATGCAACAGAAGAATATCGAAACATCTGCTGGCGGTTTGTGGCAAAAGAAGCGGAGAAGAGCCGCTTGCAAAGCAATGAGAAATAATTCTTGAATATTTTGTGAAATATATCAAATATTCTGTTGACAATCATAATTATAATTGGTATAATAGAATTTGTAGTTTTGTGAATCTCATCGATTGCTCCGGCAATCAAACCCAACGCAAACCACCGGAGGGAGGGAATAAACATGTCTGAAATTAGATTAAAAGATCACGAATCTTTAGATAGTGCCCTGCGTCGTTTCAAGCGCTCCTGCGCAAAAGACGGCGTTCTTTCAGAACTCAGAAAAAGAGAGCATTATGAAAAGCCCAGCGTAAAGAGAAAAAAGAAATCTGAAGCTGCAAGAAAGAGAAAGTTCAAATAATTCCGGTGATTTCTATTTGATGAATCTTGAACAGGCTATAAACAGCAAGGCGCGTTGCCTTGCTGTTTTTTTCTTGTTTTTATAAATAAATATTTGCATTTTTATGAAAACTATGGTACAATGAATAAGATATATGTATTATGCTGCGGTTTGTGTCGCGGCGGTAAGAAATGGAGTCTTTACTATGCAAATTAAGGCACCGAGGGGAACGCATGATGTTCTGCCTCAAGAGTCATATAAATGGCATAAAATTGAAAGCACCATCAAAGAACTCTGTCAGGATTTTGACTATAAAGAAATCAGAACGCCTGTGTTTGAACATACAGAGTTATTTGAGCGCGGCGTGGGTGAAACCACCGATGTGGTGCAAAAAGAAATGTATACTTTTTTAGATAAGGGAGACCGCAGCATTACCCTGCGCCCTGAAGGCACGGCTTCGGTTGTGCGGAGTTTGGTTGAGCATTCAATTTATGCCCAGCCTCTGCCGGCAAAACTCTATTATGTAACGCCGTGCTTCCGTTATGAAAAGCCGCAGGCAGGCCGTTTGCGTGCTTTCCACCAGTTTGGGGTTGAAGTTTTTGGCGCAGAAGATGCCGCGCTGGATGCAGAGGTTATCTCGCTGGCCCTTGAACTGTTCCGCCGTTTGGGCGTTACCGGTGTTGAACTTGAAATCAACAGCATTGGTTGCCCCGATTGCCGCAAGGTTTACAATCAGAAACTGCGTGAATTTTTCAAACCGCATCTTGATGATTTGTGTGAAACCTGCCGTCAGCGTTATGAAAAAAATCCCTTGCGCATTTTAGACTGCAAACAGCAAAGTTGTAAGGATATTTATAACTCAGCACCCATTCTGCTTGATAATATCTGTGACGATTGCAACACCCATTTTGAACGCTTAAAATCCTGCCTTGATGTGATGGGCATTAAATACACGGTTGATGGTACAATTGTCCGTGGACTTGATTATTATACCCGTACCGTTTTTGAAATTGTTTCCAAAAACATTGGTGCACAGGGCACGGTGTGTGGCGGTGGCCGTTATAACGGTCTTGTTTCTGAACTCGGCGGCCCTGAATTGCCGGCGGTTGGCTTTGGCCTTGGTATGGAACGCCTGCTTTTATTGCTCGAGAATCTTGAAATTGATTTGGGCGGCCACGAAACGGCTGATTTATACATTGGTCACATTGGCGAGCGGGCTGACCTTTTTGTGCAGAAACTTGTGCTTGACCTGCGTCGAATGGGTATTTCGGTCTGCCGTGACTATATGAGCCGCAGCGTTAAAGCGCAAATGAAATATGCCGATAAAATCGGCGCTAAATATACAATGGTGCTGGGTGATGACGAGATTGACAACGCCTGCGCCAAACTCAAAAACATGGAAACGGGAGAAACGGCAGAAGTGCAGTTAGATTCTTTAGGTGAATTTTTTAAACAGCTTGGAGGAGTGGAATAAATGGAAACATTAGCAGGGCTGAAAAGAAGCCATAAATGTGGCGAATTACGCGTCGAACACATTGGCGAGAAAGTAACCGTTATGGGTTGGGCACAAAGTTACCGTAACCTGGGCGGTCTGCTTTTTGTGGGTCTGCGCGACCGCAGTGGCATTGTGCAGGTTGTGTTTAATGCTGACCATAATAATGAAATTTTTGAAAAAGCAGACACGATTCGTAACGAATTTGTTCTCGCGGTTGTGGGTGAAGTTATCCCGCGTGATAAAGAGGCAATTAACGATAAAATTCCGACGGGTGCCATTGAAATTCGTGCTGATGAATTGAGAATTCTTTCAAAAGCCGAAACCCCGCCGATTTATATTGAAGAAGATTCAAATGTGCGCGAAGAGGTGCGCCTTAAATACCGCTACCTTGACTTGCGCCGTCCTGATATGCAGCGCCTGATTGAGCTGCGTCATCGGGTTTGCAAAATTGTTCGTGATTATTATGATAAAAACGGCTTTTTAGAAATTGAAACACCAATGCTGACCAAGTCAACACCTGAAGGTGCCAGAGACTATCTGGTTCCCAGCCGTGTGCATCCGGGGCATTTTTATGCGCTGCCGCAGTCACCCCAGCTTTACAAGCAGCTTTTAATGCTGTCGGGTATGGACCGGTATCTGCAGATTGTTAAGTGCTTCCGTGATGAAGACTTGCGTGCTGACCGTCAGCCTGAATTTACACAGATTGACCTTGAAATGTCATTTGTTAATGTAGATGATGTGCTGGAAATCAATGAGGGCCTGATGAAGGTTATCTTTAAAGAGATTCTTGGCATTGATTTAAAAACACCGTTCCGCCGCATGACCTATCAGGAAGCGATGGACCGTTTTGGCTCTGATAAGCCGGATACACGCTTTGGTTTTGAACTTGTTGACCTGTCTGACATTGTGAAAAACTGCGGCTTTAAAGTGTTTACCGATGCTGTGGCAAACGGCGGCAGCGTTCGCGCTATTAACTGCAAGGGCGGCGCGGCTAAACTTTCACGCCGCGATATGGATTCTCTGGTTGATTTTGTTAAAACCTACAAGGCAAAGGGTATGGCCTGGATTACAGTTGAAGAAAACGAACTGAAGTCTTCTATCACCAAGTTCTTGTCAGAAGATGAAACTAAAGCCATTTTAAGCAAAATGGATGCTGAACCCGGCGATGTTTTAATGTTTGTTGCCGACCGTAACGATGTGGTGTATGATGCGCTGGGCAATCTGCGTCTTGAAGTGGCACGCCGGTTTGATATGCTCAAAAAAGATGAGTATGACCTTTTGTGGGTAACCGAGTTCCCGCTGTTTGAATATAACGAAGAAGAGCAGCGTTATGTTGCAAAACACCATCCCTTTACCATGCCGATGGATGAAGACATTCCGCTTCTTTCTACCGAGCCTCAAAAGGTTCGCGCCAAGGCCTATGATATGATATTTAACGGTAATGAGGTTGGCGGCGGCAGTTTGAGAATCTTTAACACCGAACTGCAGCAGCAGATGTTTGAGGCGCTTGGCTTTACCAAAGAAGAAGCGTGGGAACAGTTCGGCTTTTTGATGAACGCCTTCCGCTACGGCACACCGCCGCACGGTGGCATGGCTTACGGTCTTGACAGACTGGTTATGCTGCTTGCCGGCCGTGATTCTATTCGCGATGTTATCGCCTTCCCGAAGGTGAAGGATGCTTCTGAACTGATGACAGAAACGCCGGGTACGGTATCTGCCAAACAGTTGCAAGAATTAAACTTAATTCTTGGTGACTTGAGCGAAAATTAACGATTTATTTACAAATCAAAATAAAAAATATGATATAATTATACGCGGGCATCGGATTGTTTTCTGATGCCCGCAATGAATCTTATTGAATAATTGGGGAGGCTTGACATGGTTGAAATAAAAAACCTTACCAAGCAGTACGGCAAAAAGCTGGCTGTTGACAACATTTCCTTCACCGTTAAAGAGGGTGAAATTCTTGGTTTTTTGGGCCCTAACGGTGCGGGCAAATCAACAACAATGAACATTTTAACCGGCTATCTTTCAGCAACAAGCGGTGAAGTCACCGTTGGCGGTTTTGATGTGTTAGACAATCCCGTTGAAGCGAAAAAGAAAATCGGCTACCTGCCCGAGCATCCACCGCTTTATATGGATATGACGGTTCGCGAATATCTCGACTTTGTGTATGACCTTAAAAAGGTTGAAGAAGAAAGAGAAGCGCACTTGAATAAAATTTGTGACACTGTGAAGATAACCGATGTGCAGAATCGTTTGATTTCTAACCTTTCAAAGGGTTACAAACAGCGTGTGGGTATTGCACAGGCTATGGTGGGGAATCCTGAAGTTTTAATTCTTGATGAGCCAACCGTTGGCCTTGACCCGAAGCAGATTATTGAAATCCGTTCTGTGATTAAACAACTCGGCAGAGAACACACAGTTATTTTATCTTCTCACATTCTGCAAGAGGTAAATGCCATTTGTGAGCGAGTGATAATTATCAACAACGGCAAATTGGTTGCAAGCGATACGCCGGAGAATCTGGGTAAATCCATCTCAAACGAGAACAAGTTCCAGATTCGCATTGTTGGTGAAGAACGAGCTATTTTAGATGTTTTAGAAACGGTTTCAGGCATTAAATATGTTAAGTCACTTGGCAGAAAAGAAAGCGGTTCTATTGATTTTATTGTTGAAGCCGAGCCCGATGTGGATGTTAGAGCCTCAATTTTCAAGGCGCTGGCCGAGGCGAATCTGCCCATTCTATCTATGCAGACGATGGACCTTTCGTTAGAAGAAATTTTCTTGGAGGTTACCAAATCGCAGGGCGGTACTTATTTTGACGATGTAGACGAAGATGAAATTGAATTTGTTGAAACCGGTGATGCGGCAGAAACAGAAGAAGTTGCCGATGAGCCTGCAGCAAAGGAGGGTGAAAACGATGAAAGCAATTTATAAAAGAGAACTGAAGGCTTATTTTAAAACACCTTTGGGTTACATCTTTTTGGCGGTGTTCTTTCTTTTTTCATCGCTGATGTTCACTCTGACAAACCTGATGATGCAACAAACCGCCATGAGCAGTTATTTCTCTAACATCAGCATGATTTTTGTGTTTGTTATTCCCATTCTCACAATGCGACTTTTTTCAGAAGAAAGAAAAAGCAAAACAGACCAACTGCTTTTAACCGCACCCGTGCGGATTTCAGAGATTGTTTTCGGCAAATTTCTTGCGGCGGCAACCCTGCTTTTAATAGGTGTTGCAGCGTCATCTCTGTTTATTCCGGTAATGGAACTTTATGGCACGCCTGCAATTGCTGAGAGCCTGATTGGTTATTTTGGTTTGTTTTTGATGGGGCTTTTCTTTGTGGCGTTGGGCATGTTTATGTCATCGGTTACTGAAAGTCAGGTTATTGCGGCTGTTTCAACCCTCGCCATCATCTTTTTGGTTTGGCTGCTTGGCAGCGTGAGCCTGCGTTTTTCAGAGGTTCTGACCGGTTCGCTGGCGTGGCTTGGCAAAGCGCTTGACTGGCTGCTTGGCTTTATCTCCATTAACAATCGGTTTTATGATTTTACCTTGGGAACACTCAATCTGGTTCCGGTCTTTTACTTCTTGAGCCTGGCAGGATTGTTCATCTTCCTGACGATTCAGGTGATTGAAAGACGGCGCTGGAAATAAGCCGATTAAACAAGCAGAAAGGATGGAGAACAATGAAAAATAAAAAACTCCGGTACTCGCTTAATTCCAAAGCATTTATTGTTGGTGCCGTGATTATTGTGTTGCTTTTGAATGCAATTCTTATTTCGTTAGACAGTAAAATTCCTCTTGAATTTGACTTTACTGAAAGTAAAATTTATGCGCTGACCGAAGAAACCGAGAGCATAGTTGACCGGATTGATGAGCCGATTGAAATTCTACTTCTCACAACGGGAACGGAGAACGAAACGGTTTCTATGATTCAGAATGTGTTGAATAAATACACCCAGCGCAATTCAAAAATCACCGTGCGCGAGGTTGATGTTATTAAAAACCCGATGGAGATTCAGGATTTCATTCAGCAAATTGCTTCAATGAACCTTGGCTCTTTAATCATCAGACAGGGCGAGCGTTCTGAACTTGTGAATGCGGCTGATTTCTTCAGCCAGAATAACTACAGTTATATAGAACGCGTGGTTACCACGAAACTTGCCGGCTTTGTTGACGGTTTGACCCTGTCGTCGGCGTATCTCACCGTTGGCCATGGCGAAAGTATGCCGACAAACAGCGCCGTTAAGATTCTGGAGATGGGCGGCTACAAGGTAGAACAGTTTGACACACTTTCGCAAGACTTTCCCGAAGATGGCAAGTCGGTTGTGATTGTTGCTGCACCCACCGGTGATTTCTCTCCCGAAGAAATTGATAAACTTGACAGTTATTTAGACC
>JAZRUU010000099.1:0-2183 GCA_045652725.1 Clostridia bacterium | reverse complement strand
TATTGCCAACAATCTGCACTTTGCCGCGGCCATTGCATTTATTTTAATGGTCATTCTGCTGGTTTGCATGGCACTTGTGAAATATCTGACAGCGCGGCTTGTTTACGGGGGTGAGTGATATGAAATTATCGTCAAAGTTTTACACGGCTTTCATTTTTATTTTTCTGTTCGCTCCCATTGTTGTGCTGCTTGTTTTTTCGTTTAATGAGGCTAAGAGCCTTTCAGTTTTCTCGGGCTTTTCGCTCAAGTGGTATGAGGAACTCTTTCGTGATGAAAATACACTTGAATCGGTGAAAAACACCTTGATTTTAGCGTGCGCTGCAACGGTTATTTCTACCGTGATGGGAACAGCGGCGGCTGTGGGCATTCACAAACTGCGAAAGCGGTGGTATCGGGCACTGGTGAACACCGTGACCAATATACCTATGATTAACCCCGACATTATTACCGGTATTTCAATGATGCTGGTGTTTGTGTTTGTGGGCCGTTTGTGGGGTGCATCCACCAGCCTCAATTTCTGGACGATGCTGATTGCCCATGTCACTTTCTGCCTGCCGTATGTGATTTTTCAGGTGTTGCCAAAACTGCAACAGATGGAGCGCGACCTTTTAGAGGCGGCAATGGATTTGGGCTGCACACCAATGCGGGCATTTTTCAAGGTGGCATTGCCGGAGATTTTGCCGGGCATCATCACCGGCGCAATTATGGCGTTTACTTTGTCACTTGATGATTTTGTCATCAGTTACTTTACCTCGGGCAACGACTTTCAGACCTTGCCCATCCGCATTTACGGTATGACGAAGAAAACAGTTACACCGAAGATGTATGCACTGGCGACTATCATTTTCTTTGTAACAATGGCACTTTTGCTTTTGAATAACTTTGTGGATAATAAAGACAATAAAAAGTTGAAAGAAAAGCGTAAACAAAATAAAATTAAAAGGAGCGAAGATTGATGAAAAGAACAATTGCACTTTGCCTTGCGCTCGTGATGGCGCTGGCGCTTTGCCTGTCGGGTTGCGGCAAGTCAGACACTTTGGTGCTCAATGTTTATAACTGGGGAGAATATATCTCTGACGGTAGCGAGGGTACCTATGACACAGTGAACGAGTTTGAAAAATGGTATGAAGCAACCTATGGCAAGAAAGTGAAAGTGAATTACACAACTTTTGCTTCGAATGAAGATATGTACAGCAAACTTTCAAGCGGAGCGGTTAGTTATGATGTTGTGATTCCCTCAGACTATATGATTGCCAGAATGGCGGCTGAAGATATGCTGCTGCCGCTTAATTTTGAGAACATTCCCAACTATCAGCATATTGATGAAAATTTCAGAGGCCTTTATTATGACCCCGAGAACAAATTCACCGTTCCTTATGCTTACGGCATTATCGGTGTGATTTACAACGCCAATGAGGTTGATGCCGCCGATGCGGGGGATTGGGATTTGCTCTGGAACGAAAAATATGCCGATAAAATTCTGCAATTTAACAACCCGCGTGATGCTTTTGGCATGGCGATGTATAAACTGGGGCTCGATGTAAACACAGAAGATAAGAGTGTTTGGGATTCGGCCTATGAAGAACTGATGACACAGCGCCCGCTGGTTTACAGCCTGGTTATGGATGAAATTTATAATATGATGGAATCGGGCGAGGCAGCCATTGGTGCATACTACGCCGGTGACTATTTCACAATGAAAGATGCACAGGCTGAAGATGTTGACCTTAAGTTCTACTATCCCGAACGCACGAATTGCTACATTGATGCGATGTGCATTCCCACCTGTTGTCAGAACCAGGAACTTGCTGAGTGCTTTATTAACTTTATGCTTTCTGAAGATGCAGCCATTGCCAATGCGGCTTATACCTACTATGCATCCCCGAACAAACTCGTTTATGAAAATGAAGGCTACATTGAAGAAATGGGCGAGGAGGCAATGGAGGTTCTCTATGGCAAGGCAGGAGACTTTAAAAATCAATACACGGCTTATGCCTATCGCAATTTAAGCCCCGAAACGCTTGATTATATCAATTCTCTGTGGGAAACAGTAAAGATTAACTAAAGAAGATAAAAACCCTTCTGCAACGCGTTGCAGAAGGGTTTTTTTGCTGTTATAGTTCTTTGGGGGTGACATAAGCCGTTTGATTTGTGGTGTAAATCACAAACCCCGGTTTGGCACC
>JAZRUU010000098.1:0-11382 GCA_045652725.1 Clostridia bacterium | reverse complement strand
GTTCTAAAACAGTACCTAAAGCGTAAACACAAGCATCATATTTTGCACCGTCAACGAAGAATACGCCGTCGGTGTCAGCCAGCTGAATTACGAACTGGCCAGCAGCATTTGCACCTAAAGCATGATACTTTCTAACGGTATCACTTGTTGTGGATAAACCGTCAAGAGAAGTAACTTCGCTGAAGTCATAACCGTCAGCAGCAACTAAGATACCATATTCGGTAGCGTTAGTAGCAGTAGCAGCAACGCTTGCAGTCGGTGTAGCATCTTCAGCATCAGGAGCAGTTACAGCAGGAGCATCTGCTACAACCGGAGCTTCTGTCGGAGTTGCTTTGGTTGCAAATGTGAAAGTAAAATCTGTGTTAGCAGTTACAGCGTATTCCTTGGAATTTTCGATGAAAGTTGTATCATCTACATCGCCGTAAGAAACGGATTCCAGAACAGCATCAGCTGCGGGGAATACATAGAAAGTAACTCTGTTGCTTGTAGCAACGGTGCCGTCAGCATCATCAGCGCCACCTACAACAGCAATTACTTTAGAATTGTCGGAACCAACGACATTCCAAGTAACAGTGTAGTTAGGCAGGTTGATGGTTTTTTCTGCGCCGAAAGTGCTAGCTGCTAAAGAAGATGTACCAACTTTAACAGTTGCGCCTACAGCAGCAGCTTCGGTTGCGGTGAACACGGAATAAGCGCTACCGCTTTCGTCAGCAGTTTTCTGGTCGATCCAAACAATGTCAGAACCTTTCTCAACTAAGAAAGCAACCTGTTCAGAAGGCGCTGCGTTTTGAACTGTAGTAGTTACAGTAACATTTGCACCATCATAAGAGGTTACAACATTGTAAGCCTGACCATCGGCAAAAGCAACCATGCTCATGCAAAGAAGCATTGAAATTGCCATAGCAACTGACAAAACTTTCAATAACCCTTTTTTCATTAATCACACCCACTTTTCTTAATTTTTGATTTTTTATCATGATCCTACTGAAATTTTACTATAAAAAAAATCAGTTGTCAATAGTTATAATCGAAAAAAAACTCTATTTTTTATGTTTTGGCATTTTTAACAAAGTGGACGAATCTTATTTGTTAAAATAGCTAATCGTTTATGCAAAGTGACGGGACAACACACATAATACTGTATATACTTTCCGTTTGTAAAAGTTCGCACAAACGCCCTGTTTTTCGGTTTTTTCAGCAAATTATGAGTAGATAATTACAAATAAAATAAAAACGACAAAGTTCACATAACCTCGTCGTTTTTTGGTGAGGATAAATGGACTTGAACCATCGACCTCTTGCATGTCAAGCAAGCGCTCTGACCAACTGAGCTATACCCTCATTTACGAAAGAAATTATAACAGATTTAGACTAAAAATGCAAGTGTTTTTCACATCAATTTGCACTTCATCACGCGCTACTCTGCCAAAACAGCAAAAATCCGTCAAACTCCTGTTGAATTTGACGGATTTATAATTATTTTTTATAATCCAGCGCGAGCCAATCGCCGCTTTGACTTTTATTTAAAAGCGTCATACCCTGTGCTTTGTAAGATGCAAGCACCTCGTCACCACGGTCGGTGATGATGCCCGAGGTAATATAAATGCCATCATCTTTTAAAAAGGTAGGAATTTTCGGTGTCAGCGCAATAATTACATCGGCTACTATGTTGGCAAGCACTAAATCATAGTGTCTGTCAGCCAGTTTTGCCACCAATGCATCATCTGACAGCACATTGCCCGCAAAGATTCTGTAACGATCTTCGCCAATGCCGTTTCTTTTGGCATTTTCACCTGCAATTTTTGCGGCGTCGGGGTCAATGTCAACCGCGGTGGCAGATTCTGCCCCTAAAAGCAGAGCCACCAGCGATAAAATGCCGCTGCCGCAACCGAGGTCAAGCACATTCATCCCCGGTTTTATGTATTTTTCAAGACGCTCAAGGCAAAGCCTTGTGGTATGGTGAGAGCCCGTTCCGAAACTCATGCCCGGGTTGATAACAAACACGGTTCTGTCGGTTTCTTCTGTAAGTGTTTCCCACTCGGGCAGAATCAGAATTTTTTCACCAACCGAAAGTGGCTTAAAATATTGCTTCCAGTTGTTGGCCCAATCTTCTTCATCCACACTTGAAAATTCAAGACGCAAACTGCCAAAAACGCCGTTCTCATCCAGTTCTGCAAGTTCCTTCAGGCTTCTTTCAACCTCGCCGATGGTTTCTCTGCCGGCGCTGTCTGCCGTTACATAAAACTTAACATTGGTTTCGCAGGCCTTGGCCTCAAGCAGTTCTTCATCCACATAGTCCCACGCGGAGCGGTTTTCTTCTAAAAAGTTTTTAAAATCGGCTTCATCTTCAATTTCAATGCCGTTAATGCCCAACTGATAGAGCCGGCCGCTGACGGGTTCAATGCCCTCGGCGGTTGTATAAATCACGGCCTGAATCCAACTTGTTCCCATAGTTCGCCTCCAACTATGAAAGGTTCAGCATATGGCTGACCACTTCATACATTTCTGTTTTATCACACACCGTTGTGAAAATCACCGGTTTAGCTTCAAGGCCGGCAAGCGGCGCAGGAATGTCTAAATCTGTTTTTTCTGCAAGGGCATTTAAAATGGCAAATTCATCAAGGCCGCTGAGCGCTTCTTCACCTGCTACGGCAGAAAGAACACGGTCGCTGAATTTAAAGGGGCTGGCCGTTGAAACAATGACAGACTTCGCTTCGTCTCCGGTTTCAGCGCGATATTGTTCATAAACGCACTTTGCCACGGCGGTGTGGGTATCCATCACATAGCCATATTCCCCGTTCACTTCGCCAATGGTTTTTTCTGTTGCGGCATCATCACAAAAACCGCCATAGAACAACTCGGCGATTTTTGCCTTGGCCTCGGCAGAAACTTCATATCTGCCGGTTTCAGAAAGTTCTTTCATCCATTCGGCAACCTGTGCATCGTCACGGGTGATATGATATAAAAGGCGCTCTAAATTGCTTGAAATTAAAATATCCATTGAGGGCGAACCCGTGGTTTTAAAAGGACGGTTCTTATCATACACACCGGTTCTGATAAAATCGGTCAGCACATTATTTTCGTTGGAGGCGCAAATCAGTTTACCAACAGGCAGACCCATCTCTTTTGCATAGTAAGCCGCCAGAATATTACCGAAATTACCGGTGGGAACAACAAAATTTACCGGGTCGCCCAATTTGATTTCATCATTTTTCAAAAGATTGCAATAGGCAGAAAAATAATATACAATCTGCGGCACCAAGCGGCCCCAGTTAATGGAGTTGGCACTTGAAAGCATAAAATTGTTGCGTTCTAAAATCTGTGCATATTCCCTGTCGCCGAAAATCTTTTTAACGCCGCTCTGGGCATCGTCAAAGTTGCCGTCAACCGCTGCAACATCAACATTGTTACCCTCCTGCGTTACCATTTGGCGTTTTTGCACATTTGAAACACCGTTTTCAGGATAGAACACAATGATGCGGGTGCCGTCAACATCTTTAAAGCCTTCGAGCGCGGCCTTGCCCGTATCGCCCGAGGTGGCAACCAGAATCACAACTTCTTTGGTTTCGCCCGTTTTTTCAACCGATTTCTTTAAAAGATGCGGCAAGATCTGCAGCGCCATATCTTTAAAAGCGCAGGTGGGGCCGTGCCACAGTTCAAGAAAATAGGTATTATCGTTGAGTTTGTATAAAGGTGCAATCTCATCAGTTTCAAATTTCTCTTTGTTGTAGGCACCGAGAGCACACTGCGACAGTTCCTCGGTGGTAAAATCGGTCAAAAACTTCCCTAAAATTTTTACCGCTCTTTCAGGATATGACAGTTGCGACAGTTCTACCAGTTCCTCCCCAAAAATGCGGGGCATTGTTTTCGGAATAAACAATCCGCCGTCGGGTGCCAGACCGGTTTTAATCGCCATGGCAGAAGTCACCGACAGATTTTTATCCCTGGTACTTGCAAATTCCATTATTTTTCCTCCTTAAGTTACCGTAGCCGCGCTTCTAATTCTGCTTTTTTCGTCTCATAGCCCGGCTTACCCAAAAGGGCAAACATATTTGTTTTATAGGCCTCAACACCCGGCTGGTCAAAGGGATTCACTCCCAGCAGATAGCCGCTGATGCCGCAGGCGCGTTCAAAGAAATAAACCAGTTTACCAAAATAATATTCATTCATCTCGGGGATGTTTAAAACAAGGTTCGGTGCGCCACCGTCAAAATGCGCCATAACGGTGCCCAAAAATGCTTTTTCATTCACATAAGCAACCGACTTGCCCGCCAGAAAATTGAGCCCGTCAACATTATCTGCATCTTCCTCTATCAAAACATCCGAAGACGGGGTTTCAATGTGCAAAACGGTTTCAAACAGTTCGCGCGGGCCATCCTGAATATATTGCCCCATTGAGTGCAAATCAGCAGAAAAGTCAACCGCCGCAGGGAAAATGCCCTTGCCGTCTTTGCCCTCGCTCTCACCGTAAAGTTGCTTCCACCACTCGGCAAAATAATGAAGTTTCGGCTCATAATTTGCCATAATCTCAATTTTTTTGCCTTTTCTGTGAAGCAAATTGCGAAGAGCGGCATATTGATAGCAAATGTTTTTATTTATATCACAAACGCTATATTCTTCATAGGCCTCCTGCGCGCCGCGGAGAATGGCATCGGTATCGGCACCGCAAACCGCAATGGGCAACAGACCCACGGCAGAGAGAACCGAATATCTGCCGCCAATATCATCGGCAATGACAAAAGTTTCATAACCCTCGCGGTCTGCCAGTTGTTTGAGCGCACCGCGTGCTTTATCGGTAGTGACAAAAATTCTGTCTTTCGCGCCGGATTTTCCATATTTCTTTTCAACTAAATCTTTAAACACGCGAAAAGCAATGGCAGGCTCGGTCGTTGTGCCAGATTTGGAGATAACATTTAAGCAAATTTCCTTATCTTTCACCAAGCGCAAAAGGTCAGCAAGGTAGTTCGGGCTGCAGGAGTTGCCTGCAAAAAAGATTTGCGGACCTTTTCTGTCAGATGCATCCTGCGCATTATAAAAACTGTCGGCAAACAGGTCAATAGCGGCTTTGGCGCCCAGATAAGAACCGCCAATACCGATAACAATCAGCACTTCTGCGGTGTTTCTTATTTTTTCTGCCGCCGCCTTAACACGGGCATATTCTGCCTTATCGTAAGCCACCGGCAAGTCTACCCAGCCTAAAAAATCACTGCCTGCACCGGTTTTTTCTGCAAGTTTTTTATGTGCTTCTGCAATTTCACCCTGCATAGCTGCAAGTTCCGTTTCATTGAGCGCAGATAACGCTTTGCTGTAATCTAAACTAATATTTTTCAAGAAAATTCCTCCTAAAATTACCCAACAATAACTTTGCCAACCAATTCATTTACATCTTTTATATTATATTGCTCCATATAGGCCTTTATGCCGTCACGCACTTTCGGGCAGGCATAGGGATCGGTAAAGTTTGCCGTTCCAACCATCACCGCCGAACTGCCGGCCAGCATAAATTCAACTGCATCGTCACCGTTTGTGATGCCGCCCATTCCAATAATGGGGAGTTTCACGGCGTTGTGCACCTGATACACCATTCGAACAGCCACAGGTTTCACACAAGGGCCAGACATGCCGCCAATCACATTAGCAAGTATCGGGCGGCGTGTTTTAATATCAATCGCCATACCCGTTAAGGTGTTAATCAGCGAAAGGGCATCTGCACCACCGGCCTCTGCAGCCTTGGCGGTTTCTGTAATATCCGAAACATTGGGAGAAAGTTTTACAATCAAGGGCTTTTTAGCATATTCTCTCACCGTTTTGGTAATTTCATACACCGTATCGGGGTTCGTTCCAAACGCTGCTCCGCCCGCCTTAACATTAGGGCAGGAGATGTTCATTTCTAAAAGGTCAACATCGGCAGCCGAGAGTTTTTCTGCCATTTCGCAGTAATCTTCAAAGGTGCTGCCGGCCATATTGGCAATAATTTTGCAACGATATTGCCGCAAAAAGGGAATTTCTTCTTTAATAAAAGCATCCACGCCGGGGTTTTGAAGCCCCACGCTGTTTAAAATGCCACCATAGGTTTCGGTAATGCGCGGCGGCGGATTGCCGGCACGGGGCGCTTTGGTTAAGCCTTTTACCGAAATGGCACCAATTTCACTCAAATCATAAAGTTCTGCATATTCGCGACCAAAGCCGAATGTGCCCGAGGCCGCAATCACAGGGTTTTCAAGTTCAACCCCGGCAATGTTCACTTTCAGATTCATAAAACAACCTCCTCAGCCCAGAACACAGGTCCGTTCTTGCAAACACGCTGATATTTACCTGCGCCCTCTTCGTGTGTTTCACAACTGCATGTCAGGCAGGCACCAATGCCGCAACCCATTCTCTCCTCCAGAGAAATCTGGCAGGGCACATCCACCTCTTTGGCAAAAGCCTGAATGGCCTTGAGCATACCTTTCGGGCCGCAGGCATAAATAATGTCAAACTGTTTTTCGGCAAAATCTTTTTTCAGGCAGTCAAGCGCAAAACCGTGGTTTTTATAACTGCCGTCATCGGTTGAAATTGAAAGATGTGTTGCCGCCTCGGTAAACTCTTTTTCAAGCGTAACGAGTGACTTGTTGCGAAAACCGAGATATGCCGAAACAGAGGCTAACTGCTTGGTCAGAAACAGCATAGGGTAAACACCAATGCCGCCGCCAATCACAGCAGGATTTTTATAAGTCTCATTCGCTACTAAAAAGCCGTTCCCCACCGGGCCTAAAATGTCAAGTTCGCCGGTCTGGGTGGCAAGCGATTTTGTGCCGCGCCCTTTAACTTCATAAATAAAGCAAATTTTATCACCCTGCACATCACAAATGCTGATGGGGCGGCGCAAAGGCATAGACACAACATCGCCACATTGAATATGTAAAAACTGCCCGGGTTTTGCCTGCTTGGCCAGCGCCTCGTTTTCTACCCATACACGAATAATGTTCGGGGCAATTTCTTCTTGCGAAAGAATGTTGCACAAATGAACCTGATAACTCATTACGGTTTCTCCTCACTCTGTCTTTTTCACAATTTATATAGTTACAATCTTAATTATTATATCATAGCCGCCTGCAAATTGCAAGTTTTTTGTTCGTCTGCCGCTTTTCATCTTTAAATCGGGCATAAGAAAAGAGCGGCACAAGTGCCGCTCTTATGTAGCTTAAATTAGTTTAAGATTGCCTGCTCGGTTTCTTTGTCAAACAGCTGAATCTTATTGCCGTCAAATACAAGGTTAATTGTATCGCCGGGTTTTGCAGTTGTTCTGGGGTTAACGCGAGCAACAAAGTTAGAACCTTCAACGGTTACATACAGATAGGTTTCAGCACCCATCATTTCAGTAACATCAACATAAGCAGATACCATACAATCGGGATTGATGTCCATCATCATAGCCTCGTCATGAATATTTTCAGGACGGATACCCATAACAACGGTCTTACCGATGTAGCTTTCATCTAAAGCCTTAGCCTTAGCTTCAGGCAGCTTTAAGGATGTTTCACCGAATACCAGTTTAACGCCGCCATCTTCAGCCTTTGTCACTTCAACATCAACAAAGTTCATCGGCGGGCTGCCAATGAAGCCGGCAACGAACATGTTGCAGGGCTGTTCATAAAGAACCTGGGGAGAATCAATCTGCTGAATGAAACCATCTTTCATAACAACGATTCTGGTACCCATTGTCATAGCTTCTGTCTGGTCATGGGTTACATAGATGAATGTTGTCTGCAGTCTCTGGTGCAGTTTGCTGATCTCGGTTCTCATCTGACCTCTCAGCTTAGCATCAAGGTTAGAAAGAGGTTCGTCCATCAGGAACACTTTCGGTTCACGAACGATAGCACGGCCGAGAGCAACACGCTGTCTCTGACCGCCGGAGAGAGCCTTCGGCTTTCTGTCAAGCAGATGTTCAATGTCCAGAATTCTGGCTGCTTCATGAACTCTCTTGTCAATTTCAGCTTTGGGCATTTTTCTCAGTTTCAGACCGAATGCCATGTTATCGTAAACGGTCATATGGGGATACAGAGCATAGTTCTGGAAAACCATTGCGATGTCTCTGTCCTTCGGGGCTACATCGTTAACCAGTTTGTCACCGATGTAGAGTTCACCTTCGCTGATTTCTTCCAGGCCGGCAATCATTCTCAATGTAGTAGATTTACCGCAACCGGAAGGACCAACTAAAACGACAAATTCTTTATCCTCAATATCTAAGTTGAAGTCACTAACAGCAGTAACTCCACCGGCATACTTTTTATAGATGCCTTTTAGATTTAAACTTGCCATTGTTTTTTACCTCCTCATGATTACAAATCACATCATATTACGCTATAATGATACCATATTTTTTTATGAATTGTTAGACTCTTTTTAACCAAAATTTTATTTTTTTATTTAGTAATATTGCATAAAAACATCTTTTTGTTCTAAAAACTCGCACAAATCAAGGCTTTTTACCGGGTTAAAACTGCCTGAATCATACCAAAAATCATTTTGGCAGCCTCGCCGCGCGTTGCAAAGTAATGCGGGTTGAAGTTGCCCATGTCATCGCCCGAAATAATGCCCATGCCATAAGCAGAAAGCACATGATTTTTAGCATAATCATGAACAGAAGAAAAGTCTTTGATTTGTGTAGCATCTGCCTCTTTCATCGCAAGGCCTTTTTTGCGCAAAAGGTCACTGATGATTTTTGCCATATCCTGACGGCGAATGAGTTGCCCCACGCCGAACTCTGTTTCGCTGATGCCGCCCACAATGCCATATTGCTGTGCCGAAGCAACATAACGGTAATACCACGCATCGGCAGGAACATCAGCAAAACTTGTTACCGCCTCGGCATCTACCAGGTCAAACAGTTCGGTCACAAGTTTCACAAATTCTTCACGGGTAATTTTATCTTCGGGAGCAAAGATTTTATCGCCCTTGCCGCCGATGATGCCGCGGGCATACAGCGCTTCAACATAAGGCTTTGACCAGCCGTTGCAGTCTGTGAAATAAGGCGCTGCTTCCTTAATAACATACTGCCCTACCTCAAGTTCTGCCAGAACAGAACCATCTGCATATAATGACATTTTCACAGGCACAAGGTTTGCACCGTCAACATGATACACAACAGGGTTTGTAAAGGCGCCTTCAATTGAAACTATGCCTTTTTCTGTAACTTCAAATGCCTTTTCGCCCGTTTGAACGCTTTCTTTATCTTTAATTGCACCGGCACCACCACCCGACAGTTGAGGCACATCTTTATCGGGAGTCTGCGGTATCTGCACCTTATCAAGCAGGCCGGTTTTCTTCAGCAGATAGGCAAGATTGGTTATTTCACCGACAGATAAAAGGGTATTCATCGCCGTTGTGCCGTCAACCAACATCTGACGGGTATCCATTTCCATCCCGTCAGCCTGCCAGATGGCATCAATCGCCTGAATCTGTGACATAGGGTAACTGTTAATATAAAACTCACCGTCAGCATTCATAGCAAAAAGCGGCGCGGTGTTAAGAATGTTCAAGGCATTTAAAAAGTTTGCCAGCATGCCGTTTGAAATCCGGTGTTTGGAAAGAAGCGTTTGCACACGGCTGTCTTTTTTATTCATAATTGTCTTTAACGCTTCAACGCCTTTTGACTCTGCCGCGGTTAAAGAAAGTTCCTCAAAATTCTGGTAAATTGACTGGCATCTCTGGCGAAAACCTTCATCCAGCACGCGCATGGTATCTACCCCGTTTTGCAGGGTGGTTTCATCGGTATATTGCAGCGCTTTTATAATGACAGAGCCTAAAATGCTGTCATCGTTTCCGTTTCTGTGCTTTTCAAGTGCATCATCCAGCATATCAAGCCCCGAATCGCTGCTGAGAAAAGGCAGCGCGGGAATCACAAGTTCACGGTCGGCCTTTAAAAGAGCCGAAACGAGTTTGTTTGTATTTAAAGTTTCGGCACCGGTCACAGCAGCAAATGCGCTCAAAAACAAGAGCGCAGCCGCAAACACGGCAATCAGTTTACAACATAACTTTTTCATTCAATTTGCCTCCAATAAGGGATTTTAAAAGAGAAGGCAAGGAGACGCACTTCACGATTGTGCTCTCCTTGCCTTTGTCAACAATTTCTGTCGATTATAACAGACCTGCGTAGTGCATAAAGTTGTAGAGAATCTTTGCTGCTTCACCACGGGTAATCGAAGCCGCCGGACGGAATGTACCATCGGGATAGCCGCTTACGATAGACAGGTTGGTAGCCTTTTCAAGATATTCTTTTGCCCAGTCGCCGATGTGTTCTTCGTCAACATAAACAAGTTCTTCGCGAGCCAGGTCACTTGTGAACATTCTCATAATAACTGCAACCATTTCTTCTCTGGTGATGATGCGCTGGGGTTTATATTCGCCATCGTCATAACCCTCAAACACGCCTTCTTTAACCATCATATTGACAGAATCGGCTGCCCACAGAGAAATGAATGCGCTGTCACTGAAGTTGTAACGCGGAGCGTATCTTGCTTTGCTTTCAAGACCCAATGTACGAGTCAGAGCCACCGCAATTTCCTCACGGGTGATGCCCATATCGGGTTTGAAGCTGCCGTCATCATAACCGTTGAAAATGCCGCGCTTGGTCAGCTCGCCAATATAATCTTTTGCCCAATGGTCAGCCGTGTCGCTGTAAATATAGGCTGCTTCTGCTGCGGCAGGTGCCATAAGTTCTGAACTTGTATCAGGAGCGATTTCACCCAGCTTATCGGCTACAGAAGGTGTTGAGGGCTTCGCGCCGCCAAGACCGGAACCGCCTACACCCGGTGTGCTGTCGCCGCCAGATGAGTCATCATCTTCATCTTCATCGTCATCTCCGCCGTCTTCAACAACAAGGGGTTCATACAGAGCAATTTCCTCTGCGCCTAAAACAGTTTTAATGTTCTCCTTCAAAGTGCCATCAAAGCCGTTTAATGCAGCAACCAAAGCATCTAAAACATCATCACCTGCGGTGATAGAAGTGCCGTTAATGGAATCATATTCAGCGCCAACAAAGGCAAGCAAATTGTCTTTAAACGCGTCAGACGCTTCTTTTACTGCAAAGTCAGCAGAACCTTCTGCCGCATCGGTTAACACAAGGCTGCCGTCAAAACCTTTTGCAAGGCGCAAAATGGTGTTAGGGCCAATGCCGTGTGTACCGAGTTTGTCTGTGCCTTCTTCTTCGGCATCACCGTCGTTACCAACGAAAGAATCGTAAACATACTGCAGAGCAGACTGGTTAACGGTTTCTAAAACAACGCCGGCTTCATATTCGGTTGCCCACCAGGAACCATCAGCCAGAGACGCAGCATCAACTGCATCCTGTGCGGCTTTAAAATCATCAATAGCTGCAGTTCTTTCAGCATCAGGCAGAGC
>JAZRUU010000097.1:0-12037 GCA_045652725.1 Clostridia bacterium | reverse complement strand
TATGAACACTCAAAATAAATTTGAATTAGAAAGAGATGCAAGATTAAAATATCAGTTTTTAAGATTTAAAATGGGCATTCTAAATATATTTTGCAAGAAATGGACTTGGCTTGCGGTAGTTACATACATCTTCATTGCAATTATCTTCAAGTATTGGCTTGATACCTGGACATATGATGCATCAGATATTGGAATAAAAATTAATAATATCGGATTCAGGATGATGTTTCCATTCTTGTCCATTGGTGGATTTGTAGTTTTAATTATATTTTTAGGAACACCTAAAGGAGCAAAGAGAATCAATCAGAGTTTAAATATCGTAGGTCTTGTCAATCACGCAGGACAATCTCCGTTATTGCTTAAGAAATATAAAGAATACGGTATAACAATTATGGAATTTGATCCGAACGGGATTCCCCTTTCAGACTGGGAAGATAAAAAAGAAGATATTGAAACTGCGCTTAATATGCACATTGAAAATATTCGCTATGGCAAAAGCAGAGATAAAATCGTATTACAAGCTATATCAGGAAATGAAAATCTGCCTGATGTAGTTTGTTGGAAAAATAAATTCCTTTCAGACGAAGATTTTACATTAATCTTTGGTCAAAGCAGAACAGGGCAAACAAAAATCAACCTGGCTAAAATTCCTCACATATTACTCGGCGGTTCTACAGGTTCAGGAAAAAGTGTACTTCTCAAATTACTCATTATGCAATGCGTGAAAAAAGATGCAGAAGTGTTTGTTGCAGATTTTAAAGGTGGCGTTGATTTTCTTCCTGTATGGCACGAAAGATGTAATATCATTACAGAAGAAAATACCCTGCTTGAAGTTCTAACAGACCTTGTAAATGAACTGGAAAACAGAAAACAAGTATTCAGGGAATATGGATGTGCAAACATCAGCGAATATAACAAAATGAACGCACCCCAAATAAGAAGAATTGTATTTGTTTGCGATGAGGTTGCAGAGGTTTTGGATAAAACAGGTTTATCGAAAGAAGCAAAGGAACTTGTAATACAAATCGAAGGTAAACTATCCATAATTGCACGACAAGGCAGAGCCTTTGGGATACATCTTATCCTTGCAACACAAAGACCGGATGCAAATATCCTGGCTGGGCAAATACGAAACAATATAGATTTCAGAGTCTGCGGCAGAGCTGACAATGTATTATCTCAAATTATACTGGATAACAAAAATGCAGCAGAACAAATTCCAAAGGATTCACAAGGTTTGTTCATAACACACGACGGAGTAATATTTAAGGGATATCTGTTTGATGAAAAAGCTGTTTTTGATAGATAAAGGATGTGGTGAAAGATGGCTTTTGAAATTCAGAACGTGCCAATACATCTTAAAATGACATTAACCGTTAAGGAGGCGGCTGAATATAGTAACATAGGAATTAACAAAATTGACAGTATGCTTCGTATGCCAAATTGTCCATTTGTGTTGTATGTTGGTACAAAAAAATTAGTAAAACGTAGAGAATTTGAACAATTTATCAGCCAGAAACTTACAATTTAGCATATACCTATTGATAAATTTATGCCAATGTGATATAATATGAAATGTTGCATTGGCTCTTTTTCTCTAACGAGAAAGGAGTTAAGCTTATGGGTAAAAACCTAAGAGGCAAAGAAATAGGCAAAGGAATTTGCCAAAGAAAAGATGGACTGTATAGTGCAAGATTTGTAAACGGACAAGGCAAACGACAGGAAAAATGTTTTTCTACAGTTCAGGAAGCCCGCAATTGGTTGGAAAAAGCAAAATATGAAGATAAACATAGCAAAGTGTTTGTCCCTACTGAAATGACAGTAGATTTATGGTTTGAATATTGGATAGAAAATATCGTTGGTGATTTAGCACCTAATACAACGCGAAATTACCGGGAAAGATATAAACAAAATATTCAACCTGTCCTCGGTGGCTTGAGACTCTCTGATGTAAAACCATTACATTGCAAAATGGTTTTAAACAATATGGAAGATGATTATGCAGGCTCGACTATAAGACAGACATTCATTGCAATGGGGACTCTTTTTAAATCGGCTTTGATGAACGATTTAATTGCTAAACATCCTATGGATGGTGTAAGATACACAAAACCAATTCGTGCAGTCAATGACATCAAATTTTTAACTGTAGAAGAACAGAAAAAGTTTTTAGAAACTGCAAAACGGTCGCATAATTACAAACAATATGCTTTGATTTTGCAGACAGGACTTAGAACAGGCGAAATGATTGGTCTGACCTGGGATTCAATTGACTTTGAAAAGCGAACACTGACCGTCAATAAAACATTGGAATACAGACATAAACAAGGTTATTGGCGAGCAGGACCTCCAAAAACTTTGCAAAGTTACAGAACTATTCCTCTTACTAATCAAGCTTACGAGATCCTGAAAGAACTTGAATCAAAAAAAGGCGAACGAAAAGAATCCCCAAGCCTGTCTCAGACACTTGAGTATATTGACCGCAAAACCGGTCAAAAGAAAAGCTTTGTGATGAGAGACCTTGTGTTTATTAACTGGCGAACAGGAGAACCTGCAAAAAACAGTTCGTATGATACCCATTTGTATAAACTTTGTGATGAGGCAAAAATTAAAAGATTTTGTATGCACGCACTTCGTCATACATATGCAACTCGTGCTATTGAAAGTGGAATGCAACCGAAAATGTTGCAGAAATTACTCGGTCATGCCAGTATAAAAACAACTATGGACAGATATGTTCATGCGACGGAAGATTCACTTACAAAAGCGGTAATGCAATTTGAAGAACATTTTTCGTAAAAATGGCGAAGAAATGGCGAAGTAACTACATATAAAATACTGAAAATACTGATAAATCAAGGAGATGTGATATATAATGAAATTAGGTATAGTCGGGCTCCCTAATGTGGGTAAGTCTACTTTGTTTAATGCCATTACGCAGGCGGGTGCGGAGTCTGCGAATTATCCGTTCTGCACCATTGAACCCAATGTGGGTGTTGTGCCCGTGCCGGATGAGCGACTCGATGCCTTGGCAGAAATGTATCACCCCCAAAAGGTGACACACGCTGTTATTGAGTTTGTTGACATTGCCGGCCTTGTTAAAGGCGCAAGCCGCGGTGAGGGCCTTGGCAACAAGTTTTTATCTCACATTCGTGAGGTTGATGCCATTGTGCATGTTGTGCGCTGTTTTGAAGATGCAAACATTGTGCATGTTGAGGGTTCTGTTTCCCCTCTGCGCGATGTGGAGACCATTCAGCTTGAACTGATTTTTGCAGATATTGAAATGCTTGACAAACGCATTGACAGAACCCGCAAAATGATGAAATCGGGCGAGAAGAAATATCAGCAGGAAGTGAATTTGTTAGAAGAATTAAAGGCTCTGCTCGAAGAAGGTAAACCTGCGCGCGCCAGAGAATTTTCTGAAGAAGAAGCAGAACTCATTAAAGATTTGCCGCTTTTAACTCTGAAGCCGGTTTTATATGCCGCCAATGTGTCTGAAGATGATTTCATCGGTGGCATTGAGCAGAATGAAATGGTGAAAGAACTGACCGAAATGGCTGAGGCTGAAGGTTCAGAGGTTATGCCCATTTCTGCTAAGATTGAAGAAGATGTTTCAGCTTTAGAACCTGAAGAAAAAATGGAATTTCTGCAGGAACTTGGCATTTGTGAATCCGGTCTTGACCGTTTGGTGAAAAAGAGTTATAAACTGCTTGGTTTAATCAGTTATTTAACTGCCGGTGAGCCTGAAGTGCGCGCGTGGACCATCACCAAAGGAACGAAAGCGCCGGGCGCTGCCGGTAAGATTCATACTGACTTTGAAAAAGGCTTTATCCGTGCCGAAGTTGTGGCTTACCATGACCTGATGGAATGCGGCAGTATGACCGCTGCCAAAGAAAAGGGTCTTGTTCGCTCCGAGGGTAAGGAATATGTTATGGAAGACGGCGATGTAGTGCTGTTTCGTTTTAATGTTTAATCTAATGCAAAAAGGCTACTGCAAAATGGTTTCATTTTGCGGTAGCCTTTCTTTTTTGCAGATTTTTGTTTTAGCCGATAATGTCAAGCACATCGCCCTCATAGTCTTCACCCACGCGGTCAATGTTAACATAGTTATCGGGAATTTTGCCGACAATAACTGTTTGTGTTATGGGAATATCGGTCGTGATGCGGCTTGTTGTGTTTACCGAGGGCATAACAATTCCCACCGTGGCGGTGGCGGTCAGGTTGACAGATAAAAGGGTTTGGTTAATGCCGGTTTCTGAAAACTCTGTTTTAAAATCAACAACCACATTGCCGTAGGGCATCAGGCTGACAGGCAGATGTGGCCCTGTGCCGCTGAACAGGTCGACACCGGTCAAAGTGCCCAAGGGGATGGAAATTTGTGTTTCGCAGATTTCGGCAATGCCTTGTGTGATGGCAAGTGTGGCTTTTGCCTTCAGCGCGTTTATGCGACTCATATCAGACTCAACAGCGCTGACGGTGCCATCATCAAGATTTTTGACCGACACAATTTCACGAAAATCGGTATTTTCAAACAGTTGACCGACCACGCGGTGAATGGCAAGTTCCGCAAGCACCGTTGCTTCGTTTTTTGCAAGCGCTATCATTGTCGGGCGGATGATTTTGACAAAAAACAACGAGACAGAAAACGAAACAAGCGTTAACAAAAGTGCAATAAGCCCGAGCGAGCAACCGCGCCGGCTGTAATTTTTACTTTTAATGCAAATGCGACGCCGCGTGCCCAGGCGCATACCCTCACCGCCGAAAAAATGGATCTGTAAACAGTATATGCACCGGTGGGGCGATTTGTGACCTATAAAAGTTTGAAAGCCGCCGCACCATAGGGGAAAAGGGTGAGTGTTTCGCCGGCAGAGTGTGTGTTTTCTGCAAACAATATTTCACCGGAAAGGGGCAATGCAAAAGCTTCTGTACCCGTGTTTGTGATGCAGAGAATGGTTTCGTTTTCTGTTTTGCGGTAAAAGGAGAAAACGCCGTTTTCGGCGCGGCACAGATTGAATTGCCCCTGCTGAAGTGCTGTGTGATTGCCCTTTAATGCAGCAAGACGGCAAAAAAGATGAAAAATAACATCATCTCCCTTTTTGTCACCGAGATATGTGCGGTTAAAGGGGTCAAAAAGCCCCTGTGTGCCGATTTCATCTCCGTAGTAAATAGAGAAGTTGCCCGGCAGGCAAAAAGCGAGAAACAACGCAGAAACGAGGCGGTGTTTAGCGCGACTGTATTCTGCCTCGGTTAAGCGGAACTGTGCCTGCTCGTGCCGGTCGTGCGGAAAGGCATCTGCTCCGAGAACCGAGATGATGCGCGGCGTGTCGTGCGTTGAGAGCAGGTTCATGGCAGCGCACAGGGCATCTTGGGGGTAATTCTCGCAAAGTGTGAGAATTGATTCTGCAAAATCTTCTGCCGGGAGATTGCGACATACAAAGCGGATGATAGCGTCACGCCAGACATAATTCATAACCGAGTCGAGGCTATGCCCCCAAAGGTATTTGCGCCTTTTTCCGTAACTGATTTTGTTTGAGGCATCTTCCCACACTTCGCCAAGCACTATGGCGTTGGGTTTTTCGGCCTTAACGGCAGATAGGAGTTTTTCTAAAAACTCTTCCGGCAGTTCATCTGCCACATCAAGACGCCAGCCGTCTGCCCCGAGCCTGAGCCAATGGGGAATGACCGTTTCTAAAATGAACTGCTGAAAGTCGGGGTTATGCTCGTTGGTGCAAGGCAGGGTCTTGATGCCCCACCACGCGGCGTATTCTTCGGGATAGTTTGTGAACTGATACCAACTGCGGTAGGGCGAATCGGGGTTGTGGTAGGCGCCCGTGCCGTGGCGGTTGTGAATGTCAAAATAAAGGCTGTCGCTGCCGGTGTGTGAAAAAACACCGTCAAGCATCACCAAAAGACCAGCCTTATGCGCCTCACTGCACAGCCGTTTAAAATCTTCATTTGTGCCGAGCAGAGGATCGGTTTGCAAATAATCGGCCGTGTCGTAACGATGGTTGGAAAAGGCCTTGAAGATGGGATTTAAATAAATCACCTGCACCCCTAAATCTTTTAAATAGGGGATTTTTTCGATGATGCCCTGAAAATTACCGCCGAAAAAGTCGTTGTTTTGCACAATGCCGGCGGCATCCGGCTCAAAAACAGGGCGTTCATCGGCGCTTTCGTGAAGAAAAAACGGTGTTAGTTTTTCGCTTGTGTTGCAAGAGCCTTTTTTGTTAAAACGGTCGGGAAAAATCTGATACATCACCTTGCCGCTGAATTCTTCGGGTATGGAATGCGCCCTTTCGTAGCAGGTGATTTGCCAGGGCGTGCCGCCCTCTTGTGTGGGGCGGTTTTTTCCGTCGCGGAGTATGAGGCGGTCACCCTCGTTCGTTTGCAAAAGAAAGTGATAGAAAAAAAGACCGGGCGCAGTAAAGGGCAGAGTGAGCGAATATTTTGTGTAACCGTTTTCGCTAAAGGTCGAAGTCATTTCGTAAGAGACAGGCGTTTCACCGTCTTTTGTAAGCAGGAAAAGGACGCCGTTCTCGTTGGCGCCCTTTACATAGCAGGTAAGAAAGAGAGTGTTTTTCGCCCTGATGCATCCAAATGGTTTTTTAAACAGTTCGTTGCGACTGTCAAATAAAAATTCCACTTTGCTCACCTTTCTCTGCGGTACTTGTAACATTCCAGATGTTTTCGCAATATTCCCTGACGCTTCTGTCTGCTGAGAAAATGCCTGCGCCGGCAATGTTAAAAAGCGACATCCGGTTAAACCGGTTACGGTCGGCAAAGGCGGTGCTTGCCGCCTCTTGTGCACGGTGATAATCAGTAAAATCGGCCAGAGTCAGGTAGGCATCCTGCCCGGGGGCAGAAAGCGCGTGCACAAGTTCAGGAAAGTCGCACCCGCCAATGCCCTGCCGGAGATAGTCTATGGCTCGCCGCACCGTTTCATCTTTTTCAATTACAGCAGCCGGGTTATAACCTTCTCTCAAGCGTGCGGCGACCCTGTCGGCTGTCAGCCCGAAGAGAAAGATGTTTTCATCACCCACCGCGCGGTGAATTTCAACATTGGCGCCGTCAAGCGTGCCGATGGTGACGGCACCGTTAATCATCAGTTTCATATTGCCCGTGCCCGAGGCCTCTTTGCCTGCCACGGAAATTTGCTCTGAAAGATCGGTGGCGGGAATGATTATTTCGGCAAGTGACACGCGGTAATCTTCCATAAAAATGACCTTGAGTCTGTCACGCGTTACGGGGTTTGCATTGACCTCGGCGGCAAGCGCGTGAATGAAATGGATAATCTGTTTTGCCATGCGGTAACCGGGTGAAGCCTTTGCACCGAAAATAAAGGTGCGCGGCTGAAAGTTCTGGTTCGGATTTTCAAGCAGAGAGCGGTAGAGATATAAAATGTGCAAGGCATTTAACAGTTGGCGTTTATATTCGTGCAGGCGTGTGATTTGCACATCAAAGAGCGAGGCGGGGTCAACCAGAATGCCGTTTTGATCTTTAATGCAATCGACCAGCCGCAATTTGTTTTTGAGTTTTATTTTTTGCAAGGTGTCGAGCACGGCGGTGTCATCTGCAAAGGCTTTCAATTTTGTGAGCTCTTCGGCATTATTTAAAAACCCGTCACCAATGCGCTCACGCAGATACGCGGTGAGTTCAGGGTTGGCCTGACAGAGCCACCGTCGGTAGGCGATGCCATTTGTGACATTTAAGAACTTGCTGGGCATAATCTGATGAAAATCGCGGAAAACATCTTCTTTCAGAATTTTGGTGTGCAGACCTGAAACGCCGTTAACTTTGTGACAACAACAAAGGCAGAGATTGGCCATTTTGACGAGATCGTTTTCAATAATTTTCATATAATTGATTTTTCCTGTGTCGTTGCCGTATTGCGCTTTTAAAAAACATAAAAAGCGTCTGTCAATTTCACAAACAATCTGATAGATGCGCGGCAGGAGAGAAGAAAACAGAGAAACGGGCCACTTCTCAAGTGCTTCGCTCATAATGGTGTGGTTGGTGTAGGTCAGGGTTTTGGTGGCAATTGCCCAGGCGTCATCCCACGCCAGGCCGTTGTCATCCATTAAAATGCGCATCAGTTCGGGCACACAGAGCGAGGGGTGCGTGTCGTTAATGTGAATGGCCACAAGTTCGGGTAATTTGTAAATGTCATCCGTTTTTTTGAAAAAGTCTTTCAAAATGCTCTGCAGAGAGGCGCTGACTAAAAGATATTGCTGTTTTAAGCGGAGTTCTTTGCCGCGGTAGTGGTCATCGGCCGGGTAGAGAACCTTTGAAATGGCCTCTGCCTTTGAGTTTTCTTCCATAGCCCGAACATATTCACCGCGTGAAAACAGTTCCATATCCAGCCGGTCGGCCGATTGGGCGCTCCAGAGCACCAAACGGTTCACGGCGCGGGTGTGATAGCCTGAAATGAGCATGTCATACGGCACGGCGACAACGGTGTTGTAATCGTGGTAATGCACGGTGTTTTTGCCATCTTTCCATTCTTCGCTGACATGGCCGCCAAAACGGATGCTGACCTGATCTTCTTTTCTCGGCTCAAGCCACACATCGCCCATTTCGAGCCAATTATCGGGGAACTCAACCTGCCAGCCATCTACAATTTTCTGGCGGAAGATGCCAAATTCATAGCGGATGGAAAAGCCGGTTGCAGGCACGCCCTCGGTTGTCAGAGCGTCTAAATAGCAGGCGGCAAGGCGACCAAGACCACCGTTGCCGAGGCCGGCATCGGGTTCAAGTTTACAAAGGGATGAAAAGTCGATGTTATAATTTTTGAGTGCCTCAGTAAGCGGTGCAAGAAGTGACAGATTATAGGCGTGATTATACAGCGAGGGTCCGGTTAAAAATTCCATTGACATATAATAGACCTGCTTGGCCTTTTGACGCGCGGTTTCGGCGCTGTAGGTGCCGCAGAGGTCTGAGAGCCACTTGCGAATCAGACCGCAAACGGTTTTGTAGAACTGAATCTCGGTTGCTTCGTCAGGCGTACAACCGAAGCGGCGCATCAGGGTTTCTTCAATTTCTTTTTGAATCGTTTCTTTGTGGAGTTGCAACATATTAACACCTTTCTGTCGGCGGGCGACTTACAAATTACATACTTTGATATATGGCAAGATATTCTTTTGCAGGCTTCTCCCAACTGAAGTCGGCCTGCATATTCTCGCGGATGATTTTTTTGAGTTCAGGTTTTTTTTCATAGAAAAACCAAAGTGCACGGTCAACGGCCGCGAGCATATCGTGGGCGTTGTAACTTTGAAAGGTAAAGCCGCGCCCTGTGCCCGTTTCAGGGTTAATGGGAAAGACGGTGTCTTTTAATCCACCGGTTTCACGCACAATGGGAATGGCTCCGTAGCGCATGGCAATCATCTGCGAGAGCCCGCAGGGCTCACTTTTTGAGGGCATTAAAAACAAATCTGCGGCGGCATAAATTCTGGAGGCCAGGTGCGTATCAAAGCGCAGGGTGGCACTCACTCTGCCGGGATATTGGTAGGCCAGTTCGCGAAAAAGATTTTCAAACCGTTCTTCACCCGTGCCAACAACCACTAGTTGCAGGCGGCGCTCGAGCAGTTCGTGGCGAACATATTCAACAAGGTCAAGCCCTTTGTGTGCCACGAGGCGGCTGACCATGGCAAGAATGGGCACTTCATCTTCTCTTGCAAGGCCCAGTGCCTCCTGCAGGCGGCGTTTGCCGATTTTTTTGCCGCCCATAGCGCCTATGCTGTACCGATGAAACAGATTTGTGTCGGTTTTAGGATTAAAAAGTTCTGTATCAATGCCGTTGGTGATGCCGCAGAATTTGTATGAAATGCCAGAGAGCACCTCATTCATCTCTTTGCCAAAATAGGGCATTTTCAATTCTTCGGCATAGGTTTTTGAAACGGTTGTTACCTTATCTGCCAGACAAATGGCAGAAAACATAAAGTTCAGACAGCCGCCGAAGGCAAGGGTGTGCATTATGGATTCAGGCACGCCCAGAACATCTTCGGCAAAACTGTATGGCACCTGCCCCTGATACTCTATGTTATGTATGGTAAACATAGTAGAAAGGGTGCGGTAGCCATCCATATTCTGATAAAAAGCCTTTAAAAAGAGCGGAATGAGCGCCGCCTGCCAATCGTTTGCGTGAATCACATCGGGAAAAAAACCGATGTGTGGCAGCATTTCAAGCACCGCTTTTGCAAAAAAAGCGTAGCGCTCGCCGTCATCATAGTTGCCATAAACGCTGTCGCGCAGAAAGTAATATTCATTGTCAATAAAATAATAGGTTACATCGCCGCGCCTGCAGGTAAAAACACCGCAGTAGAGGCATCGCCACGAAAGAGAGATGTAAAAAGATGTGACAAAGGTGAGTTCATCTGAAAACCGCTCTTTGACAGATTTATAAAGCGGGAGTACCACTGCTGCGCTTTCGCCCTGCTCAGCAACGGCTTTCGGCAGAGCATACATCACATCACCCAGCCCGCCGATTTTGATGAAAGGGGCAGCCTCTGCCGCCGCAAACAGAATTTTCACACAATTCCTCCTTTTGTTAAACAACCTTGCCTTTGCCGATAACAAGTTGGTGGGCAGGTGCACCCATAAGTAACCTGTTTTCGGTGATGGTAACATCTTTGTCGCAGATGGCGTAATCGAGCGACACATTTTGGTGAATTTTCGTGTTTTGCATAATGATGGAGTTCTTGACTATTGAACCCTTTTCTATTGTAACGCCGCGGAAAAGGACGCTGTTTTCAACTTCGCCGAAAATGCGGCATCCGTCAGCAATCAGGCTGTTTTTTACGCTGCAACCGTCACCGTAGAAGGTGGGAACCTCATCCCTGACTTTGGTGTAAATGGCACCGTTTTTAAAAAAGATTTCCTGCCGCATTTCGGGAGAAAGCAGAGCCATATTGGCAGAGAAATAGTTGCCGAGGCTGTCGATTCGCAAAAGAGCGCCCTCAAAGGGGATGGCATAGAGTTTGAAATAGTTGTATTTTGCCTGCAGAATGTCGCGCTCAAAATCCACTAAATTATAAGAATGTGCCTCTTTTAAAAGTTCAATTAAATACACGCGCTTCATCACATACATTCCTATGCCGCAGTTTTCAATGCCGGGAACGCCGTAATGCATCAGCACATCTTTTACCCTGCCGCCTGAGTCGGTTCTGACAACTAAATCAGAAGCATCAGAGAGGCCTGAGATGGTCTCGCGCCTTGTGATCAGGCTGATGTCTGCGCCCGACTCAATGTGCCGCTTTAAAACCTCGCGGTAATTGATGCTGCAGATGATGTGTGTATCGGCAAGGAGAACATATTCTTCGTTAGAGCGTTCTAAAAAACGGAGCGTGCCCCAGAGTGCCTCGAGTTTGCCGCGATAGATGTTTTTTTGCCCCTGACCGAAAGGCGGCAGAATGAAAAGACCGTCAACCTTTCGGTCTAGATCCCACTCGCTGCCGTTGCCTAAATGGTCCATCAGCGATTGATAGTTCTGCTTTGTGATAACGCCCACATTGGTGATGCCGGCATTCACCATATTGGAAAGCACAAAGTCAATGAGTCGGTAGCGCCCGCCGAAGGGGAGCGAAGCCAGCGTTCGTTTTGCTGTGATTTCACCCAGCCGTTCATCGTAAATATTTGAAAAAATAATGCCCATCATATTCATGGTTACCCCTCCTTTTTATGTCGCTTTGCCGATATGCTTCTTTTCACCAATCACGGTGATTTCAGGTCGTTGGTCTGTTTTTTCATTGCCGACGACAGCTCCGCTTTCTATCACACATTGCTTACCCACAATGGCATAACGCACGGCCGCGCCCGACTTTACCACCGTGCCGGGAAGTAACACCGAATTTTCAACCGTGGCACCTGTTTCAACGGTGCAATCGGCAGAAATAACAGAATGGATGATGTTGCCCGAAATGGAGCAACCCTTGGTAATCATACTGTCTGATACTGTGGCAGAGTCTGCAATGAAGGTTGGGGGCGAATCAAAATTGCGCGCATAAATCCGCAAATCGTCGTCATCAAGGTTTAAGGCACAATC
>JAZRUU010000096.1:0-2143 GCA_045652725.1 Clostridia bacterium | reverse complement strand
TTATACTACAAAAAGCGCCGGCTTGCAAGGGGCAGAGTCGCATTTATAGCACAATTCAGGCTTGGGACGATTTGTGCAAAGAATGTTCAAAATTACTTGACAAAGGACAAAAATTGTGATATAATTTGTCACATCTCAATCGGAAAAGAGTTTTCCGAAGCAAGATAAATGACCGCCGGTGTTCTGCATCGGCCAAGGCCATACGGACAGCCGGGTCAAATGCCGAAAACCGCCTTGGCGGTTGGCAACTTCTGTTGCCTTATTGATTGAGTTAAAAGCTCAAGTTTTATAAGTTGGTGACTATAAACCAGTGCCTAGCGGCATATAACTTGTGAAATGGTCAATAAGAGTGGTAAAAGTAATCTTTGCTATATAGACTCTAAACCCATTGGGATACGAAATTTTTATGATTGCCCCGCGTTTCGGGGGTTCATAACTTTGTTTTTCACAAGTGGTATGCTATTTGCGGCATACCGCTTTTTTTATTTGTTTGCAGAAGGAGAAGGGACTATGAACAAAATCATTGAATTGAAAAATATCTCCAAGTCTTTTGATGGAGAATTGATTTTAGATGACATCAGCCTCGAAATTCACGATAATGAATTTATCACTTTGCTTGGCCCCTCCGGCTGCGGCAAAACCACAATGCTCCGTATGATTGGCGGTTTTGAGAACCCAGATAAGGGTGACATTCTCTTTATGGGTGAGAAGATTAACAATGTGCCGCCACACAAGCGCAATGTGAACACCGTGTTCCAGAAATATGCGTTGTTTCCCCATTTGAATGTGTTTGAAAATGTGGCCTTTCCTTTAAGAGAACGCAAAGTTCCCAAAAAAGAAATTAAAGAAAAAGTTGAGAAAATGCTCTCTCTTGTTATGCTTTCAAACTTTGCCGACCGTAGCGTAACGAGCCTTTCCGGCGGTCAGCAACAGCGCGTTGCCATTGCGCGCGCGCTGATTAACCACCCGAAAGTGCTGCTGCTTGATGAGCCCTTGGGTGCGCTTGACTTAAAACTCAGAAAAGATATGCAGCAGGAACTGAAAAAAATTCAGAAGAGCACGGGTATCACCTTTGTTTTTGTTACACATGACCAGGAAGAGGCTCTCAGTATGTCTGACACCATTGTGGTTATGAGCGAGGGTAAGATTCAGCAAATCGGCACCCCAACGGATATTTATAACGAACCCGAAAACGCCTTTGTTGCCGATTTTATTGGCGAAAGTAACATTATTGATGGCACAATGCTTGAAAATTATAAGGTTAACTTTTCGGGCCACACTTTCACCTGTCTGGATGCAGGCTTTGCCATTGGTGAACAGGTTGATGTGGTTGTTCGCCCCGAAGATGTTGACATTGTGCCGCTTGATGAGGCAATGTTGCAGGGCGTGGTAACGGCTGTTACTTTTATGGGCGTACATAACGAACTGATTGTTGACATTGGCGGCTTTAAATGGATGATTCAGACCACCGATTCGGCCAATGTGGATGACCGTGTGGGCATTTCACTTGAGCCGGATGCCATTCACATTATGAAAAAATCAAAATACTCCGGTATGTTTGGTGACTATTCGTCCTATTCTAACGAACTCGATGAACTTTCCGACCCGGGAGGTGACGAGTGAGAATGAATAAACACAAGCAGGGCGGCGGCCATCTGGCGCTGGCTCCTTATTCAATCTGGTCGCTGTTGTTTATTTTGGTGCCTTTGATTTTTGTGGCCTATTATGCTTTTACCGATGACCAGTTTGCCTTTACAACCGAGCATATTACCCGCTTCTTTACCGCCACCAGCAAACTCACGGCAGATGATGGAACGGTCAGCGAGGTCAGAACCTATCTCGTCATTTTTATGCGGTCATTAAAACTTGCGGTTATTTCTACTGTGGTTTGCCTTTTGATGGGGTATCCCATTGCTTATATTATGGCGCGCGCCAAAGAGCGGACGCAGAAAACGCTCGTTACGCTGATTATGATTCCTATGTGGATGAACTTTTTGATTCGTACCTACGCGTGGATGACCATTCTGCAGGATACCGGCATTTTAAACAGCATTCTGGGCATTTTCGGCATTGATAAAATTCACATCATCGGCACAGAAACCGCCGTGGTTATCGGCATGGTGTATGACTACTTTCCCTATAT
>JAZRUU010000095.1:0-2171 GCA_045652725.1 Clostridia bacterium | reverse complement strand
ACTCGGTGGCGAACAAACTTGCGCGCCTTGCCGGTGTTTTTGAGGTTACAAGAAACAATGCATAAGAGGTGAGATTTATGGTGCTTGAGACCCTTTCGGTCGGACAAATGGATGAAAATTGCTACCTTGTCGGTGATGAGGAGTCACTCGTTGTTATTGACCCGGGTGATGAGGCAGAACGCATCCTCTCGCGCATCAACGAAATGGGCTGGCAGGCTTCTTATGTTGTGCTGACTCATTGCCATTTTGACCACATCGGTGCAGTTAATGATATTGTAAAAAAAACGGGCGCCAAACTTTATATTGGTGCCAAAGAAAAAGAAAATTATTTCAGCAGTAGCGTTTCTTTTAACGGCTATTTTGGCAACAAGGTTGAAACGCCCGAGCCTGACGGGGTCTTGCATGATGGTGAAGTGCTCACGGCGGGAGGGTGTGAGTTCGCCATAATTGCCACACCGGGCCACACAAGCGGCTCAATCTGCCTTTTGTGTGACGGGCATCTGTTTTCGGGCGATACTCTGTTTCGCACAGGCATAGGGCGGACGGATTTTCCCACGGGGAGTTTGCCGTCTTTGGTCAATAGCATAAAAAACAAATTGTTTACATTGGATGATGCGGTTTTGGTGCATCCCGGACACGGCCCATCATCGACCATTGGATATGAAAAGGAGCATAACGAGGTTTATGAGTGGGAGCGCTATGTTTGAGCCGTGGGGCAGTTTAGAAGGGGTGCGTCCTGTTAAGCGTGTTGCCGATATGCTTCGCGCCGGCGAGAGCCACGAGGCCATCAGAGAAAGTTTGAAGCAAAATTTTGGCATTAGCGAGGAGAAAATTAACCTGACCTTGAAGATTGCCGAAAAAGAACTTATTTTAACAAAAGATTTAAAGCCAACAGAGGTTGCGCTTTATATTGACATTCCGTTTTGCCCGACAAAGTGCGCCTACTGCGCCTTTACATCGGTCGATGCGCGGGCAATGCAACAATATGCCGAGCCCTATCTTGCGGCACTTTATAAAGAACTGGAGGTAGGGGGTGAACTTGTAAAGCGGCTTGGCTTTACAGTTCGAAGCATCTATATCGGAGGCGGCACACCAACCACCTTGCTTTCGATTGAACTCGATAATTTGCTCTATAAAATTTCTCGGGAATTTGACCTTTCGCAAACAAAAGAATTTTCGGTTGAGGCCGGTCGGCCCGATACGATTACAAAAGATAAATTGCGCGTTCTTGCCCAGCGTGGTGTGAGTCGCATCAGCATTAACCCACAAACCCTGCACGAAACAACCCTGCAGCGCATTGGCAGAAAACACACAACAGAATCTGTGTTTCGGGCGATGGAACTTGCTAAAGAACAAAACTTTGCGGCAATCAATATGGATGTGATTGCCGGTCTGCCCGGTGAGACGGCAGAAGATTTTTGTTACACACTAAAAGGGGTGGCCGCTCTTAAACCTGAAAATATAACGGTGCATACTATGAGCGTTAAACGCGCCTCGCGCCTTCGTGAAGAAGAATTTACGCCCACTACAGAAGAACATAATGAGGCGGCAAAAATGCTTGCTTTTTCTTATGACTTTATGGAGGAACAAGGCTACGAGCCATATTATCTCTACCGGCAAAAACACACGCTCGGCAGCCTTGAAAACACAGGCTTTGCCCTGCCGGGCACGGAGTGTTTTTATAACATTGGCATGATGCAGGAGTTGTTGCCGGTTCTCGGCTTTGGCCTTGGCGCGGTAACAAAACTTGTTATCCCCGGGCGGATTGAACGGATTTTTAATGTAAGAGATATGATAGACTACTTGCGCCGGCAAGACGAAATGTGCGCGAGAAAAAACTATGTATATACATTTTATAACCAGGCGAATCAACCTACAGAATAAAAAAGCCGCTAAAGCGGCGGGAGGATGAAATAAAATGAAATGCCCCTATTGTGATGTAGCCGACAGTAAAGTAATTGACTCAAGACCGACCGATGAGCACGAGGCCATTCGGCGCCGTCGTGAATGCCTGAACTGTAAAAAAAGGTTTACCACTTACGAAAAGGTAGAAAGCATTCCCCTGATGGTTATTAAAAAAGACGGTTCCCGTCAGATGTTTGACAGTCAGAAGCTATTAAACGGTATTATGCGTGCCTGCGAAAAACGTCCTGTTAAAGTGGATGACATGG
>JAZRUU010000094.1:0-1870 GCA_045652725.1 Clostridia bacterium | reverse complement strand
TATGAAATTGAAAATGAAGATCTTGAGGATTTGGGCATCGGTTTTGCCGGGATGCTCTTTGACCCTGCAAAAAGTTGTGCCAACCGTTGTGTTTTTTGTTTTATAGACCAATTGCCTCCGGGGCTGCGGGATACCTTATATTTTAAAGATGATGATTCCAGGCTTTCATTTCTTTACGGTAACTATGTCACAATGACCAATATGACCGAAAAAGATGTTGACCGCCTGATTGAATACCGTGTGTCACCGGTGAACATTTCGGTGCACACAACCGATATGTCTCTCCGTAAAAAAATGCTGCATAACCGTCACGCTGACCGCTTGATGGGCTACATGCAAAAACTTTATGACGGCGAGATAGAGATGAATATGCAAATTGTTCTGTGTAAGGGGATTAACGATGGCGAAATGCTCTCAAAAAGCCTTACAGAGCTTGCGGCGTTCCATCCGCTGGCCGTCAGCGTGTCTGTTGTGCCGGTGGGGTTAACGCGCTACCGCGAGGGGCTTTATCCGCTTGAACCCTTTTCGCGGGAAGATGCCCTTTTTGTGGTTCGGCAGGTTGAAGAATTGCAACAGCAGTTTTTAGAAAAATTCGGCTCGCGCTTTGCCTATGCGAGCGATGAATTTTATTTGCTTGCAGGTCTTTCTTTGCCACCGGCAGAAGCCTATGAAGATTTTCCGCAGATTGAAAACGGCGTGGGGATGGAAGCAAGCCTTGAAGCAGAATTTTCAGATGCACTCACCCAAGGGTATGTTCAAACTTATCACGGTAAAACTATGATTGCCACAGGTGTGCTGGCGCACCCCTTTATTGAACGCCTGATTGAGATGGCAAAGGAACAATATTCTGAACTGAATGTTGCCGTTTTGCCGGTTGAAAACCGCCTTTTTGGCGGTGGGGTAACGGTTTCTGGTCTTGTTGGTGGCAGAGAGTTGATTGATGCGGTGGTTGATAAAGAGTTTGACCGTCTTTTGATTCCGTCATCGATGCTTAAGGCAGATGAACCAGTTTTTTTGGATGATATTACGGTTTCTGATGTGGAGCAGGCGACGGGTGTTTCTGTTCTCCCTGTCAGAAATGACGGTTATGAATTTTTAAAAACACTTCTGGGCTGTGATGAATGCACCGGTGAGGAATTGTAACTGGGTGCAGGAAAGGAAAACACTATGAAAAAGCCTATTGTTGCCATTGTTGGCAGACCCAATGTGGGCAAATCTACATTATTTAATAAAATTGTCGGCTCCCGCGTTTCTATTGTTGATGATACGCCGGGCGTCACGCGTGACAGAATTTATATGGAGTCTGAATGGTGCGGCAGAGAATTTTTGCTGATTGATACCGGTGGTATTGAAGCAGGTGACGATGTGATTGTTTCTAATATGCGCCGTCAGGCAGAACTTGCCATTTCGCAGGCCGATGTGCTTGTGCTTATGACCTGTGTGCACGATGGGCTCGTTGCCGCTGACCAGGATGTTGCGGCAATGCTGCAAAAATCGGGCAAACCGGTGCTTTTGGCGGTTAACAAGGTAGATAACATCGGCAACCCGCCGATGGAACTTTATGAGTTTTATAATCTGGGTTTGGGTGACCCGATTCCCGTTTCATCCATCCACGGTCTTGGTGTGGGTGACTTGCTTGATGAAATTGTAGCCCTTTTTCCTGCAAAAACAGAGGAAGAGGCAGAAGATGATGACACATTAAAGGTTGCCTTAGTCGGCAAGCCGAATGTGGGCAAATCTTCTTTAATCAATAAAATTCTGGGTGAAGACCGCGTGATTGTGAGCAACATTGCCGGCACCACGCGTGATGCGATTGATGCTAAGGTAACAAGAAACGGCAGAGATTACACCTTTATTGATACCGCCGGTA
>JAZRUU010000093.1:0-1883 GCA_045652725.1 Clostridia bacterium | reverse complement strand
TCGGTAAAGGCGAGCAGGTCTGCGCGCATAAGCAAAACACCTGCCACCTCGGCCGCCACATCGGTGCCGCCAAAAACGCAAACACCCACATCTGCCGCTGCAAGCGCCGGTGCATCGTTAATGCCGTCGCCAATCATAGCGGTTTTGTGGCCGGTGGCCTTTAGCCGCTCTACTTCGGCCGCCTTGTGTTCGGGCAGAACTTCGGCCAGAATTTGCTTAATACCAACGGCTTTGGCCGTGTGTTCTGCGGCGGCAAGGGTATCGCCGGTTATCATAGCAGAATTGATGCGCATTTTTTCTAATCGGGCCACGGCTTCTTGGCTGGTGGGTTTTACCGTGTCGGCAAAGCAGATAACGCCGGCGGGCTTTGTGTTAATTGCCACAAAAACGGTAGCCGTGCCTGCCGGCGGAACGGGAAAGGCGTCGCAGTTGATTTGGTTTTCTTCCATCAGGCGCCGCGTGCCGACGAGAATTGTTTTGCCCGTTACCTGTGCCACCACGCCCTTACCCGCGTGGGTGACGGCTTGCTCTGCTATGGGGATGGCGAGGTTTTTCTGCTCAGCGTAGGCAAACAGCGCTTTTGCTACGGGGTGCACGCTGCCATGCTCTGCGCCGACGGCCAGAGAGAGCCAGGCAGAGTCATCGGTATCGTTTACAGAAAGCGTTGTGCGGACAGAAAGCGCACCCTCGGTTATGGTACCGGTTTTATCAAGAAGTGCGGTATCAATCTGCGCCAGATGTTCAACGGCATCACCTCCGCGAAAGAGAATGCCGAGTTTGGCTCCCCGCCCTGAGGCCACCATAACAGCAATTGGCGTGGCAAGACCCAATGAACAGGGGCAGGCAACCACTAAAACGGAGACAAAAATCTGCAGAACAAAGCCTGCATCTTTGCCGAGCAACGCCCAGATGACAGCCGAAAGAACAGCAACGCCCAACACCACGGGAACAAAAACGGCCGAAATGGCATCTGCCAGGCGGGCGATGGGCGCCTTTTTCTGTTGGGCCTCTGTCACGAGCCGCATAATCTGCGCCGCCGCCGTTGCACCGCCTGCCCCGGTGGTTTTAATTTTTAAAAACCCGTCCTGTAAAATGGTTCCGCCGGAGACGGTGCTGCCTTCTTCTTTAAAAACCGGCAGACTTTCACCTGTGAGCATAGATTCGTCAACATCGCCGCTGCCTTCGATAACAAGGCCATCAACGGCAATTTTTTCGCCGGCGGCGCAAAGCACAATTTCGTCCATTAACACAGAATCGCTGTTCACGGTAACCGCAACGCCATCTCGCATAACTTTGCAGGTTTGCGGAATGAGGCGCGCCAGCGAGCGGATGGCATCTTTGGCACGGTTCTTGCTGTTTTCTTCTAAAAATTTACCTAACAAAATGAGCGCCATTACCACAGCGGCAGATTCAAAATAAAGGGCGTGTGCCGCCTCGGTGCGGCCTGAAAAAATCAGCATTGTGTGGTAAAGACTGTAGAAAAATGCCGAGCCTGTGCCAAGCGCCACAAGAGAATCCATATTCGGGTGCAAGGAAAGCAACCGTTTCACACCAACCGTTAAAAATCGGCGGCCGACAAACAGAACCGGCAGGCAACAAAGCAATTGCGAAAGGGCAAACCCCACGGGATTGTGGTGCACATCCAAAAAGGCGGGAACAGGCAGGGGGAACATGTGTGACATACCAATATACATCACAAGTGCACCGAAAATCAGCCCGATGAAGACTTCAACCGGGCGATATTCTTTCGATTGGGTAACGGTCACATCTTCGTTTTTCATAAGCGTTGCTTTGTAACCGAGTTTTGAAAGGGTTGCTGTGGCGGCATCAATATCAAACGCGTCACTTGCCGTAACCTCGGCGGTGGCGAGCGCTAAATTAAC
>JAZRUU010000092.1:0-2125 GCA_045652725.1 Clostridia bacterium | reverse complement strand
GTCTTTTGCATCAATGCCCACGGCAATTTTCTCGCCATATTCTTTTGCCGCCTGCATAACAAGTTCGGGGTTTTGCACCGCAACCGTGCCCAAAATAACGCGGCTGATGCCGTTTTTAAGAAGCATTTCAACATCATCCATTGTTCTGATGCCGCCGCCCGTCTGCACGGGAATCGAAAGCGCTTTTGCGATTTCACAAATCACATTGCGGTTGCTTGCTTCCTGCCTCGCACCGTCTAAATCAACAACATGGAGCCAACGAGCGCCGCAACTTTCCCACTTTTTGGCCATTTCTACAGGAGAATCGGAATATACGGTTGTCTGGTCATAATCACCCTGCAACAAACGGACACATTTGCCGCCGCGCAGGTCAATTGCGGGATAAATTATCATGTTGTTACTCCTATCGGTTAATTTTAGATAAATACTCACTTATTGTAACATAAACAACCGGACATTGCAAGAAAAAATAGGGAAAAAGATAAAAAAGACTGCGGCAAAACATTATGTTTAGCCGCAGTCTCAGGGGGAAAACATAAGACAATATGTCTTTATGAGCATTTTATTTGAGATTTTTTATACAACGCCGTAAGCCATCATTGTGTCAGCAACCTTTAAAAAGCCTGCAATATTGGCTCCAATAACCAAATTACCCTCGTGACCGTATTCTTTTGCCGCCTCGCTGGATTTTTTATAAATATCAATCATAATGCCCTTCAGCTTACGGTCAACCTTTTCAAAACTCCAGTTATAACGCAGAGAGTTCTGGCTCATTTCAAGAGCCGAAATTGAAACACCGCCCGCATTGGCTGCTTTAGCAGGTGCAAAAAGAATATCACTTTCTAAAAACAGTTTAATTGCTTCTTTTGTTGAAGGCATATTCGCTCCCTCACCAACTGCCATGCAACCGTTTTCTATCAAAAGTTTTGCAGAAGCTTCATCAATCTCATTCTGCGTCGCGCAGGGCAAAGCAACATCGCAGGAAACACCCCAGACACCGGAGCAGCCTTCTTTATAAACAGCACCGGGTCGCTCGTTGGCATATTCCTTAATCCGCTTTCTCTCCACAAGCTTAATTTTTTTCAAAAGTTCCAGATCAATTCCATCAGGGTCATAAACAAACCCGTTAGAATCACTTGCAGTAACAACCTTTGCACCTAGTTCTGTTGCTTTTTCAATGGCATAAATAGCAACATTACCCGAGCCGGAAACAATAACAGTTTTACCTGCCATTGTCTCATTGTTATCCTGAAGCATTTCTTCAACAAAATAACACAGGCCATATCCGGTTGCCTCTGTTCGCACCAAAGAACCGCCGTAGTTTAAACCTTTACCTGTCATAGTACCTGCATATTCATTAGATAGTCTTTTATACTGACCAAACATATAACCAACCTCACGGCTGCCTACACCAATATCGCCAGCAGGTACATCGGTATTGGCACCAATATGCTTGGCAAGTTCTGTCATAAAGCTCTGACAAAAACGCATTACCTCACCATCGCTTTTGCCTTTGGGATCAAAATCACTGCCGCCCTTTGCACCGCCAATGGGCAGACCGGTCAATGAATTTTTGAAAATCTGTTCAAAACCCAAGAATTTTATAATTCCCTCATAAACTGAAGGATGAAAACGCAAACCACCCTTATAAGGCCCAATAGCGCTGTTAAACTGAACACGATAACCGCGATTAACACGAACCTTACCTCTGTCATCTACCCAAGGCACGCGAAATTTAATAATACGCTCCGGCTCAACAATCATTTCAAGCACGCCTGAGGCTTCATAAGCGGGATTTCTTTCCAAAACCGGCTCCAGCGACTCAAGCACTTCAGAAACAGCCTGATGAAACTCCGGCTCATTAGGATTTCTTTCTATAACTTGTTCCATTACAGAAAGCAAATACGAATTTTTTAAAGACATTACTTTCACCCTCTTGGTTATTTTACATTTTATCCTAATAAATTATACATTAAAATGAAATTTATGTCAATATAAATTTCATTTTCTGCTGAAAAACCTCTATATCGACAAATTTCGTGAAAAAAAGAGAAAACAAAAAGCAAATAATATGTATTTTTTATCCGAGCACACAAAAAAACCCCTTTGGGAGAGGCTTCTCCCA
>JAZRUU010000091.1:0-1205 GCA_045652725.1 Clostridia bacterium | reverse complement strand
GGTGAATTATGGCGAGTAAAAAAACAAAAAAACAAGCAACCCTTATGTATATTTTTCTGTTTTGCGCTCTTTTTGTTCTGTTATATGGCGCATCGGTCATTTCTGACTGTTGCGGCAGTTATGGCGGCGACACGCGCGAGGTTACCATAGAGGCAGGGAGTGGCACGGCAGATATTGCAAAAAAACTAGCCGAAAACGGCATTATAAAAAAACCGTTCTGGTTCCGCCTGTTTTCTAAACTCGGCGGTCACGACGGCACATATCAGCAGGGTACCTATACCCTGCAGGAAAATGCCGGTTACGGTGAACTCTATAAAACGCTGAAAAATGCGCCGGAAGCAGAGTCGGTTAAAATTACCATTCCCGAGGGGTTTGAACTGCGGCAGATTGCCGACCGTTTAGAAGAAGCAGGCCTCATTGACAGAGAAAAGTTTTATGACGCTGTAGAAAACGGCGAGTTTGACTATGATTTTGTGAAAAAAATCCCCAAGCGTGAAAATCGGCTTGAGGGGTATCTGTTCCCCGATACCTATCTCTTTCAACCGGGGGAGAGCGAGGCGGCTATTATTGAAAAAATGCTCGCCCGTTTTAACGAGGTATATACACAGGAATATCGAAACCGTGCCAAAGAACTTGGAATGACCGATGATGAACTCATCACTCTTGCCACCGTAATTGAACGCGAGGCACAGGGCGATGTTGACCGTAAATTGGTTGCCGGTGTCTTCCATAACCGCTTAAAAAGCAAAAGTTACCCTTACCTGCAGTCTTGTGCAACCGTGCAATATATTTTGAAAGAAAGAAAGCCGGTGCTCTCTGTGGCAGATACACAGATTGATTCGCCTTATAACACCTATAAATATCCCGGTCTGCCTGTTGGGCCGATTGCATCACCCGGTAAAGCGGCTATTGAGGCGGCACTTTACCCTGAAGAGACGGATTATTTATTTTTCGTTCTCGATTCGCAAGGAGTGCACCGTTTTGCCCGAACCTTTGCAGAACATCAGGAAAATATGCGTAGATAAAAGAAAACAGCCGCACACCTTTGCGCGGCTGTTTTCTTTTATATATTTTCTCATTCTCTCCAGCGCGCCCTTTTCAAGGCGCGAAACCTGTGCCTGTGAAATGCCGATTTCATCGGCGACCTCCATCTGGGTTCTGCCGGCAAAAAAACGGAGAGAGATAATGTGCTTTTCCCTTTCGGT
>JAZRUU010000090.1:0-4325 GCA_045652725.1 Clostridia bacterium | reverse complement strand
TTTTGTGGGTCACACCTTCCGCGGTATGTATGACATTGAGGTGGACAAGACCAAAATCAAGGGTGTGTTTGGGCCGAATGTTCTCTACATTGATGTAACACATCTGTTAGACATCTGGAACGCATTAACGGATGAAGAAATTGATGCATTTGTTGATGAATTAAAGGAAGAACTGCCATATTCTTATGATGCGGTAGACCCGGAGGATGTGAGAAAGTCTGCCTCTGTCGGTCTTGCTGTTAAGAAAATGATTAAGCGCTTTGGCATTGACGGTTTAACGCTGCTGGGTCAGCACCATGTTGAAGTGGCTACCCGGGCATCTGCCGACCTTTCTTTCTTCTGTGCTGAAGATGACGGCTGCATGACGAGCCACGAGGGCGACCTTGCAAACCTTGTTATGAAATACATTCTCTTTAAACTGACGGGCAAACTGCCGGTGTTTTTAGAGTGGTCGGCTTATGACATCAAGAGCGACACAATGCTGCTCACGCACCACGGCGTTGTTGACCCGAAAGTGCACGCGGCTGACCAGAACGCTTGCCGCGTAACACCGTCACCCGAGAAGTGGGACTTCACCGGCAAGGGTATGTCGGTTGAATATTGTGCAAAAGCAGGCAAAGTAACGCTTGCCTGCCTGATTGATGCCAAAGACGGCTGGAAACTGCTGCTTTCCGGCGGTGACTGTATTGAAATGCCGCAGGCACCTTCGTTTGCGCCGCAGTTCCACTTTAAACACGAGAGCCTTTCTATTAAAGACTACATCAAGCAGATTGTGGAGGAGGGCGTTGCCCACCATGTTTGCCTTGTGTATGGAGATTGCCGTGATGAACTGAAACTTTATGCCGAATATACGGGTATTTCGGTTGTAGAAATTTAATGATGAAAAAAGTGCAGACCGCGAGGTATGCTCTTTTTTCATATATAACGATTTTGCCTTGAAAAAACGGTTCACAGGTGATATAATTGGTGAATACAGAATTTTATTTCATAAAATTCTCAAGAGCTAATGCTCTTTTGTGCTTATTCGAGCACTGGGCCATATTTATTTAAAATGAAAAGGTGAAGTGAATGAATACATTAAAGGAAAAACGGCTGTTTCTGCTTGATATGGATGGCACAATTTATCTTGATGACCATTTGTTTGACGGTGTTTTGGAATTTTTGGCGCATATTAAAAAAATCGGCGGCCGCTATATGTTTCTGACAAACAATTCATCAAAAAGTGTGAATAAATATATTGAAAAACTTGCATCGCTCGGCATTGAAAGCACAAAAGAAGATTTTTTAACCTCAACCGATGCGACGGTTTTATATTTAAAAGATAAATCCTATCATAAAATTTATGCTTTGGGCACAACCTCGTTTAAAGAACAACTGCGCGAGGCGGGGTATTCCATTACCGATGTGCTTGAAGATGACATTGACTGCCTGTGTATGGGGTTTGACACCGAACTCACCTTTCAGAAACTTGAAGATGCCTGCATTCTTTTAGGGCGCGGGGTAGACTACATTGCCACCAATCCTGACTGGGTTTGCCCCACTTGGTATGGTTATGTGCCTGATTGCGGCTCTGTTAGCCAAATGCTGCAAAACGCCACGAAAAGAATGCCGAAATTCATCGGCAAGCCTGAACCGGATATGGCCCTTCTTGCCATTCGTGCTTCGGGCTATTCAAAAGATGAGGCGGTTTTAATTGGTGACAGGCTCTACACCGACATTGCCTGCGGCGTAAATGCCGGCATCAGCACTATTTTTGTGTTAAGTGGTGAGGGCACGATGGAAGATGTGGAAAAAAGCGAGCAGAAACCGACATATATTTATAAAAACATTCAGGAAATTTATAAAGATATTACTGAATAATTTGTAGTTTTTTCGATTGACAACGGAATGTGCTTGATATATAATATCTCAATGTAAGAATTGCGACATATTTGGAGGTTTATCATGAAAGGATACGATTATAAAGAGATTTGCTCAAATTTTGCTTATAAGGGTGACTATATTGGTGCCCGCATCTATGGTGAGGGGCACATTAACGAAACCCTGCTGATTGAAACCACGGGCAGACGCTATATTTTGCAGCGTGTGAATAATGAGGTGTTTAAAAAACCCACGGAGGTAATTGACAATGTTGTTGCCGTGACGGAATATTTACATAACCGCATTATTTATAATTTTGGCGACCCCTACCGTGAAACGCTGACCATGATTCCTACAAAAGATGGCAAGTTTTATCATATGACAGAGCAGGGCGATATGTTCAGAATGTATATTTTCATCGCAAATGCCCGCAGTTATCAGTCAATTGAAAACCCTGAAATGTTCTACCGTGTGGCAAAATCGTTTGGTCGTTTTCAGAATCTGCTCAAAGATTTCCCTGCCGATAAACTCAATGAAACCATTCCGCATTTTCATGATACCGTTGACCGTTACCGCCTGTTTAAAGAGGCTATTGAGCGTGACAGTGTTGGCCGCCGCTCTGAAGTAGAAAAAGAGATTAACTTCTTTTTAGCGCGCGAAAAAGAGGCTTCTTTGGTAGTAGATGCCGTTGAAAAGGGTGAAATTCCCCTGCGCGTTACTCATAACGATACAAAACTTAACAATGTTTTAATTGATGATGTTACCGGCGAGGGCGTTTGTGTTATTGACCTTGACACGGTTATGCCGGGCTCTGTGCTTTATGATTTTGGTGATTCTATTCGTTTCGGCGCCAGCACGGCTGCTGAAGATGAGCAGGATCTTTCAAAAGTTTCGATGGATCTGGAACTCTTCTCGCAATATACCCGCGGCTACATTGAAGAGTTGGGCGAGAGTTTCACCGCTAAAGAAATTGAACTGCTGGCGTTTTCGGCTAAGTTGATGACGCTTGAGTGCGGTATGCGCTTTTTGACAGACCATTTAAATGGTGACCATTACTTTAAGATTCATCGCAAAAATCATAATCTTGACCGTGCCAGAACTCAAATCAAACTCGTGGCCGATATGGAAGAGAAGATGGGCCGCATGAACGAAATTGTTATGTCGTATTATAAAAAATAATCAAGATGCAAAGGGCTGCGGCGGCGGCCCTTTTTTTGTATCACGAATCGTGGTTGCAAAAATGAAATTGTTGTGCTATACTTAAATCAGTGTCCGTTTTAATACCCACTTAATTTGCTATGATGAATATAATGAACCACATATTCGTTACAGGAGGGGTAGAAAATGGAAAAACAATTAACTAAGGCTGTTGTGCCTGATAAAAGAGCGGCAAAAAGCAAAAACTGCAGTTTATTAAGCGAACTGTTATATGTCGTTTGGATTGTGGCGCTTATGGTTATTTTTAGAATTATATCAGGACTTTAAACTGCATAACGGAGGGCATTATGAAACTTTCACACCAGAAACTGAAACTTATGTATCTTGCAAAAATTTTGCTTGAGCAAACAGATGAAGAACACACTATAACGGTTCCGGGGATGATTGCGGCACTTTCGAACTATGGCATTTCTGCCGAGCGAAAGAGTATTTATGATGACCTGCTATATTTAGAAATGTTCGGCTTTGACATTTGCTCCCGAAAAACAAAAACCACCGATTATTACATAGGGAGTCGTGAGTTTGAACTGCCTGAGTTGAAACTGCTGGTTGACAGCGTGCAGGCATCAAAGTTCATTACCCATAAAAAGAGCACCGAACTGATTTCGAAAATTGAAAAACTCACCAGCCGCGAAAATGCCAAAAAACTGCAGCGACAGGTGTTTATCACGAACCGTGTCAAAACCCTTAATGAGCAGATTTATTATAATGTTGACCGTATTCACGATGCAATTGCCGCTAATAAACAAATAACCTTTAAATATTTCACCCTTGATGTGAACAAGCAAAGGGTTTACCGAAAAAACGGCGAGTTATATACTGAATCTCCGGTTTCTCTCACTTGGGATGATGAGAATTATTATTTGATTACCTACAAAGAAAAATATGAAAGTTATGCCCATTACCGTGTAGATAAAATGGAAGGTATTGAATTGACGGAGTCTGAAAGGGTGTTGCCACCGCAGTCGTTTGATCTGTCGGGTTACACCAAAGCGACTTTTGGGATGTTCGGCGGGGAGGAAAGAGATGTTTCCATTCGTTTTCACAATGACCTTGCAAGCGTTGTGTTTGACCGTTTCGGTGCTGATGTTCCCATCACGAGCCGCGACGAAGATAGTTTTGTCTGCCGTGTGCGTGTTGCTGTGAGCCCTCACTTCTTTTCGTGGCTTGTTACCTTTGGCGACAAGGCTAAAATTCTTTCGCCTCAAAGTGTTGTCAATGATCTTTGCGCGCTGGTAAAAAGTGTG
>JAZRUU010000089.1:0-11382 GCA_045652725.1 Clostridia bacterium | reverse complement strand
CACGAGGTAGATTTATTTGAAGGGCAGTATGATGTTCCGAACGGAATGTCTTATAACTCTTATGTCATTATGGATGAAAAGGTTGCGGTGATGGATACGGTTGATGCCCGCTTTACACATCAATGGCTTGATAATTTAGAGGGCGCACTCGCCGGCAAACAGCCGGAATATCTCATTGTGCAGAATATGGAGCCTGACCATTCGGCCAATATCGCCAACTTTATGCGGGTGTATCCTGCTGCGCAAATTGTTTCAACGGCCAAGGCGTCTAAAATGATGCAGCAGTTCTTCGGAACCGATTTTGTAGACAGAAAAATAGTGGTAGGGGAGGGTGACACGCTCTCTCTTGGCAAACATACCCTCACCTTTGTGACCGCACCGATGGTGCATTGGCCCGAAGTGATGGTGACCTATGACAGCACAGATAAGGTTCTGTTCTCGGCAGACGGTTTCGGCAAATTTGGTGCGCTGGATGTTGAGGAAGACTGGGCCTGCGAAGCAAGACGGTATTACATCGGCATTGTGGGTAAATACGGCGCACAGGTGCAGAGCCTTTTGAAAAAAGTGGCAGGGCTTGATATTCAGACAATCTGCCCCCTGCACGGCCCTGTTTTAAAAGAAAATTTAGGCTATTATTTAGATTTATATAACACCTGGTCATCTTACGGCGTGGAGACAGAAGGCATTGTGATTGCCTACACCTCTGTTTACGGCAACACCAAAAAGGCGGTTACCCTTTTGGCCGAACTGTTAAAGGCCAAAGGTTGCCCCAAGGTGGTTGTAAACGACCTGGCGCGGTGTGATATGGCTGAAGCGGTTGAAGATGCTTTCCGCTATGGTAAACTTGTGCTCGCCACAACGACCTATAATGCTGAAATCTTCCCCTTTATGCGTGAATTTATCAACCATTTAACCGAGCGCGGCTTTAAAAACAGAACGGTGGGCCTCATTGAAAACGGTTCGTGGTCACCCACGGCCAATAAGGTGATGGAAAAACTGCTTGAACCCTGCAAAAATCTCACCATTGCAAGCAATAAGGTGACCATTTTATCGGCCCTTGATGCTCAAAGCAGCGGCGCGCTTGAATCTCTTGCCGATGAGCTTTGCCGCGATTACCTTGCGCAGCATAGCGAAACGGCCAACAAAAATGACCTTTCGGCGCTGTTTAACATTGGCTATGGTCTCTATGTGGTTACTTCAAATGACGGCAAAAAGGATAACGGTCTGATTGTGAACACCATTACACAGGTGACAAATACGCCGAATCGCATTGCGGTTACCATCAATAAAGATAATTATTCTCACCATGTGATTAAACAGACGGGCAAAATGAATGTGAACTGCCTTTCGGTTGATGCGCCGTTTTCTGTGTTTGAAACCTTTGGGTTTAAAAGCGGCAGAACAACGGATAAGTTTGCAGGCTGTGAACCGCTTCGCTCTGACAACGGTTTGGTTTTTCTGCCCCGTCACATTAACTCTTTCCTCTCTTTAAAAGTTGAGCAATATGTTGATCTGGGCACCCACGGTATGTTCATTTGCAGCATTACCGAGGCGCGTGTGATTTCAGAGCAGGAAACGATGAGTTATACCTATTACCAGAACAATGTTAAACCCAAGCCCGAAACCGAGGGCAAAAAAGGTTTTGTCTGCAAAATTTGGGGCTTTGTTCTTGAGGGTGATGTGTTGCCCGGAGATTATGTCTGCCCCTTGTGTAAGCACGGCACGGCAGATTTTGAACCCATCCAGTAATGGGGTGAGATGGTGGAAGTAAAGGTTATTGCAAAAATTTATAACGGTTTTCACGAAAAGTTTGGCATTCCGCGTCAAAGCGGCCTTGTGCCCGAGGTTGTTTCAACCATTGTGTTTGAAGAAGATTACCGCAGGGTTGAGGCGCTGTCAGGCATTGAGGGCTATTCGCATTTGTGGCTTATCTGGCAGTTTTCAGCCTGTGAGGGGGCAGCGTGGCGCCCCACCGTGCGCCCGCCGCGGCTTGGCGGCAACAAGCGCATGGGCGTGTTTGCCACGCGCTCGCCTTACCGCCCCAACAGCCTTGGTCTTTCATCGGTCAGGCTTTTGGGCATGGAAAAAACAGAGCAGTTTGGCACGGTGCTCAAGGTGGCAGGGGCTGACCTGTTATCGGGCACACCAATTTTTGACATTAAGCCATATGTGGCCTATAGCGATGCACACGCTGATGCCGTTTCCGGATTTGCCGATGCGTTTGTGGGTTATAAATTGAATGTTCATTGCCCGCCATCTGTTTCAGAGGGTGTTTTGCCTGAAGATGCGGCGCTTTTAACCAAACTGTTAGAGCAAGACCCCAGACCGGCCTATCAGGATGACGGAGAGCGACTCTATGTGATGGATTTTGGAAATTACACGGTTAAATTCCGTGTGCGGTGCGATGATTTGTTTGTAGAGGAGATTAAGAGGTTGTAGATTTTTTCTGCAGCCTCTTTTTTGTGTTTAGCGTGCAAAATTTTTTCTATTTTTCTTGCAGATAGCGTTGCATAAAAGGCATTTTTGTGGTACAATGATTGCATAGTGGGTTGTTATATGCTTTTTTTGACGGCGAATTTTATTTTGCCGTATTACAGCAGAGAAAACGGAGCAGAATTTTATGAAGAAAAAGATTAACATTTTAATACCGATTTTCATCATTTTGGTTCTGATTTATGTGATTCGCTCCGTGCTTGGGCCCCACATTCAAACAGAAACACTTCGCCAGAGCACAATGGAAGATGTTGTGAATACCAAGGGCATTGTGGTGAAATATGAATCTGTTTTAACCCCGGCAGCAGAGGGCATTTTTGAACCTCTTGCGCAAGAGGGCGCCCGCGTTTCAGTTGGGCAGGCCGTTGCGGCGGTCTATTCCGGAACGGTTGATGCTGATGTTCGCAGCCGTTTGGAGCAGGTGAAGAAAAAGATAGACCAACTTGAGGCCAACCAAACCAATCTGCTCAGTTTCACTGGCGATGTTTCCCGCCTGGAGCAAAAAATTGCAGAGCAAATGGATGCCGTTGTTGAAAAAAGCCGTGCAGGCGATATGGCCGCCGTGAGTGAACTGCAGTTCATCATTGAAGCGCTGTGTGAAAAAAAAGCGCAACTTGCAGGTGGCGGTGCCGGTGGTGACATTTTAGAAGAACTAAAAGTGCAAAAAACCGAACTTGAAAACAGAATCGGTGCGGCGCAACACAGAATGACAGCACCCATAGCAGGAGAATTTACCTCAACGATTGACGGTTATGAGGCCATTATCACGCCTTATAATATGACAGATTTAACCCCCTCGGCCGTGAACGGTTTTTTAGAAAAAGACCGTGGGCAGGAGGAGAAAAAAGAAGCGGCGGCCTGCAAAATTGTGAACAACTTCCGCTATTTTGTTGTTTTAAATCTGCCGGCAGAGCGCGTGACGACTCTGCGCGAGGGTGAAAGAGTCAGCCTCAGGCTTTATGATTTATCTGCCGACCCCGTTTCTGCTTCTGTATTCTCCATTTCAGCAGAGGAAGAGGGAACAAAAACAGTTATTTTAGATTGCAACCGTTACATTGAATCACTTTTAAGACGGCGGTTTGTGAATTTGGAATTCATCAAAAAGCGTTATGACGGTTACCGCATCAGCGTGAGGAGTCTACGCACCAGGGGTGATGCCACCGGTGTTTATGTCAGCCGTGATAATATGATGAAATTCATCCCTGTTGAGATTTTGTATAACACACAGGATACGGCCATTGTCAAATCGGCTGATTCGCAGAATCCGCTGCGCCTTTATGATGAAGTGATTGTGCAGGCAGACAGTTATGAGGAGGGGAAACTGCTCCGATGAATATTAGCGCAAATGTGCAAATGATACGGGAGAAAATAGCCGGCGCGGCTGTTTCTGCCGGTAGAAAGCCAGAAGATGTTACGCTGGTTGCCGTAACCAAAACGGTTGACAGCGCTGCCGCCAAAGCCGTGATGGAGGCGGGGGTTGTGCATCTTGGTGAAAACAGAGTGCAGTCGTTTTTAGATAAGTATGAAATGCTTGGAGATGCGGCGCATTGGCATTTGATTGGTCATTTGCAAACCAACAAAGTGAAATATGTTGCAGGAAAAGTTGACTTGATTCACTCGGTTGACACCTTGCATTTAGCAGAAGAAATTGATAGAAAGGCAAAGGCGCTGGGCATCGTGCAAAAGGTGTTGTTTCAGTTCAACATCTCGGGTGAAGAGAGCAAGTCTGGTGCGGCCCCGCAAGAGGCCGAGGCCATTTTTGAACAACTGGCGGCGCTTTCGAATCTTTCTGTTCGTGGGTTGATGACAATGGCCCCCCTCGGCGCAGGCGAGGCAGAAACCCGCCGCGTTTTTTCCGGGCTTCGTGAACTTTCTGTTAAGTTGGGCACACTTGGTTATCAGAACTTTGTGCCCGAACATCTCTCAATGGGTATGAGCGGCGATTTTGAAGCCGCCATAGCCGAAGGTGCCACGCTGGTGCGCGTTGGCACTGCCTTATTTAAGTAGTCAATAAAAATAAACTATACAGATAAATTTTAGGAGGAAAATGATATGAGCACAATGAACAAAATGCTGAAATGGATTGGTATTTCTGACGAGGTTGAAGAGGAAGAAGAATTCCTGACCGGCGCACCGCAGGCAGAACCCGAAGAACCCGTGATTCCTGCCGGCAAACGCGGCAAGGTTGTGAACATTCACACCTCAACGCAGTTAAAGGTTGTTGTTATTCAGTTAACAAGTTTTGAAGATGCCCGCGACATTGCCGATCATTTAAAGGCAAAGAAACCCGTTGTTATCAATTTAGAAAAGCTTGATAAAGATGTATCACGCCGTGTTGTTGATTTTCTTTCCGGCGCGGTTTACGGTGTTGACGGCAACATTCAAAAGGTTGCCAACGGCATTTTCCTGATTGCGCCCTACAATGTTGGCATTATGGGTGACTTTAAGGATGAACTGACAAAGGGCTTCCCCTTTGCGTACTAATACTGACGAAAAACTCCTTTTGGCGCGGCTTGGCGATTTGGAGCAAAGGGCAAAGCGAGGGGGCGGGCCCTGTTTCAGCCGCTTTTTAGATGCAAAGGAGATTGCAGTTTTTCACGCTAATATGCGCCCTTCTGTGCCCTTTATGCTGTGGGGCGGCTATGACGAAAGTGAGCGGCAGATGCTTGGCTTTTTCCCGGGGTATCCCGAGCCGGAAGAAAGTGCCTTTCCCATCACACCCCTTCGCCTCAAAAGCCGCGAGGAACTTTCGCACCGTGCTGTTTTAGGCTCTGTTATGGGGCTTGGGGTAGAGCGGAATTTAATTGGCGATGTAGCAAAAGAAGAAACGGGAGCCGTTTTGTTTGTGTGTGATTCTATTTGCGATTACATTGCACAGAATCTTTTGAAAATCGGTCAGGCGGGGGTGCAGATAACACCTGCCGCAGATGACCTTTGCCTTTTACCCCGTGCCTGGCAACCCGTTACGGGAACGGTGGCATCGCTTCGGCTCGATTGTGTTCTGGGGCTTTTAACAGGAGCCTCGCGCGGCCGTGCCGATGAGATGATTCGTAGCGAGAAAGTTCAAGTGAATCACTCTGTTTGCACCAAAAATTCTGTGGTGCTTGCGGTGGGTGATGTTTTAAGCGTGCGGGGCTTTGGCCGCGCTGAACTGCTTGAATCTTTGGGAGAAACAAAAAAAGGCAGAATCAGAATTACTTTAAAAAAATACATATAACTAAAGAGAGGAATAGCAAATATGCTGACGCCTGTTGATATTGAAAACAAAGAGTTTACCCGTGCATTTCGCGGTTATGATGTTTACGAGGTAGAAGAGTTTATGCGTACCTTGGTTGCCGACTATGAAAAACTCTACCGCGACCATGCAGAAATGAAAGAAAGAGTTGCCGTTTTAAACGAGGCCCTTGCAAGTTATAAGGGCATGGAAGAAACCATGCAGAACGCCATTTTGGTAGCGCAGAGAACTGCTGAAGATATTAAGCAGAACGCGTATGACCGTGCCGAAACCATTATTAAAGAGGCAGAGCGCAAGGCCGCCGAAGCGGTGAACAATGCAAATAACACCATTTCAAACCTTGAGAAAACCTACCTGAGCATTCAGAGAGAAATGAATGGTTTCAAGGCCAAAATGAGTGCCCTGCTTTCAACCTATATGCAACTTTTGTCTGACCTGCCCGGCAAGGCATCTTCATTTACCTCGGTGAATGTTCCCGAGCCTGCCGAAGTGCCGCAACGCCCGGCAGAAGAACCGGCTCCGGCCGTTTCTGAAGACACCCACCGCTTTACCCTGCCCTCGCAGGAAACACCGGCAACCCCGCAGGAGAGCACCCCTGCAGCGTCTGTGCAGACCGAAGAGCCTGACACGGCAGAAGCACCGGTCGTGGCGATGGAACCCCAAACAGCCGATACCGGTTTTGCAACCGAGAGAACGGTGAACCCTTTAATTGATGAACTGATGCAGAGAAACAGAGAACAGAGTCAGGAAAGTGCGCCTGAAACTGACGATTCTTTTTCTGTTGTGAAAGAAACGGTTGAAAAAGAGGGAGACCCGAAAGTTGCTTCAATTGACCTTAAAAAATTAGAGAATTTTGATGTTTTTTCAGATGATTCCATCTGATTGACAAGATATTAGCGAGCCTCAAAGAAAGGATGAACAACCAAATGGATTACAGCCAGACTCTGAACCTGCCAAGCACAGAATTCCCCATGCGAGGTAACCTGCCTCAGCGTGAGCCGGAGATTTTAAAACGGCAGGAAGACAATACAATGTATGACAAACTGATGGAGAAGAACGAGGGCAAACCCCTCTTTATTCTGCATGACGGCCCGCCGTATGCCAATGGCGATATGCACATGGGTCACGCGCTTAATAAAACGCTGAAAGACATTATCACCCGCTTTAAGAATATGGACGGTTTTAAAGCGCCCTACATTCACGGTTGGGATACCCACGGTCTGCCCATTGAGCGCCAGGCCATTGCAAAACTCGGCATTAACCGTCATGAGGTTGACACGGTTGCCTTCCGCGACCTGTGCCGCGACTTTGCGATGAAATATGTGAACCTGCAGATGGGCTCCATCAAGCGTTTGGGTGCTTTGGGTAAGTGGGAAGACCCCTACCTGACACTTGACCCGAAATTTGAGGCAAAGCAGATTGAAATCTTCGGCAAAATGGCTGAAAAGGGCTATATCTATAAGGGTTTAAAACCCATTTACTGGTGCCCTGATTGTGAAACAGCATTGGCCGAGGCTGAAATTGAATATCAGGAAGATAAAACAAATTCTATCTATGTTAAATTTGCCGTTAAAGATGACCACGGTGTGTTTGATGCCTGCGGCATCCCCAAAGAAAAGATTAACTTCTTAATCTGGACAACAACCACCTGGACTCTGCCCGGTAATGTTGCCATTGCATTAAACGGCAACTTCACCTACAATCTGGTGGAATCTGACGGTGAATATTTCATCATTGCCGATGAACTGATTGGCGCAGTTATGAAAGCCGCCGGCCGTGAAAACTATAAAACCGTTTGCGAATTTCGCGGGTCTGACCTTGAACTGATTCGTTGCGCGCATCCGTTTATTGACCGTGAATCGGTTATCATTTTAGGTGACCATGTTACGCTCGATGCCGGTACCGGTTGTGTTCACACCGCTCCCGGTCACGGCTTGGAAGACTACATTGCCTGCCAGCAGTATAAAGAAATTCCCATCATTGTTCCTGTGGATGAAAAGGGTTATTTAAATGACCTTGCCGGCGAATTTTCAGGCCTTTACTATGAAAAAGCCAACGCCAAGATTATTGAAAAGTTAACAGAACTTGGTGCTTTGTTTGCTGTTGAAGAAATTATTCACCAATATCCGCATTGCTGGCGCTGTCACGATGCCATTGTTTATCGTGCGGCAGAACAGTGGTTTGCTTCTGTTGATGCCATTAAAGATGATGCCGTTAAGGCCATTCACGAGGTTACCTGGCTGCCCAAGTGGGGTGAAGACAGAATCACCGGCATGGTGCAGGACAGAAGTGACTGGTGCATTTCCCGCCAGAGAACCTGGGGTGTTCCCATTCCCATTTTCTATTGTGAAGAATGCGGCAAAGAACTCATCACGCCCGAAACCATTAAGGCGGTTTCTGAACTGTTTAACGAAAAAGGCTCAAACGCGTGGTATGAACTGCCCGCAGAAGAGATTCTGCCTCAGGGCACCGTTTGCCCCGTTTGCGGCTGCAAACATTTCACCAAAGAAAAAGATATTATGGATGTTTGGTTTGACTCCGGCTCCAGCCATACCGCTGTTTTAGAGGTTAAAGAGGGTCTTTCTTATCCTGCTGACCTGTATTTAGAGGGTAACGACCAGTATCGCGGTTGGTTCCAGTCTTCTCTCTTGACTGCTATTGCCGCCAGAGGCACCGCGCCTTATAAGGCTGTTATCACCCACGGTATGATTGTGGATGAGTCGGGTGCTAAAATGTCAAAATCAAAGGGCAACGGTATGAACCCGCAGGATATTATCAAGCAGTTCGGTGCCGATGTTCTTCGTCTGTGGGTGGCTTCTGCTGACTATAAGACCGATATGCACATTTCAGAAAACATTTTAAAACAGTTGTCTGAAGCCTACCGCAAAATCAGAAACACCGCCCGCTACATTCTGGGTAACATTCATGATTTTGACCCGAACACGAATATGGTGGCCGCTTCTGATATGCAGGAGATTGACCGCTTTATTATGGCCCGTCTTGACCGTTTGGTTGAAAAGGTGCTTGAAAGTTACAGAAGTTACGAGTTCCACAGCGTGTTCCACGCTATTCACAACTTCTGCGTTGTTGATATGAGTAACTTCTATTTAGATGTTATTAAAGACAGACTCTATACCGAAAAGGCTGATAGTCAGGCCCGCCGCAGCGCACAGACGGCCATGTATAGAATTTTAGACAGTCTGGTTCGTCTGCTGACGCCCGTTCTGGCTTACACCTGTGAAGAGATCTGGTCATTTATGCCTCACAAGGCAGAAGATAATGATGAGTTCGTTATCTTAAATGATATGCCCAAGGTTGATGCTTCTCTCCGTGATGAAGCGCTCGAAGCCAAGTGGGAAAAACTGCTTTTGATTCGCAGTGATGTTGCCAAAGCGTTAGAAGAAGCAAGAAATGCAAAAATTATTGGCTCTTCTCTGGCGGCCGGCGTAACCATTTATGCCGATGGTGAGGTGAAGGCGCTGCTCGAAAGTGCTGACCTTACAACCATCTTCATCACCTCGGGTGCAACCGTTTTAGACCTTGCCGACGCTCCTGCTGAGGCTGTGGTTGGTGAAACCGGCATTAAGGTTACCGTTTCTGCCGCAACCGGTGAGAAATGTGAACGCTGCTGGGTATTCTCCGAGACCGTTGGTCAGGATGGCGAACATCCCACGCTGTGCAGCCGTTGTGCAGGTAATTTAAAATAATATAAAAAGTAAAGCGGGCAAGGCGCTTGCCTTGTCCGCATTTTTTTGTTAAGGAGAGACGGATTTCGTGCTCATACTATATTTTTTAGGTGTGGCTTTGTTGCTTGCCGTTGACCAGTTTTCAAAAGTGGCGGTTTGCAATTTTGTAGAGCCAATTCACACGATTCCCCTGTGGAAAAATGTGTTTCACCTCACATATGTTGAAAACAGAGGCGCAGCATTTGGCATTATGCAAAATCAGTTTGCGTTTTTTTATATTGTAACCGCGCTTGTGATTTTTGCCGTAACGGTTTTTATGGTGACAAAGCGCCCCAAAAGTCTTTGGCTTTCATCATCGCTCACGCTTTTGGTCGGCGGTGCGCTGGGCAATCTGGCAGACCGTTTGTTTCGCGGGTTTGTGGTTGACTTTTTAGATTTTCGGCTCATCAATTTCCCTGTGTTTAACCTTGCAGATTGCTTTGTGGTTTGCGGCGCGGCGATTCTTGCCTGCTACATTATTTTTGTTGAGGGCAGGGAGAAAAAACCGGAAGAAACAGAAAAAACGGAATGAGTGATAACGATGCAGTTTGTTTGCGATGAAGCGTCTGCCGGACTTCGGTTGGACGTTTTTCTGTCTGAAGAGGCAGACCTGACGCGGTCGGCCGCACAAAAACTGATTGAAAACGGCGATGCAACCGTTTCTGGCGAAAAAGTGAATAAAAATTACAAACTCCGGTCAGGCGATGCGGTGCAGGTTATTTTGCCCGAGGCAAAGGAACTTGAGGCAAAGCCCGAGAACATTCCCGTTGAGATTGTGTATGAAGATGATGCAGTCATTGTGGTTAATAAGGCGCAGGGTATGGTAGTGCATCCTGCGGCAGGGCACGATGGCGGCACGCTTGTCAATGCGCTTTTATACCACGCGGGCGGGCGGCTTTCTGCCATTAACGGGGTGATTCGCCCCGGCATTGTGCATCGGATTGATAAAGATACCAGCGGCATTTTGGTGGTGGCCAAAACCAATGCGGCGCACCTTTCGCTGGCAGAACAGATTAAAGAACATTCGGTCAACCGTGAATATTTTTGTATTGCTCACGGCACTTTTAAAGAAGAAAATTTCACAGTAGATAAGCCCATTGGCCGGCACCCCAAAGACAGAAAGAAAATGGCGGTGGTGCAGGCGGGCGGCAGAAATGCTGTTACCCATATTACCGTGGTGCAGCAGTTTGCGCGCTGTGCCTTGCTTCGGTGTCGGCTTGAAACCGGCCGCACACACCAGATTCGTGTGCATCTGGCAAGTTTGGGGCATCCTGTGGCGGGTGACCCGGTTTATGGTGTGAAAAACGACCCGCTGACAAAAAAATATGCCCTCACAGGGCAGCTTTTGCACGCGGCTCTGTTGGGCTTTTCTCATCCTGAAACAAATGAATATGTTGAATTCACCGCCCCTCTGCCTGAACATTTTCAGCAGGTGGTCGATGGACTTATGCTGCGGGATTAGTCCCGCAGGCTGTCGGCATAATCAGCAATGTATGTTGATAAAATTTTATAAATATTACCGGTTAATGCTATCTGTATGGCTTTTTGGAAAAAGTCATTATAGGTAGTATTTTCTTTTTCGTCAAGTTCTTTCTGTGCGAGAGAAACCTCTTCGGTCACACGGGTGAAAACCTGTTTTAAAATGGTTCGAAACAGGGTAAAGAGGGTTTCAACCTCGCCCTTTTCCAGCGAAAGGGGCAAAAGTTTTTGAATTTCGGCAATAGGCATAATCTGCTTGAGAGTGCAGACCATAATCAGGTAGGCAAGGTGAATGCGGCTGTAGCGCTTTTTAAAGGGCTTGGGAATAACCCCGAGTTTTACATAGTTGTTAATCATAGAAGAAGTGATGAGTTTATCAATTGGTTTTTTGTAAACCGAGAGATAGGTTTCCATCAGTGTTACTACCTGATCCATATATAAATCAAGGTC
>JAZRUU010000088.1:0-14921 GCA_045652725.1 Clostridia bacterium | reverse complement strand
CCAAATCATTCATTGCGGCGATGTGCAGCGCGACAGCGAATATATAAGTTTTGTGGCACCACCTCTTACGCCCATTCTCGCCGTTTGCGGCAACAATGAGTGGTATGCCGAAATTCCCTATCACACGGTTGTTTCATTTGAGGGCATTCGGTTTTACATCACCCACGGATTTCAGGAGGGTGTTAAGCGTGACCTGTCGCGTCTTGTCGAACAGGCTAAAAAGAATGAGTGTCAGGTGGCGCTTTTTGGGCACACCCACATTCGCACCGACGAAACGGTTGACGGCATTCGCCTCATTAACCCCGGTTCTGTCTGCTATCCCGGTTGCTCTTATGTCATTTTAACGCTTGAGAACGCAGAACTCAAAGTAGAATTTTTCTCAATTAAATAATAAGATAAAAAGGCTGTGGCAAAATTGCCACAGCCTTTTTTAATTTCTGCATTCTTATTTTTTAATTTTTGTAATGTCGTAAGGTGTTACCTGATACACAAAATAGTTAAGCCAGTTTGAATAGAGCAAATTGGCGTGACTCCGCCAGGTTACAAGCGGGTCTTTTGTGGGGTCATCATCGGGGAAATACTGATACGGCACTTTGATAGAAAGGCCGGCGTTCACATCACGCATATATTCTTTTTTCAGCGTGTCACGGTCATATTCAGAATGGCCTGTAACAAAAATCTGCCGCCCCCGTTCGGTGCTCACAACATAAACCCCCGCCTTGTCAGAACTTGAAAGAATTTTCAGTTCGGGCACTTTTTCAATATCCTCCCGCAGAACGGTAGTGTGACGTGAGTGCGGCGCGCGGAACACCTCATCAAAGCCGCGGAACAAAATAGAAGATGCATGCTCTACCTTGTGGTCAAACACGCCAAACATTTTCTCAGGGAGTTCATATTTAGGAACGCCATAATGGTAATAAAGCCCGGCCTGTGCGCCCCAGCAAATGTGAAAGGTGCTGGTGACATTGGTCTTTGTCCACTCAAAAATGCGGCAAAGTTCATCCCAGTAAATCACCTCTTCAAACGGCATCAGTTCCACCGGTGCGCCGGTAATCACCATACCATCAAAGGTTTCATCCTTCACCTCATCAAAGGTTTTGTAAAAAGAGAGCATATGCTCTTCGTTGATGTTTTTAGACTTGTAGCTCCCTGTGTTGAGCAGGGTCAGTTCCACCTGCAGGGGGGTGTTACCCAAAAGTCTTGCAAGCTGGGTTTCTGTCTCAATTTTCGTGGGCATTAAATTTAAAATAGCAATTTTAAGCGGACGAATATCCTGCGTTAATGCCCGCGTTTCAGTAATGACAAAAATATTTTCTTCTGTCAGAGTTTTGGTAGCAGGTAGCTTATTAGGAATTTTAATAGGCATCTGTTGACTCCTTTACTCAGTTAACAAAATTTATTTGGCTATAACTCTGTGATATACTTTTTTACCCTTTTTAATCACAATGCCCTCACGGATGGCATCTGCCGTTACCTGATGGTTCACATCGGTGATTTTTTCATCATTCACCGAAACACCACCCTGCTGAATCAGACGGCGACCTTCGCCCTTGGAGGGAATCAGACCGGCAAGTTGCATCACATCTAAAAGACCATAAGCCTCTTCTGTCACTTCCATTTCAGTTGTGGGCATGTTTTCAACGCTACCGCGATTTTCAAACAAACCTTCGGCTGTTTCCATTGCCTTTTTGGCTTCTTCTTCGCCGTGCACAAGTTTGGTCACTTCAAAGGCAAGAATCTTTTTAGCCTCGTTCAGTTCCTGACCTGAAAGTTTTTCAAGACGGTGAATTTCTTCCATCGGCACAAAGGTAATCAGTTTCAGGCAACGAATAACATCATCATCGCCAACATTTCTGAAATACTGATAGAATTCGTAAGGCGTTGTTTTGTTGGGGTCAAGCCAGAGCGCGCCCTTTGCGGTTTTGCCCATCTTTTTGCCGTCAGATGTGGTGAGAAGCGCAAAGGTCATACCATAAACCTGCTTTTTCTCCTTACGGCGAACAAGGTCAATACCGCCTAAAATGTTGCTCCACTGGTCGTCACCGCCCAGCTCAATCTGGCAGCCATATTCTTTGTTAAGCTGCAAAAAGTCATAGCTTTGCATCAGCATATAGTTAAATTCAATAAAGGAAAGGCCGTTCTCCAAACGGGTCTGGAAGCACTTGGCACGCAGCATCTCATTAACCGAGAAGCAAGAGCCGATGTCACGCAGAAATTCAATATAATTCAAATCGCGAAGCCAATCGGCATTGTTCACCATAATGGCCTTGCCTTCAGAAAAATCAACCAGCGTTGAAAGCTGCTTTTTAAAGCATTCGCTGTTGTGGTTAATGGTTTCAACCGTCATCATCTGGCGCATATCGGTTCTGCCCGAGGGGTCACCCACCATAGCCGTTCCGCCGCCTACCAAAGCAATGGGACGGTGGCCGGCATCCTGCATGTGGCGCATAACTACCATCTGCAGAAAATGGCCGACATGAAGGCTATCCGCCGTGGGGTCAAAACCAATATAAAAAGTGACCTTTTCGCGGCCTAACAGTTCTCTGATTTCATCCTCGTGTGTGGTTTGTGCAATGAGTTCTCTTTCCTTTAAAACATCAAATACATTTCTCAATTGTCTCTCTCCTTGCCTATGTTATAACCTATTTTTTAATTGTAACATATATCTGCCTCAAAAACAAGTAGAAATCTGTAAATTTGAGCATTTCCCCGCTAATAATTGCAATTTTTTAAACATTGACATAAGGCCGCCTTCGTGTTACAATAAATTGATAGGAGTGATTAACATGTCTCTTTTTTATAAATTAGGCGGATTAACCATTAAAACTGATGATTTTTTTGATGATTTTGCCCGCCATCATCTTTCATTTTATCAAATTGATGAAGTGCCCGAGCCGGATATCAACTTCATCATTCACACCGGCTGCAAAAAGATTGAGCCTCCCAAAGGCAAACTCATTGCAGAGGTCAACAGCCGTCAATGGTTCTTGATGCCTGACGGTGGCTATGCTTTTGTAGATTACATCCGCGCCATTACAGATGATATTTTAAATTTAATTATTTGCAGCCATGATTTCCGCCGCGTTGAAGCCTGGTTTTGCCCGGCTGATGTTTTGGCGCTTTCAAATGACCAGCGTCCTTACAATATGATTCAGGAAGTTTTGCGTTATGCGCTGCTTCCGGCAAACGGCACAATCATCCACGCTTCCTCACTTGCCTACGAGGGAAAAGGTCTGCTCTTTTCGGCCCCTTCGGGAACGGGCAAATCGACCCACACCCGCCTTTGGAGAGAGTTTGCACCCGGAACACAAATCGTAAATGATGATATGCCCATTGTGCGTATGCAATCGGGTGTGCCTTATATTTACGGTGCGCCGTGGAGCGGCAAGGGCTCGCTGCACAACAACATCAGCGTGCCACTTTCGGCTATGGTTTTCATTGAGCGCTCTGCGACTTGCGAACTGTTACCAATGGATAAGATGGAAGCTGTGTGGCAGTTATTTGAAGCCATAAGAAAACCGGTGATTCCTGACCTTGCAGAAAAAAACTTAAACATCATTGGCGAAATTGTTGAAAATCTGCCCATTTATCGCCTGCGGTGTGACATGTCAGAAACGGCTGTCAAAACCGCTATGCAGGCACTATAAAAACAAAAAAGCTGTGACAAAGCGCTTTGTCACAGCTTTTTTATTTTACCCAATCAAAAGTTTAATCAGTTCACAACCCTTTTCAACAAAAAGGCCGGTTGATCTGGCATTGTTCTCGGTGTAAGTAAGGCCCGAGCCGTTTGCCTGCCCTTTTCGGCAAATTACAAAGGGAACGGGGTCTTTCACATGGGTCATCATAGACAGCGGTGTGGGATGGTCAGGCGTTAAAAGCACGGCAAAATCATCACCGCAGCTCTCTAAATATGCCATCACAGGCCCGATAATTTTTTCATCAATCAGTTCAATGGCTTTCACCTTTTGCTCTGTCTGCCCCTGATGACCGCATTCATCCGGCGCTTCTACATGAATATACACAAAATCACAACCGGAGGCAAATGCGCTAATCGCCGCCTCTGCTTTGCCTTCAAAATTCGTGTCAATGTTACCGGTCGCATTTTTCACCTCGGCAACTTGCATACCTGTGCCGTTGCCAATGCCCTTTAAAAGGTCAACCGCAGAAATCATGCAACCACGCAGACCATATTTTTCGCTGAAAGAATCGAGCGACGGGCGCGTTCCCTCACCCCATATCCAAAGCGAGTTGGCAGGGTTTTTACCCCGTTTCACACGGTCAATGTTGATGGGATGGTTTTTAAGTAACATATGGCTTTTTTTCATTATGTCATACAGCACCGCACCGGCTTCACCACCGGGCAGATGCTCAGTCACTTTTTTCTTTGAAATGTCGTGCGGAGGTGTCAGTTTAACTTTAAGACTCCCCTCATCCCAAACTAAAAGATGGCGGTAACTCACGCCGGAATAGATTGAAAAACCGGGAACAACCAGTTCTTTCTGCAAATAGGTAATCAATTCCACCGCTTCAGCCGTGCTGATTTCGCCGGCGCTGTAATCAACCATTGTTTTCTGGCTGTAATCTCCTTCATCAGAAAGGGTTACGAGATTGGCACGAAAGGTCACATCCGTCGGTTTTAAATCAACGCCAATCGAGAGCGCCTCAAGCGGTGAACGGCCGCTGTAATATTGCAGGGGGTCATACCCCAGAACGCTTAAGTTTGCCACATCGCTGCCGGGGCTCATTGTATCATCCACCGTTTTGGCAAGACCCATTGTGCCAAGCGCTGCAAGTTTATCCATATTCGGCTTTTTGGCACATTCAAGCGGGGTTTTGCCGCCTAAAGCATCACAGGGGAAATCTGCCATGCCATCGCCTAAAAATACAACATATTTCATAAATATCATTCCTTAGGTGTAAATTTCTCTCATTTTTATTATATCGTAAAATGCATAAAAAGTCAACGATTTTCCACCATTTTCACCCTCTCTCTCCCCTTGACAACGAGCCGTTTTATATGATATACTCAAATGGATAATACTGCATATTTATTCATTATAAGGATGATGTATATGAAACGAATTGTAATCATTCCGAATACAGAACGAGACCCTGAACTTTTTTATACCCGTCAGGCTCTTTTGTGCATGCAGGGTAAGGCGCAGGTATTTGCACACGGTGACTATGCCACTGACCTGCCAAACCTTGCGGGTTACAAAACCGATGAAACCTTGTTTGACGATATTGACATCGCCCTCGTTTTGGGCGGTGACGGTTCTTTGCTCGCCGCTGCCGGGCAGGCCGCGCTGAAAAACATCCCCGTTGTCGGCATCAATCTCGGCCATCTCGGTTTTTTGGCTCAAATTGAACCCGCCGAAATAGAAAAGGCGCTGGCCCTGCTTTTAGAAGATGAATATATGATTGAAAACCGGATGATGCTGCAGGCCACACTCACATGTGCCGATGGGCAAACAGCAGAGTTTCACGCTTTAAATGATATTGTCATCAGCCGGAACGAAAGTTCAAGGCTGATTGATATTGATGTGCAGATTAACGGTGATTTTGTTGATGACTACAAGGCAGACGGTATGATAGTTGCCACCCCCACCGGTTCAACGGCCTATGCAATGTCTGCAGGCGGGCCGATTGTTGACCCCTCGGTGAAAGGTTTTTTGATTACTCCGATTTGTCCGCACAAACTCTATTCCCGAACAGTTGTTGTGCCGGATGATTGTGAAATCACTATGACGGTGAATAACAAAACACCAAGCTCTGTCATTGTAACGGCAGACGGCAAAAAAACCGCGCCGTTCTCGGCAGGTGATGTGCTGACTTTAAAACGCTCAGAATACACCGCCCGCCTGATTCGAATCCGCGAAAACAGTTTCTATACCCAACTCCACGAAAAGTTACTCGGAAAGGAAAAATAAGCAATGAAACAAAAAAGACATTCTGCTATTTTAGAGTTAATTACACAAAATGAAATTGCCACACAAGAGGAGTTGGCGGCACGCCTGACAGCACAGGGTTTTCAGGTGACACAGGCAACCGTCTCGCGTGATATTAAAGAACTGAGGCTGACGAAAATACCCGGTGATTCCGGTGTGTATAAATATGCCCAGCCACAGGGCAAGGGTGACGGCATCGGCTCACAATACCTGATTCTGTCCCGTTCTATTGTGGCAGTTACCTGCGCGCAGAACATTGTGGTGATTAAAACCCACGCCGGCATGGCGCAGGCCGCTGCCGCGGTGCTTGATGCGCTTTGCCTGCAGGAAATTGTTGGCTCGCTGGCAGGCGATGATACCATTTTTTGCGTTGTGGGTGACAACAACTCTGCCCAGCAACTTACAGAAAAAATCAAGGCGCTGCTCTAGGCACAAGTTAAAGACCGACAAAGGAGGGAAAAGACTTGCTGTTTGCACTGCACATTAAAAATATTGCATTGATTGATGATGCTACAATTGAATTTAAAAACGGTTTAAATGTTTTAACCGGTGAAACCGGCGCCGGTAAGTCTATTCTGATCGGCTCTATTAACCTTTTACTGGGCGACCGCGCAAACCGTGAACTGATTCGGCAAGATGCCGAGCGCGCTGAAGTTGGCGGCATTTTTTATCTTGAAACCGAAGCAGAAAGAAAAGCGCTTTCAGAACTCGGCTACGAGCCCGATGATGACGGAGCCGTTTCGCTCTCGCGCACGCTGCTGCGCGACGGCAAAAATCTTTGCCGCATCTGCGGGCAGGCCGCAACGCTCTCTGAACTCAAGGCGGTTGGCAGCCTTTTGGTGAACATTCACGGTCAGCACGATAGTCAAACGCTCTTATCCCCCGCCTCACACATTCATTTTTTAGACGGGTTTTTAAAAGAAGAAGGAAAAATTGCATTAGACGCATACAAGGCGGCATATAAAGAATGGCAGGCGCTTTTAAATGAGGCCGAATCGCTTGATATGGACGAAGCCGAACGCCTCCGCAAAATTGATATGCTCTCTTTTGAAAGTGAAGAAATACGCTCGGCGGCGCTGGCGCCCGGTGAGGAAGAAGAACTCAAAGCAAGGCGTGATATGATTCTTAACAAAAAGCGGCTTGAAGAAAGTGTTGCCACTGCCCTTTCGGCCCTTTGCGATGCTGATGACGGCCCGGATGCAAGGCAGAGCCTTTCGGTTGCGGCAGAAAACCTGGCCGATGCTGCAGGTTATGATGCAACCCTTGCTGAACTCGCCGACAAGGCGCAGGCGCTCACAGAGGAGGCAGACCTTCTCGCGCGCGGGCTTCGAAATTATTTTGAACGGCTCGCAGGTGACGAGCAACCCATTGATGAAATTGAAGCGCGGCTTGATGTTATCTACCGCCTCAAACGAAAATACGGCGCCACGGTAGAAGCCGTTATCGCCTATGGTGAAGCGTGCGAAAAAGAACTTAAGCAACTTGAAAATGCTGAAGTGCAAAAAGAAAACCTTTTAAAAGAAGTCGCCGAGGCAGAACATAAAGCACAAACGCTGGCGGCCGGCCTTTCAGCACTCCGCCAAAGGGCCATTTGTGACATTGAAGAAAAAATTAGTGAAACGCTTCACTTTCTCAATATGCCCGATGCCGAATTCTCAATTATTTTAACCGAAATTCCCCTCTCGGCAAACGGAAAAGAACAGGTTGGCTTTTTCATTAAAACCAATGCAGGAGAAGAATTCCGCCCTCTGCATAAAATTGTTTCGGGCGGTGAACTTTCGCGCATTATGCTTGCCATCAAATCGGTTTTGACCGATGGTGACCCGGCAGAAACGCTGATTTTTGACGAAATTGACACCGGCGTGAGTGGTAGCGCCGCGCAGAAAATTGGCAGAAAACTCCGCGATTTATCTGCCGGTAAACAGGTGCTTTGTGTCACACATCTGGCGCAGATTGCCGCAATGGCAACCACCCATTTTTTAATTGAAAAAACAAGCGCAGATGGTCGAACTCAAACGCAGATAACGCCGCTTGATTACGAAAGCCGCATTACAGAACTGGCCCGCATCATCAGCGGTGATGCCGCAAGCGACACCACCCGCAGGCAGGCTGAAGAACTCATACGGTTTGGTGATAAACATGATTCATAAATTAACCGAATTATTGCTCTCAGAAGGGGCCTCTGAAGTGGGGTTTTCATCCGTAACGCCCCCACCCGAATATGAGGGTTTAACAAACGCCGTCACCATTGTTTTAAAACTTTCAGATACGGTGATTGATGGTGTTTCAAAAGGGCCGACACATACCTACTTTCACCATTACAGAACGGTGAACGCATTTTTAGACAGATTGTCTCTTCGCGCAGGTATATTTTTAGAAAAAGCAGGGGGACACTATGTTTGTGTGCCCGCATCACAAAGCATTGAAGGGTTTTCGGGCCTGTTTTCGCACAAAGAAGCCGCAACACGGGCAGGGCTCGGCACCATTGGTAAAAGTGCCCTGTTTCTCTCTGATCGGTTTGGTCCGCGCGTGCGCCTTGCCACGGTGCTGACAGACCTTGACTTATCAGCAGGATTTCAGCACACATCAGAAAGCAACCCGTGCAAAAATTGTAACGCCTGTGTGTGTGCCTGCCCTGCCATGGCCATTTCGGGCAAAAATTTTGACGAGGGCGGCAACGCCATTTTAGACCGAAGCGCCTGCAGTAACCATATGAAGCAAGCCTACCAGAAAATAGGCAGGGGTGCCGTTTGCGGTATTTGCGTCAGCGTTTGCCCCGTCGGCAGAAAATAACCGACAGAAAAAAGATTGCAATCGGCTGAAATTTTTTGTATAATAAAAGTGGAAAATTTTTCCGCACAGCGGACAAGATAGAAAAGTTTGAAAAGGAGCGGGCTTTATGTTTAATTTTGGACAAGATGTTGGCATTGACCTGGGAACAGCAACCGTTTTGGTGTATGTTAAAGGTAAAGGCGTTGTTTTAAAAGAACCCAGCGTTGTTGCCATTGATACAAATACGGGCAAAGTTTTAAAAGTGGGCTATGAGGCCCAGAATATGATTGGCAGAACACCGGGCAACATTGTGGCTATCCGCCCGCTGAAAGATGGCGTCATTTCTGACTATGACACCACTGAAAAAATGTTGCGCTATTTTTTGAAAAAGGTTTGCAAAAGCCGGTTTTTCAAGCCGAAAGTGATTATTTGTGTGCCCAGCCAGGCAACCGAGGTTGAACAGCGCGCCGTTAGCGATGCTGCCCTGCAGGCCGGCGCCGGTAAGACATATATCATCGAAGAACCCATTGCCGCCGCCATTGGTGCCGGCATTGATATTTCAAAACCCCACGGTCATATGATTGTAGATATTGGCGGCGGCACAGCCGATGTTGCCGTTATCTCACTCGGCGAAATTGTTGTCAGCAGTTCTATTAAAGTGGCGGGTGACAAGTTTGACGAGGCCGTTGTTCGTTACATTCGCAAAAAACACAATATGATGATTGGCGACCGCACCGCAGAGGAATTAAAAATAGAAATCGGTTGTGTGTACCCGCGTCCTGAACCTGTTACCAGAGAAATTAAGGGGCGCTGCCTGATTACCGGCCTGCCCAAGGTGGTAACCGTCAATTCAGATGAAATGCTTGAAGCACTTGAAGAATGCGGCACGCAAATTGTTGATGCGGTGCACTCTGTTTTAGAAAGAACACCTCCTGAATTGGTGGGTGACATCAGCACCGGCGGCATTTTGCTCACCGGCGGCGGCAGTTTGATTTATGGGCTTGATAAACTGATTGCACGCGAAACAGGGCTTGAGGTTTACATTGCAGAAGATTCGGTTTACTGCGTTGCCAAGGGCACAGGTATGTCACTGGATTATATTGACAGTTTAAAATTAGCCGGTCGCAGATTTTAAAAAACAAATAACCACCTGTCACAAACATAAATGCAGTTTGTAGCAGGTGGTTTTTAATGCAAAAAAGCAGGTCAGCCATCGCCAACCTGCTCTTTTATTGTTCAAAGCCCCGCCGTGCCGTGTGTAGGATTAATTTTTACCTGCATAAGCAGGTGGGTATCCTCTCCCGCGCTTTATATGTCCCCTGGCCGATAAACGGGGGGCGTATACGCCACACAGGAAGCCGGATTCCCTATTAAAAAGTGTTGGTAAAATAAAAATCGCTAAATCACGAACACCGCAGGGATTTTTCTCTCGTTTAACTTTATTATAGCACGAAAATCGTAATTTATCAATATCAAACAGAAATATTTTGTTGGATATTTCTTCCGTCAAAAGGCTTGTTTTTTTGGGCAAACTATAGTAAAATTAAATTTGATGTGTTTTATGCAGGGAACGGTTACACGCTCTTTCGATTCTACATGTAATGAAAAACAGCTGAACCAGATTGATATAAAGGAGAAATAAGTATGAAAGCATTATGGGACAAACAAGGCTTCATTTGCGATATGGACGGTGTTATCTACCACGGTGACCGTCTGCTCCCCGGCGTAACAGAATTTGTGCGCTGGTTGCAGGAAGAAAAAAAGCAGTTTCTCTTTCTGACAAACTCCAGCGAATATTCTCCGCTGGAACTCAAACAAAAACTCGCCAGAATGGGGCTTGATGTTGACGAGAGCCATTTTTATACCAGCGCGCTCGCAACAGCCTCGTTCTTAAAAAAACAAATGCCCGGCTGCAGTGTGTATGCCATTGGCGCACCCGGTCTTTTAAACGCGCTGCACGATGCAGGCATTGCCCTCAACGATGTAAACCCCGACTATGTGGTGGTGGGTGAAACAAGAAACTATAATTACGACAGCGTGCTGCGCGCCGTAACCCATGTTTATAACGGTGCACGGCTCATTGCCACCAACACCGACCTGACCGCACCCGGTCAGAACGGCATCATTCCCGCCTGCCGCGCCTTTGTGGCACCCATCGAACTTGCCGCACAAAAGTCGGCCTACTTCATTGGCAAGCCCAACCCCTTAATGATGCGCTCAGCGCTTAAAATGCTGGGGGTTCATTCAGAAAACGCCATTATGATTGGCGACAGAATGGATACCGACATCATTGCCGGCATTGAAACCGGCCTTGACACTGTGCTGGTTCTCTCGGGCGTAACAAGCCACGAAACGCTGAAGCAATATCCCTACCGCCCCACTTATATTTTAGACGGTGTGGGTGACATTCCCAAAGAATAAATAAAAAGACAGGTAATACTGCCATAATACAAGGGGCTGTAGCCTTTGGCTACACCCCCTTGTATTATGGTTCTTTAATTTCTAATGTAAATAAATCACCAAATGCAATTTTGGTGTCAACAACCTGCAAAAATCTGTCATCTGTATTGATTCTTGCCACTTTTCCGGTCATTTTTACATATTCACCCTCTGAATAGTAAACCGCTGTGACCATATCACCCTTTTGAATTTGCAAAAGCACGCGGTTTAATTCTTCTGCCCGTTCTTCTGAAAGTTCAGCCTTGGGCACAACCACACGCTCCATTTTAGCAAGTGCCTCAGGCAGACCTTTAAGCGCCCCAAAGGGCGCAAACTGCTTGGCGCGTTCAGAAATGGGCATTTTTTCATTTTGGTTCCTTTTCACCACTTTTGTGCCCTCCTATCTGCCGATGTCTTTCAAGCGCTGTGGCATTTTCTTTTAAATCAATCCCCTTAAACAGGGCATTTTTTCCAAACTGTTTTTTTATTTTCAGAACCGCTTCTTGCATCTGTCTGTTTTTTCGCTCTGTCGCATCATCTTCCAAAAGGCTCGTTTGGTGCGCGCCCTCAGGCAATACCCCATTCACCGTAATGTTTATACGCCTCACGGGGTAAGCCGCATTTACAACCGAATCATATAATTCTAACAGGCGCGGAATCCACACAGAGGCTGCATTTGTCGTTTGGTCAACCGAGGCTGTTCCGTGAGCCGCCGCAAGATGCAAGCTGTTTGAATACCCCACCCGAAGCGTCATCGACTTGGTAACAAGGGCTTTATCAAGCAATTCAAAGCAGAGTTCTTCAACCATTTCTTCAACAATCATCCGACCATCTTCAAAACTGTAATCAGCCATCAGAACCTGCCCGCTTGCCAGACTGTTCGTCTTGGGTTTATAGGTTTTAATATCGTGAATGGTGGTTGGTTCTCTACCCCACGCGTGGTCAATCAACAGTTCGGCATCAATACCAAAAAGACGGTAAAGAAACGCCTCTTCTGCCTTGGCAACACCTTCCATCGTGTCAATGCCATATTGAGCAAGGCGCCGCGCCGTTCCGGCACCAATCCGCCAGAAATCGGTCAACGGTTTGTGTTGCCAGAGCGTTTTGCAGTAGAGGTCTTCATCTAAATATCCAATAAAATCTTCCGCGTGCTTTGCCGTAATATCCAGCGCAATTTTTGTGAGATATAAGTTCGTTCCAATGCCACAAGAGGCACGAACCCCCGTCTGCCGGTATACTTCCTCCAGAATGGTTTGGGCAAGTTCTTTAGCAGACATCTGATACAGGGGCAAATAATGGGTCACATCTAAAAAGGCTTCATCAATGGAATAGACATGAATATCATCTTTAGAGATATATTGCAGATAAATGCTGTAAATCTTCGCCGCATAGTCAATGTAAAGCTGCATACGGGGCTCTGCCATCACAAACTCCACCGACTTTGGAATTTCAAACACGCGGCAACGGTTTTTAATGCCCAACTTCTTCATAGCCGGTGTCACAGCCAGGCAAATCGTTTTATCAGAGCGTTCAGGGTCCGCCACCACAAGGTTAGTGGTCATCGGGTCCAGCCCGCGCTCAACACATTCTACCGAGGCATAAAATGATTTTAAATCAATGCACAAATATTTAGATTCCGTCATTCTATCCCTCCTGTTTTATTATGCCGCCTAAACCAGCGAAATACCCCGCCAAACCGCCGGAATGCCCAGCATGGGAATCAACCTGCACAAGGTCAACCGATACCGCATATAGGCGTGAAATTGCATGCCTAGGGTGCCGAGTTCGTCTGACACGGCAATCTCCTCGAGCGAGGTGACCGCACCAGCTTGTTGCATCAGGTTAAAAAGGGCCTCAGGCGTCGGCAACTCTTCTTTAATAATGGTTCTGATAGCCTGCCAGTGCTTCTGCAAATCATCAGTATTCACCTCATCGGTAACCGTGGGTGTGTTCAAACGGCGAATGTCTGCCTCAAAATTTTTGCCGTAGACAGCAAAAACTCTCTCCCAATCTGTTTTATCCGGCTGTGCGGCAATGGTTTCGTTTTCCGCAAGGCTGTGATACAGTTCTGAAAGAAACAGCGTAGCAACGCCCACTTTTTTTCCGTGAAAATCTGAAAACTGACCCATCTCTAATTTTTTAATTTCCCAAAAATGAGCCACAATATGCTCCGCGCCGGATGCCGGACGAACACTTTTTGCATAATTCATCGCAATGCCGGTCAGCACCAGTGCCTCCATCACCGCTTTTGCCGCATTTTCATCATTTTCAGTGATCCGGTCTGCCATTTTTGTCACATTCAGAACGGCTCTACGGGTTAGGTTGGCAATATTCTCGCAATAATATTCACCCGTTAACAGATGAGAAATCCGCCAATCACAAAGGGCGGTGTATTTGGCAACCATATCGCCAAAGCCTGCCGATTTCAGTTCTGCCGGCGAGGCCGCCAGAATTTTTGTATCTGCCAGAATAAATTGTGGTTGCCGCGCCTGATGGGTTTCTTTAAAACCATTGGTAACAATGGGTGTTGTTCCCGATGCAAAGCCATCCATCGACGGTGCCGTGGCAAAAATAGCCAGCGGCAAATCCACACGGTAGGCTGCCAAACGGCAAATGTCATTTAATGAGCCCGTGCCGATTGACAAAACCGCTTCAACTTCAACCTGCTTTGCCAAAGAGCAAAGATGCTCCACATCTTTCATATTGGCCTCTTTTAGGTTTTTATACAGCACAAGTTCTGTTATAAATCCGGCATTTTCAAGGCTTGGCAAAATCCCCTCTGAAGCGGCAAAGGTGTTTTCATCGGCAACAACCAAAAGCCGTTTTGGAAAATTCTGCGCCATCAAACGCTCCCCCACGGTTGTCACCAATCCACTCTCAATCCAAATGCCCCGAATGTCACAGGTGTGTTCTCTCCCACAAGGGCAATGGCGTAAACTTTCGGTAATTGACTCAAGGTTCATTATGTCCTCCTATAAAATGCGGCAGCCGGAAAAATCCGAGCTGCCGTTTGTATTATCATATTATGTAAGTTCAGTTTTTAGTTTTGAGAGCCAAAATAATCCTCTTCAAAATCAATGGGATGCATAGAACCAATCCAGCTCATTAAAATAATTGCCACAAACCAACAGGCGCAAGAAAGCAAAAGTGAATGCCCACCTAAAAAATTCAAAACTTCAAATGCCCGCAAAGGTAAAAACAAGTAATTGAATAAATTTTCAGGAAAGAAGAAATAACCTGCTGCAATAATAACAAAGCAGCCAAGCATAGGCAACAAAAGCCCCAGCAGACCATCTTTCAGGCTCGGATAAAGCGACGAAAAACGGTATGTATCAACACCGATTAACCCAATAAGAGCAATGAGCGATACAACATGCAAGAAAGTAAAGTTCTGATTAAAAAATAGCTGCATAATCAGCAAAAAAAATGAACAACAAATGCTCATCGACAGCATTTTAAACATCCGGATAAACGAAGATAATACATAACCCATTACCGCGCCTCCCTATTTGTCCAAAATAATCTACATTTTAATTATATCCAAAATACGCAAAACTGTCAAGAAGTTTCTTTTTCCAAAAAAAACAGAAAGAAAAAAGACCACTGACAAATCAGTGGTCTTTTGTTCCGGCGATGATCTATTTTCCCGGGCGGTCACCCACCAAGTATCTTCGACGCTAAGGAGCTTAACTACCGTGTTCGGGATGGGAACGGGTGGAACCTCCTCGCCATTATCACCGGATATTGAGAGTCTGTACCCTC
>JAZRUU010000087.1:0-6118 GCA_045652725.1 Clostridia bacterium | reverse complement strand
CCCCGAAGTGGTAGAACGAATTTACACCGTTTCAACGCTTGTGCCGGCTGTTTGTTATTTCATTGTTGCAGCCATTTTAATTCTTTGGTATCCGCTTTCGAAAAAGAAGATTGAAGAAAACCAAAAAATCATTAAAAACCGTCATCAAAACACATAAGAAAGGAAGTTATAAATGCTCTACCCTAAACTCACCGATTCTCGCGCACTCATTGACCTTTCGGGCATCTGGTGTTTTCAAAAAGATGAAACTGATGTATTTACTGAATCTTTAAAAGACGCTCCCCTGCCAACCCCCACAAGCATCGCCGTTCCCGCCTCATATAACGACCAGAAAGAGGGAGAAGATTTTCGCGACCATTACGGCTGGGTGTGGTATGAAAAAAACTTTTCTCTGCCGGCCTTTTTAAAAAAAGAGCGCGTCGTGCTCCGCTTTGGCGCAGTTACGCATACTGCACGGGTTTATCTAAACGGCAAACTGCTCTGCGAGCATAAAGGCGGATTTTTGCCCTTTGAAGCAGAACTGACAGACTTTTTGCACGACGGCGAAAACCGCCTGAGCGTCGCCGTAGATAATCGCGTTAATCATTCTACCCTGCCCGTCGGCAGCGAAGCCGGCGGTAATATGCTTTCAGGATTGATACCCGAACTCCCCGGTGTAACACCCAAAAAACAGAACTACCCGAATTTTGACTTTTTTAACTATGCAGGCATTACCCGCCCCGTCAAAATTTACACCACGCCAAAAAACTACATTAAAGACATCACACTCATCCCCACAGTTGGTGAGAACACAGCCACGGTGCAATATGCTGTTGAAACCGTTGGCGAGGGTGCGGTGCGGCTCATCATCCGCAATGAAGAGGGAAAAATTGTTGCCGAATCAAACGGCGCAAAAGGCAGTTTTATCATTCCCGATGTCATTTTGTGGCAACCGCTTGATGCCTATCTTTATACCTGTGAAGTGCACTTTGACAACGATTGTTATAACGAAGAATTTGGTGTTCGCACCGTAGAAGTTCGCGGCACCGAATTTTTAATCAACGGCAAGCCGTTTTATTTTAAAGGCTTTGGCAAGCACGAGGATTTTTACATCCGCGGCAGAGGGCTAGACGAACCCTTAAATGTCAAAGACATCAGCCTGATGCGCTGGATCGGCGCCAACTCCTTCCGCACCAGCCACTACCCTTATTCTGAAGAAATGATGCTGCTCTGCGACCGTGAAGGCATTGTGGTGATTGACGAAACACCGGCCGTTGGCGTGAATATGAACTTCGGCGCTGCCGCAGGTGGCAAGCCGCAGAACACCTATGAGGTTTTAAAAACAAAAGAGCACCACGAGGCTGTGATTCGTGATATGATACAGCGCGACAAAAACCGCGCCTGCGTGGTGATGTGGTCCATTGCCAACGAGTCAGACACCACCGCCTTTCCCGATAGTGCTAAAGACTACTACGAGCCGCTTTATACACTCGCGCGCGCGTGCGACCCGCAAAATCGCCCTGTCACCATTGTGGGCGTGCAGAATGAATATATAAAAGATAAAACCCTGCCGATGATGGATGTAATTTGCTTAAACCGCTACTACGGCTGGTATGTCTACGGCGGTGACCTCGCTGCGGCACAGCAGGCACTCACGCTTGAACTTGACTATTGGAAATCACTCGGCAAACCCGTAATGTTCACCGAATACGGTGCCGATACTGTGGCAGGCTTCCACGCCGCAACACCGGTGATGTTTACCGAAGAATATCAGGTCGATTTTTACAAAAAAACACACGAAATCACCGACCGCTATCCCTGCTTTATCGGTGAGCAGGTGTGGAACTTTGCCGACTTTGCCACCGTGCAGGGCATTATGCGCGTGGTTGGCAATAAAAAGGGACTTTTCACCCGTGCAAGAGAGCCGAAACTTGCCGCACATTATTTCAGAAAGCGCTGGCATAACATTCCCGATTTCGGCTATAAAAAAGCATAAAAAAGAGGATGCCGCGCGGCATCCTCTTCTCTTTCTTTACTTATAAGTAGTGTTTCTCCCATCATACGCTATCAGGGAGAGAGGTTTTAAGTTCGGCTAAATGTTCATCAATCCCCTCGGCAAGAACCGACCACACATCATCGCAATATTCAAGAACCGTAACCGATGCATTAGACACCCAAGGAATGTTGTTCATTTGGTTCAGCGTTTTGGTTTTAATCAAAGTTTGTGCAACGCGAATCGGCGTGGCGTGGGTAGCAACGGCTACTGTTTTGCCGTCATTTTCTCTCGCAATTTCGGTGAGAATGTTCATAATTCTTTCGCCGAGTTCTTTCACCGACTCACCGCCACTGCAGTAAGATGCGCCAACATCATCCAGCCACAAAGCAAACGCCTCGGGGAACAGCGTAGGGAGTTCATCAAACTTTGCGCCCTCCCAGTCTCCGCCATCAATTTCACGAAGTTCTTTTTTGGGTATAACAGCAAGACCAAGCCGCTTGGCAAGGCAAAGTGCCGTCTTGTAGGCTCGCTGCAAATCACTTGAATAGATTTTGTCAACCGAATAATTTTCTGCTATGTATTGTGCGGTCAGTTGCGCCTGACGAATGCCTTTTTCCTGCAAATCCGGGTCAATCTGCCCTGCAAAAATTCCGTTTCGGTTCGCCTCGCTTTCACCGTGTCTGATTAAAATCACCGTTGTCATACACTTCTCCCTTTCGCTTAGTTTCCGCATTTTTGATTTATAAAGACTATATAATCTGGCTGTCAATCTTTTTTAGCCTTTTTTGAGTTTCAACAATATTCGACAATGTTCGTGTTAAGTCAGGAGAACAGTGAATAATGGGAGCTACTGTTTTTTCCTGCTCCGATAGTATATGTAAAAATTATTTATCGACAGACTGATCTTTTAAATTGTATGGACTTGACACGCACCAGAGCATATCAATCTAATTCATAATAATCATAAAAATACCATTTCTTCTTTACTTCATCATAATTATATTTATAAAAATATACTTTACCACCGCTTATGTCTTTTAAGAATATTGTAAGATAATCATCGTAATAAAGGTTTGAATCCACCCAATCGCTGGTTTTCCAAATCTTTGCAAAGGTCTTTACTGAGTTTGGAAAAACATAGTCTTCTGAAAAACTATATCCCGTAAGATTGCTTTCGCAATTATGTTGTCTTCCTTCTTTAAATACTGTACATTCTTTAAGTTCAAGCTTAACAGGAAATGCTGTATTATTTTTAATATTAATATATATGTGGAACCCAGTATAGCCTCCTGTATAAGAACTTATTTCTGGCGGAAGAATTTCTAAAGTAATGTCCTTTGCTTTCAATGTTCTCTCAACTCGTTCTCCGCAACTAGTGCACAAATCAGCTCCTCCCGATAATTCTTCATCGGTTAATGTAGTATGACAGTATTTGCAAGTTTTTCTAAATTCAAGCCCAAGAGAATGAATTTTTCCAAATACCTCTTCTGATGCTTTTCTGCCAAGATTTCTTACTTTTGCTATGTCATACACAGATTGTTGTGTTAAATCCCTTACTGTGTCAATCCCTGCTCTTTTCAGGCAATTATATGACCTTACAGATAAATCTAATTCTTCTATGGTCATACCAAGCAAAGCTGCTATTGATAAACTTTCACACGCACTCTTGTCAGTTATTCTTTTACTATCACTTTGTGCAGCTTTTGCTTTTCTTCGGTATCCGCTTTTAGTTCTACTTGTATCTAAAAGTTCATCAGCATAAAAAGCGTCTTCGCTTATTTCCTCAAAAAGGTCCTCGTTCTTAAGTTTATCTGGATTAAACATCTTTTCAATTTCATCTAATTCTTCCTTATTAGGTCCAGCTATATCATTATATTTTCTCATCTGCATCACCTTTGTATTAATTAAATTATCACGGTCTCTCTGTATGGAAATACCAAACAATAATTCCAAACCAGGCTATATACCATTGTTTAAATATCAAACTCCCAATCATTACTGCTATTGTAATAAACAAAGCTGGGCCTTTTGATATCGTATTTGGATGATAATATTTAGGTTCAACTGGTTGTTGCGGCGTTATTCCCTGTTTTTTCATCTCTTCTAATCTAATTTGTTCTTGCTTTTTTCGAAGTTCTTCTTTTTCTTTCCTCATTCTTTCTCCCCACTCTTGGCATTCTTTAAAATCCATCATCGTTTTATCCTCCATGCAAATTACAACATTCTTCAAAATCCGACAAATTTATCACTTGTGTCAAGTCAGGACAAAAAAATTATTCTTTATTGAATTCATTATATAATACATTTCATCAAAAATCAATCGGCTCTCGGGCTATAAATTCAATTGTTTTTTGAAAACCCCGCATAAAATTCTTGCAAAATTTTAAAAAGCATATTATAATAATAAAAGCAGTTCAAAACAACTATTGTTTGCATATATTAAAAAACGGAACTACCCCTTGCGGGATAAAGGCAGGAACTTATATGAATCAGGAAATAAAACAGCGTTTTGACGCTATTCGCCCGCTTTCGGGCAACACGCCGCTACTTGAGATTTCTTATTCTTTTTGCGGCAAGGTGCGTCGTCTTTTTGCCAAGGCAGAATATTTTAATTTAACCGGCAGCATTAAAGACCGCGTTGCGCTTTACATTTTAGAAAAAGCCTATACCACCGGTGCCATCTCGCCCGGTGATACCATTGCAGAAGCAACAAGCGGCAACACCGGCATCTCTTTCTCGGCGCTGGGCCGCTATCTGGGGCATCCGGTTAAGATTTATATGCCCGATTGGATGAGCCGCGAGCGCATTACCTTAATGGAGAGTTTTGGTGCCACCGTGAGGCTCGTTTCTCACGAAGAAGGCGGATTTTTAGGCTCTATTCAGATGACAGAAGATTTCGCAAAGCAGGGCGGCGTATTTTTGCCCTGCCAATTCTCAAATGAAGATAATGTGCTGGCACACATTGAAACAACGGGTGAAGAAATTGTTCGCCAGCTTGCCTCCTGCGGTCTTGTGGCTGACGGGGTTGTGGCAGGTGTTGGCACAGGCGGCACGATTATGGGCATTGCAAGAAGGCTCCGTGCTGAAAATTCTGCCTGCAAAGCGTTTCCGCTTGAGCCGCTCAACTCACCCACGCTTTCAACAGGTTACAAGGTTGGCAAGCATCGCATTTACGGCATTTCTGATGAATTTATTCCCGATATTTTAAAACTGCCCGAAATGAATGACATTGTTTCGGTTGATGACGGGGATGCTATTTCTATGGCGCGTCTGTTATCCGAAACGCTGGGCATTGGCGTTGGCGTTTCATCGGGCGCCAACTTTTTGGGTTGTGTGCTTGCGCAAAACATTCTGGGTGACGATGCGACCATAGTCACCGTTTTTGCAGATGACAATAAAAAATATCTTTCTACCGATTATGCAAAACCGCAGGCTTGCGGCGAAGATTCGCTTTCTAAAAACATACAGTTACTTGGCGTTAGTGTAGTTCGGTAAACTTTCGGGGGCAGAGCGTTCTGCCCCATTTTTTGTAAGGAGGCACTATGAAAGCAAGAGAACTTGTAGCACAAGAATTTTTATCAGGCTTTTTTCGCGAAAACAGAAAGTTCACAGGGGTTGAACTTGAGTTTCCCTTACTCTCCCTTTCGGGTGGGCCGGTTTCGCTTGAGGTCACCAAAGGGTTACTGACGCACCTGCTTGAAAACGGCTTTAAAACCGAAGGGTGTGACATTCACGGCAACAGCGTGTTTTTAATCAACGACGACGGCGACTGCCTTTCGTTTGACAATTCTTATAACAACTTTGAGTTTGCAATGGAAAAGGATGAAAATCTCTACAGCGTTGCCTGTCGGTTTTATAAACTCTATAGCCGCGTGCAGAACTACCTTTTGGCAAACGGCCACACCCTTTGCGGCATGGGCACAAACCCCAACCACAAAAGGGCAGAAACCTACCCCGTTGATTACCCCATTTACAGAACTTTAAAGACCTATCTTTCTGAATTTTCAGGCGGTTATTTTCACCGCTACACCGACTTTCCCGCATGGCTTTCATCTGTGCAGACACATTTAGATGTCGCGGCGGCCGTTCTGCCGCGGGCACTCACCCTGTTTGCCTCTATGGACTTTGTAAGAGGCCTAAGTC